>JACQVV010000116.1 GCA_016209595.1 Planctomycetota bacterium
GTCGAGTACTTCGTGAGCTACTACGACTACTACCAGCCCGAGGCCTACATCCCGCAGCGAGACGTCTACATCGAGAAGGACGCCTCGATCAACGACGCGCTCGATCGCCTCCGCCTCGCGGCGACGTCTGCGCTCCTCTCCCGCCGGGACGTGGTGATCGTGGCGTCGGTCTCCTGCATCTACGGCCTGGGGTCGCCGGAGGACTACACCGAGCTCCTGCTCTCGCTCGCGGTCGGCGAGACGATCGAGCGCGATCGGTTGCTCGGACGCCTCGTGGAGATGCAGTACCAGAACGGGAACTACGACTTCAAGCGCGGCACGTTCCGCGCCCGCGGGGACGTCGTGGAGGTCTACCCCTCGTACGAGGAGGACGAGGCCCTGCGGATCGAGATGTTCGGCGACCAGATCGAGAGCCTCTGCGAGGTGAACCCCCTCACCGGCGAGGTGATCTCGGACCTGGAATCGCTCCTCGTCTTCCCGGCGAAGCATTTCGTCTTGCCGGAGGACCGGATCGGGGCGGCGTGCGAGGGGATCGAGAAGGAGCTTGGAGAACGCCTCGCGGAGCTCCGCGGCACCGGGAAGCTCCTGGAGGCGCAGCGGCTGGAGGCGCGAACCCTGTACGACCTGGAGATGCTCCGCGAGGTCGGCTACTGCAAGGGGATCGAGAACTACGCCCGGCACCTGACCGGCCGCGCCCCGGGACAGCGGCCCTTTTGCCTCCTCGACTACTTCCCGCGCCCCTTCCTCACGATCGTGGATGAGAGCCACGCGACGATCCCGCAGATCGGGGGCATGTACGCGGGGGACCGCTCGCGGAAGATGACGCTGGTCGAGCACGGATTCCGGCTCCCCTCCGCCCTCGACAACCGGCCGCTCTGCTTCCCGGAGTGGGAAGAGGTGACCGAGGCGACTCTCTTCGTCTCGGCCACGCCGGCCGACCACGAGCTCGCCAAGTGCTCTGGAGAGGTCGTCGAGCAGATCATCCGCCCGACCGGCCTGGTCGACCCCGAGATCCACGTCCGCTCCGCGGCCGGACAGGTCGGTGACCTGATTGCCGAGATCAAGAAGCGCGCCGCCGTGAGCGAGCGAGTCCTCGTCACCACGCTCACGAAGCGGCTCGCCGAGGACCTCTCGACTTACCTCGAACGCGCGGGCATCCGGTCGGCGTACCTTCATTCGGAGATGGACGCGCTCGAGCGCGTCGACTGCCTGCGGCGGCTCCGGCAGGGCGACATCGAGTGCGTGGTCGGGATCAACCTGCTCCGGGAGGGGCTCGACCTACCCGAGGTCTCGCTTGTCGCCATTCTCGACGCCGACAAGGAGGGATTCCTCCGCTCGGAGACCTCGCTCATCCAGACGATCGGGCGAGCCGCGCGGAACGTCAACGCCACGGTCCTCCTCTACGCGGACACCGTCACCGGTTCGATGGCGCGCGCGATCGACGAGACGAACCGGCGCCGGAGCGTCCAGCTCGCTCACAACGCCCTCCACGGGATCGAGCCCGAGACGATCAAGAAGGCGATCCGGGAGGGGATCGACCGGAGGCTCCGGGCGAGGAAGATCGAACTCGAACCCGTGACGCGCGAGCGCGAGGGGATCCCGCCGGACCGACTCCTCGAACTCCTGGAGCGCGACATGCGCGAGGCGGCAGAGGAGCTCGACTTCGAGCGAGCGGCCGTGCTCCGGGATCGTCTGGCCGAGCTCAAGGGCGAGGCCCCGGCGGGGGGCTCTCCCGGACGGCGCGGCCCTCGCCGGCGGCCGCGCCGGAGGTAGTCCGAGGTCCCGGGACGGCTGCATCCCTGGAGCTTGCCTGGACGCGATGGAGGTGTCGGTGTTCGACCGGTCCCTCCCGTCGTGGCGATCTGCCCAGTCGGGATCTTGACCCCTCTCGGGCTTCGGCATACCGTCCCATGCGTTCCGCTGATCGATCCCTCTCCATCGTGAGGATCCGTCGTGAAGACACCTCTCGCGCTCCTGGCCTCTCTCCTGGCTGCATCGATTGCCTGGGCCGCGGACGCCGTCGATATCGGCCCGTTCCGATTCGTGCCGCCCGATGGCTGGGAGAAGGACGCGGAGTCCTGGGCATGGAAGCCCAAGGAAGGGCAGGACACGGACATCGGCTTCGTCTGGGCCGGCCCGGCGAAACTCGGAAGTCAGTCGCTCGAGAAGTTCCTCGAAACCTACTCCGCGTCCCTCGAGACCAGCCTCAAAGCCAAGGCGACCCGGACCGATGGACCGCATTCGATGACGTTCCCTTCGGGCGTCCAGGCAGTCATGTCCGAGCGCGAGCTGACGACGGAAGCCGGTGTCCCGATCTACACGAGCCAGGCGGCCTTCGCCTTCGACGGCGAGGCGTGCTTCCTAGTGTTCATGTGCCCGAACGCCGAGACGTATCGGGCGCTCGTCGAAACCGCCATCGTCCCGATGATCCGTTCGGTCACGGCATGGGCGACGGGGTGCGAAGTGGGATCGCTCTGGTTCCAGCCGCCCGAGGGATGGCTCCGATCGTCCGAGTCGGGGCAGTGGAAATCGAGTAGGTACGGGCTTTCATCGTTCATGTGGCTGGGGCCGCGCCCCGCGACCTCGGACCCTCTGGAAAAGCAGATCGAGGGCTTCCGTGCCTCCTTGGAAGGGGAGATGAAGGTTCTGAAGACGGCTCCTCCGCGACCGGTGGAATCGTTCTCGGGGGTCCCCGCCGTGATGGCGGAGAGGGTGGTCCAGTTCGAATCGAAGGCGTTTCCGGACTGGATCTGCGATGCAGTCTTCCGGATCGGCGACCAGGTCTACTACTTCCGCTTCGAGTCGCACGACGATGAGGCGGAGTTCCGGGCGATGGAGTCGGACATCCGGGCATTGTTCTATTCGGTCCGGCAGGGGACCCCGGTCCCGGCGGAGGATCTCGGGGACGTGACGCCAAAGGCCGTTGCGTCGGAGGTGCGGGAGGTCTCGCGGTTCTGCTTCTCGCTCACCGTTCCCGCCGCGTGGAAGGACGCGGAGAACATGAACGAGCAGGTGTTCCTGTTCCGGTTCCTGGCGACGCGTCGCCTGGGGGACAAGGCGAGCCTCGAGTTCCCGGTGGTCTGTGAGGTCCGGCCGGGCGTCTCGGGGGATCCGCGGGGCACGCTCGCGCGCTGGATGACGGAGCGCCTGCGCGGGATGGCGTGCGAAGCAGCCCCCAACTACAACTGTCGCAGGACGGACGTGTACAAGGTGGGGAAGCTGGGATCGGGACAGATCGCAACGATGATTATCCGCGAGTATCCGGACAAGACGAGCAACGAGGAGACGGTCGCGTGGCTGGTGGAGCGGGACGGGTGCACGCTGCTGATCGGGATCGCGTTCGGGTACACGGAGTCGATCCTCGCGCTGTCGGAGGCGGGGTTGTTTGACCTCACGGTGAAGGAGTACAAAGCGCTCCTGGACGAGACGCTGGCCGTGGCGACGAACTGCCGGTTCGACCTGCCGCCGGTGCAGGAGACGTGGGGGCAGTTCCTGATGCGCAAGGGAAGCTATCGCTATCACTACGAGTCGAACAACGCCGTGACCCTCGACCCGTCCGCTTCGGAATCGACGAACTTCTACTCGGAGAGTACGCGGAAGCGGGAGTGGACCTTTCATCCGGACCAGACGTGCGAGATGGTGGAGGGCGACTTCATCGGGGGGACGGGGTTTCAGTTTGGCACGTCGGGGATGACGCCGAGAATGAAAGGGGTGCAGTGGGCGTCGGACGCGTCGTCGGGGGAAAGCGGGCGTTCGAAGTTCGAGGTTCGGGGGAAGGGGGACGGGGAGTTGTGGATTGTGCTCTACCGTCCAGGAGGTTGGACGACGTTCCATCGATTCCAACCGGAGGCAGAGGGGGTCTACGGGGACGACAAGCCGAAGGGGATGGCGATCGACGGGCTGATCGAAGGGGACTACCAGGCCGCGAACGGCGCGCGTTGTTGGAGCGCGCCGAAATAGGGCCCTCAGTTTCGCGAAAAGTGGCCTTCACTCCCGCCATCGCCGCTCGCACGCCAGGTCCTCCGCCAACGCGGAGTGGCTCAAGCTGCTGCCAGAGAATGTGAGACACTACTACCCTTGATTCTCCTAGCCAAGGAGTCCGACATGACGCGATCCGTCTCGATCGTCTTCGTCCTGGCCGTTCTGGCAGCCCCCGTCTTCGCGCTCGACCTCGGCGACCCGGCCCCGACGCTCTCGATCAAGGAGTGGGTCAAGGGCGAGGCGGTCGATCTGGCCGCGGCCAGGGGATCGAAGGTCGTCGTGGTCGAGTTCTGGGCGACCTGGTCCGGCTCCTGCATGGAGGGCATCCCGCTCCTGACCGAGATCCAGAAGAGGTTTGCCGACCAGGGCGTGGTCGTGATCGGCGTGACCAGCGAGGGCCCGAAGAACAGCCTCGAGACGGTCCGCAAGTTCGTGACGGACAGTGGCGACGGGATGGGCTACACCGTCGCCTTCGACGACGGCGACAAGACCCAAAGGGCGTGGATGGCTGCCGCCGGCCGGACCGGGATCCCGTGCGCCTTCGTCGTCGACAAGGCCGGGATGATCGCCTGGATCGGCGATCCGTGGAGAGGGCTCCGCAAGGTCCTCGCCGACGTCCTGGCCGGGCGCAACGACATCGTAAAGGCGAAGGCGATGCTGGCGCTCCAGACCGAAATCGACGGCGCGGGCCGGAGCCGGAACTGGGCGGGCCTCCTGGCGGCGGCCGAGAAGATGGTCCCCGTCGACGCCGCGAATGGCAACCTCTACAAGTTCTGGGCACTCTCGGAGCAGGGGAAACTCGCCGAGGCCTTTGCCGCGGCGACCGCCGGATTCGAGGCAGCCAAGGACGCCTCTGAATTTCTCTCCGTCGCCAGCAGCATCCGCGAGACCGATTCCAAGGAGCACGACTTCGCCGGCCTCGCGCTGAGGGCGATCGACCGCGCGATCGAGCTCGAGCCGGCGAACGCCCAGGCGTGGGAGATCCGGTTTCGGCTCTTGGCGGCCAAGGGCGAAGCAGAGAACGCCAAGGCCGCCGCCGCGAAAACGATCGAGCTCCGGAACGACGACGCCATTGAGCTCAACGACTTCGCCTGGGCCCTCCTCACCGAGGACGGTCTCAAGGGAAACTGGAACGAGATCGCCCTGACGGCCTCGACGCGCGCCAACGAGCTGACGGCGAACGAGCGGTGGGAAATCCTCGGCACGCTGGCCCTCGCGAAGTTCGAGACGGGCGCCACCGCCGACGCCGTCACGCTCGAGGAAAAGTCGATCGAACTGGCGAAGAAGGAAGGCGTGACGGGCAAGGACCTCGCCGACCTCGAGGAGGCCCTCAAGCGGTTCCGCCCGGCTCAGGCCGCGGTCGCCGTCGATTTCGGCCCGTTCCGATTCGTGCCGCCCGACGGCTGGGAGAAGGACCCGGAGTCCGGGGCATGGAGGCCGAAGGAAGGGCAGGACAAGGACATCGGCTTCGTCTGGGCCGGCCCGGCGAAACTCGGAACGCAGTCGCTCGAGAAGTTCCTCGAAACCTGCTCCGCGTCCCTCGAGACCAGCCTCAAAGCCAAGGCGACCCGGACCGAAGGACCGCAATCGATGCCGTTCCCTTCGGGCGTCCAGGCAGTCCTGTTCGAGCGCGAGCTGACGACGGAAGCCGGTGTCGCAATCTACACGAGCCAGGCGGCCTTCGCCTTCGACGGCGAGGTGTGCTTCCTCGTCTTCATGTGCCCGAACGCCGAGACGTATCGGGCGCTCGTCGAGACCGCCATCGGCCCGATGATCCGTTCGGTCACGGCGAGGGAGGCGGGGTGCGAAGTCGGATCGCTCTGCTTCCAGCCGCCCGAGGGATGGCTCCGATCGTCCGAGTCCGGGAAGTGGACCTCGAATGGGTACGGGCTCTCCAATTGCGCGTGGTGGGGGCCGCGCCCCGCGACCTCGGACCCTCTGGAAAAGCAAATCGAGGGCTTCCGTTCCTCCGTGGATCCGGCTCTGAAGGTCCTGGAGTCGTATTCAATCAGGCCGCTGGAGATCCCCTCGGGGGTCCCCGCGGTGGGAGGGGAGAGGGTCGTCCAGAAGGCATCCCTCGCCCTGCCGTCCTACATCTACGACGCGGTCTTCCAGATCGGCGATCAGGTCTACTTCTTCCGCTTCGAGTCGTACGAGGAAAGGGCCCAGTACGTGGCGATGAAGGAGTCGGTCATCACGCCCCTGGTCATGTCGGTCCGGCAGGCGACGCCGGTCGCGGCGGGGGAGATGGGGGACCTGGCGCCGATGGCCGTTGCGTCGGAGACGCGGGAAGTCGCGCGGTTCTGCTTCTCGCTCACCGTTCCCGCCGCGTGGAAGGACGCGGAGGATGAAAAGGAGCAGGCGCACCTGTTCCGGCTCCTGGCCACGCTTCGCGTGGGGGAGAAGGCGTACATCACGTTCCCGGTGGTCTGCGAGGTCCGGCCGGGCGTCTCGGAGGATGCCCGGGGCACGCTGGCGCGGTGGATGACGGAGCGGCTGCGCGGGATGGCGTTGGATGCGAAGCCCAGCTACAACTGCCGCAGGACGGACCAGTACCAGGTGGGGAAGCTGGGATCGGGACAGATCGCGGGGATGACGATCCGCGAGTATCGGGAGAAGAGGGCGTGGAACGCGCGGACGGACGCGTGGCTGGTGGAGCGGGACGGATGCACGCTGCTCATCGGGATCGCGTTCGGAGCCACGGACGCGTACAGCGCGCTGTCGGAGGCGGAGAGGGACCTCGCGGCGAAGGAGTACAACGCGCTCCGGGACGAGACGCTGGCCGTGGCGACGAACTGCCGGTTCGACCTGCCGCCCGCGCAGGAGACGTGGGCGCAGTTCCTGATGCGCAAGGGGAGCTATCGCTATCACTACGAGTCGAGCAGCGCCCACACCCTCGAGTTCGGGGGGGGAACGAGGAACGTCTACTCGGGGAGTACGCGCAAGCGCGAGTGGACCTTTCATCCGGACCAGACGTGCGAGATGGTGGAGGACGACTACTTCGGGGTGACGGGAAGTTCGGAGTTCATGACTCCTACGACAGGATTGCTGGCGGGGTCGGACGCGTCTTCGGGGGGAAGCGGGCGTTCGAGGTTCGAGGTTCGGGGGAAGGGGGACGGGGAGTTGTGGATCGTGCTCTACCGTCCTGGGGGGTGGACCACGTTTCATCGATTCGAGCCGGAGGCGGAGGGGGTCTTCGGGGACGAAAAGCCGAAGGGGATGGCGATCGACGGGCGGATCGAAGGGGACTACGAGGTCGTGAACGGGATCTACTTGTGGAGAGCGCCGAAGTAGATCAATGGAAACTCGGATCCGAGGGGATCGTCGGCCCCCCGGGCCACGCCTCTCCCGCCGCCACCCAACTCCACGCGGGGCGCGAACGACTCGCACAGGCACCCCTCGAAGCTTGCGGGCGGCGAACGGCCGGCGCACGCCCCGGCGGTAGGCTGTCCTTCCGGCGAGGGTCATGGCTGGACGCTGGACATCGCGGGAGCGGCCGCTATGCTTCCCTCCATGATCGTTCGGGAGCCGGGCACGTGGGTCGGGGTCCTGCTTTCGCTCCGCGGGAGCGTGGTGAAGAAGATCTGGCTCCAGCTCGCCGGGGCGACCTCTATCGCGGTTGTGGTCGCGATCGTGTGGGAGAGCTTGCCGGACCACCACAAGACAATCAAGTTGACCGTGCTTCCCTTCACCCTGATCGGTCTCGCGCTCGCGATCTTTCTGGGCTTCCGCAACAACGCGAGCTACGATCGCCACTGGGAGGGGCGGAAGCTCTGGGGGCAGCTCGTGAACACCTGCCGGAGCTTCGCCCGCCAGATCCTTTGCCTCGTCGACGCCGGAAAGGACGACCCGGCGCTCGCGGCTTTCCATAAGGAGATGCTCTACCGGGTGATGGCGTACCCGCACGCCCTCCGGTGCCACCTACGCAGCCAGGATCCCCTTCCGGGGCTCGCGCCGTTCCTGGCCCGCGAGGAGATCGACCGCCTGGCGGTCGAGAAGAACGTCCCGATCGCGATCCTGGCGACGCTCGGCGAGCGCCTCCGCTGGGCGCGCCGGGAAGGCTGGGTCCACGACCTCCACGTACCGCTGCTCGAACAGAGCCTGATCGAGCTCACGAACGTCCAGGGGGGGTGCGAGCGGATTCTGAACTCGCCGCTCCCTTTCGCCTACACGCTACTCATTCACCGGATCGCGGGCTTCTACTGCTTCGCTCTCCCCTTCGGGATCGTCGATCAGGTGGAATGGATGACGCCCGTGGTCGTCCTCTTCGTTTCGTACGCCTTTTTCGGCCTGGACGCCATCGGGGACGAGATCGAGGACCCGTTCGGAACCGACCCCAACGACCTGCCGCTCGCCGCGCTCTCCCGTACGATCGAGATCAACCTGCGCCAGCGTCTGGGCGAGAAGGACCTGCCTCCGGCGCACGAGCCGGTGAACGGGATACTGGACTGATAAAGCCCCCCTACCCCAGCGCGTGCCGAGACGACATCTCATCGTCGGTGACGCCGAGCTCGTCCTTCAGGACGAGAAACGTCGCGTCGAGGAAGGCGTAGAGCGAGGCCTCGAAGAGCGTCCCCAGGGGGAAGGCGGAGTCGCTCGCCGGGAGGAGGAGGATCTTGCCGGCCATCCCCGCCAGGCGGCTCCTGGGGTTCGCGGTGACAGCGACGATGGGGACCCCGAGGTCCTTCGCGCGCAAGGCGACCTCGCAGGTCGAGAGCGTTTCGCCGGTCCCCGAGAAGGCGAGCAGGAGGTCGCCCGGACCCGGGGCGGGGGCCGTGGCCTCGCCGACCACGTGGACGGCAAGACCCAGGTGCATGAGGCGCATCGCGAAGCAGCGGGAGATGTAGCCCGTGCGGCCGGCGCCGGCCACGAACACGAGATGAGCCTTGCGAACTCCATCGCGGAGCGCGGCTGCCTGGTCCTCGTCGACCCGGTCGAGCGTCTCGCGCGTCGCGGAAAGGAGCTGCCGGACCTGGCGGGCGATGGCGTTTTCAGAGTCGCTCACGGTCGCTCATTCTCCATGGGGACCCTTCGCCCGTCCATCCCCTCGCGAGGAGGAAGCCCGAGGAGGGCGAGGATCGTCGGGGCGATGTCCTGGACCGCGACCCCGCCCCGGACGTCGAACGCGAGGGTCGAGAGGAAGACCCCCGGGACGAGAGAGGGATCGACCGAGACATGCTCGCCGCTCCACTTGCTCCGGTTCTCGGAGACGATCCCCTCAGGGATCCCGCCCAAGGTCGTCTCCCAGCTCACCCGGTAGCCCGAAGCAAAGCCGACAACGAGGTCGGCCGCCTCCCCCACGTGGTCCCCGTGGTAGATCGACCGATCGTAGACGCGGACCACGGCGGGCTCCCCCGTGCCCGGGTCCCGGAGCCCTTCCAGCCCCCGGACGATCTCCCGGCAGACGCGGTCGTAGTCGGCGGGTTCGACCGTACCCCGCGGCTCCCGCCCCGCGAGGTTGACGAAGATCTCCCCGAGGCCGATCGAGTAGGCGCGGGTCCGGGTCCAGTCAGCGCGCTCGAGGCCCCCGCCGGGAGGCCCCTCGGCGAGTGCGAGAAACCCCGCGTCCCGCAGCCAGGCGTTGAGGTGGACCCCCTTCCTGAACGGGCGGAAGCCGTGGTCGGAGACGACGAGTATCGCGGTTCCCTCGCCTGCTCGGCGGATCGCGGCGCCGACGATCTCGTCCATCCAGCGGTACGAGTCGAGGATCGCGTCTCCGAACTCCGCGGCGAGCGCGGCGTCGTAGCGTGGAGAGAGGGGATCCTGGAAGCGCCACATCATGTGGCTCACGCGGTCGGGGGTGTAGAAGAAGGAGACGAGGAGCCTCCAGTCGTCCCGCGAGAGGGCCGCGAGCGTGAGCTCCCGCTGGGACTCGAACTCCTGCCGTGCCGTCAAGAGGAATGCCCGCTCGTCGAGGCGCTCGTCCTTGAGCGCGTTGGTCGCGGTGGGCCAGCCGACGGTCGGGTAGCGAGCCCCCCCCTCCCAGAGCTCGCCCGCGAGCGAGGACGGCGAGGAGATCCGGACGCGCGGGGGGAGTTCCCGCGGATGGAACTGGACGGGGGTGAGATAGAGCTCGACCTCGGGCACGACCCTCGCGAGATAGAAGCGCGCCATCCCATGGAGCGAGAGGAGCGCGTTCATCCGGAACTCGATCGAGATCCACTCGCTCCACTCGCCGACGGCGAGACGGCGAGTCCGGCCTCCCGCCGCGAGATCGATCGCGCCTCCCGCGCGATCGATCTGGAAGTCGAAGGGGGCCCGGACCTCGATCGACCTCTCGATCGCGGCGAGCCGCTCGCGGGCACGAGCCGCCTCCTCCTCGCCGAGGTCCGCGAGTCGCGCGCGGAGGCGGTCTCGCTCCTCGGCGAGGAGCAGGTGATCGGGGCCGGGGATCGCCGACTCGACTCTCCCCTCGCGCGCGATCGGGACGAGGAGGCCGCCGGAGTCGCTCTCCCGTTCCCGGTAGACGGCCGACGTGTAGAGAGTCCAGTAGCCCATCGTTCCCTTGAGGTCGGGCACGCCGAAACCGCAGAGGAGCTCGCAACCGGCGACCTCGTCGGGCGGGTAGCAGAGCGGCGCCCCGAGCGCGACGACCGGAAAGCCCGCCCGCGCGGCGTCGTTCCAGAAGGGCTCCCCTTCGCGGAGGTTCACGGGGGCGGGGACGGTCTCCGGGAGCCAGGCAAGCGCGGCGTAGGAGACGAGCCCCGCCGCCGCGACCGAGAGAGGGAGGGCGGCGAGGGCGCGCGCCCGCGGCCGCCATCTCCGGCGGGCGAGCGAGAGCGCGGCGAACTGGACGAGGAAGAGGAGGGCGCCCGCGCCGGCCGCGACGGCGAGCCGCGCCCGCCGGCCCCCGGCCCACGGAGAGGGCTCGGTTCGCCCGAGGGTCGGCTCGACCTCGTAAGTCCCCGGACGGCGCCGCAGGAACCCGAAGATCCTTGTCTTGCCTGGGTTGGTCCCGGTGAGGAAGGTGGCCCAGGATGTCGGCGACTGGGCGGGGTTCGTCGTCGCGAGCGGCGCGAACGTGCCCTGCCGGGCGAGCGCCGCGAGGTTCGGGAGCTTCCCCTCGTCGATCCAGCGCCGGGCGAGCTCCGGGTCGACCCCGTCGAAGGCGAGCACGACGACCCGGCGAGCGGGAGGCGGTTCCTCGCCGGCCACGGCGCCCCCGAGGTGGAGCGCGGCCAGGGCGGCGAGAATTACGCTACGGCCTCGTCTCGCCGCCCGCATCCGGCGGATCCACCGGCCCCGGCCTCTCGCGCTTCTTGCCCCCCTCGTCCCGCGCGCGCCGGATCTCCTCTTCTTCCTGTTCGATCACCCGCGGGCGCCGCGGGAAGAACACCCCGGTGCGCTGCGCTTCCTCCTCGGAGGCGCTCACCAGCCGCTTGTGGAAGAAGAGGAAGAGGTTCTGGACGATGGAGACGACGGGGACGCCCAGGAGCGCCCCGATCAGACCGTAGGCGTACTCCCCGGCGACAAGGGCGAAGATGACGAGGACCGGATGGATGTGCGCCGAGTGCCCGATGATCTTCGGGTTGAGGACGTAGGCCTCCAGCGCGTGGATCCCGCAGATCCAGGCCAGCACCCCGAGGCCCGTTCCGAAGCTCACGGTGAGGCCGAAGATGATCGCGGGGACCGAGGAGAGGATCGTGCCGAAGATCGGGATCAGCATGAGCACGGTCGCGAGCAGCGTCAGGACGTGCCAAAAGGGCACTCCGAGCCACTTGAGGCCGATCCCGGTCAGGCATCCGTTCACGAGACAGATCACGAGCTGGCCGCGCACCACGCCGGAGAGGCCGCGGTCGAGGCTTCCCATGAGCTCCTCGAACTGGGGGCGGACCCGCGGCGGGACGAGATCGAAGACGAAGGTCTGGATCCGGCGGACATCGCTGGAGATGAAGGCGGCCAACATCAATATCAGGACGATCGTGAAGATCGTCTTGAAGACGGCTCCCACGACCGGGCCGATGTACTCGACCGACTTCTGGAGCTGGCTCTCCGCTTCCTTGCTGAACCAGTTGAATCCGTTTCTGGTCTGGTGGCGAAGGAAGTCGCGCCCGACCTCGTAGAGGTCGAGGACCTTCGAGCGCTTCTCCTTCTCGCCCGTCTCCTCTTCCGTCTCCTCGAACTCTCGTTTCGACCAGTCCCGGTACTCCTCAAGCCCGTCGCTCGCGGGATAGACGATTTCGACGAAGACGCCTTCCTGCTTCGCTCCCAGGCGGCGGACGCGGAACTCGGTCTTGGCGCCGACGCGCGTCACGAGTTTCGGCTCCGCGTCCTTGCGCGGCCCCGGCGGGATCGGTTCCTTGGTCTCGACCTCCCAGGCAGGGAGGACCACCATCGCGGTCGAGTAGGCCGGCGTGGGAGGCGCCGGCTGGGGTTCGCCCTGCGGGGTCGCGCGCTTCTTGTTCAGATACTCGATGTAGGCGTCGACGAGGCTCTTCGCGTCGGAGTCGGGATAGAGGTTGATGACCGCGGGGCCGACCCGGCGGGGGACGAAGGCGACCTCGCCGTCCAGATCGGTGCGGCGAAGGTCTTCTCGGGTGACGGGAGGCGGGGCGGAGATCTCGCCCGCCTTGGGGTCCGGCGGTTTCTCCTCCTCTTCCTCCAGCCCCGAGACGGCTTCCGGCTTCTTCTCCTCGTCCGGGGCGGGCTTGGGCTCCTCGAGCCAGGCGTCGATCTTGTCCTTGAGGGGAGGCCACTCCCGTTCGACGCTCGTGCGAAGCTCCTCGTACATCGGGGGCAGAACGAAGATGACGATAAGCGACAGGACCCCGAAGAAGGCGAGGTAGATCACGATCACGCACGACCACCGGGGCATGAAGAACCCGAAGATGCTCCGCTGGTTCATCCGCCGGACCAGCGGCTCCATCACGTAGGCCACCACGAACGCGAAGACGAACGGGAGCATGACCCCGCGGAACGCCAGCAGGATCGCGATGAGCCCTCCCACGAGGAGGAGGACCACCGCGAGGCGGAACCAGCGGTTCTTGAATGTGAGAATGGCGTTGCTCATCGAACGGCGGATTCTATCACGCGCTGGAAACGAACAAGGCCCGCGGACAAGAGCCCGCGGGCCCGTTTCCACTCGTCACCGGGCGATCCTGCGCTGGCATACCGAAAACGTCGGGGCTCCTGATTGCCGCAAAGCGGCAGGGGAGTTGTCTTCCGGCAGCCGCCTGGCTCCGGAGAGCCAGGCGAGCATTCTACAGGGCGAGAAAGGGCGGTCAAGGCGGATCCGTTCGTATTTTCAGGGTATCCTTCCCGACCCCATGAACCCGGGAAACCCATACGTGGAGCACGGCGGACGCGCTTTGGCGCGAGTTCTCTCGCTCCTCGACCGGGACCCGACCTCCCCGACCTTCGGCTGCCTCGACCGGGCGTTCTGGCACTACAAGACGCTGGTCGAGTTCCCCTCGCTCTCGTACCAGGAGGCGGCGCTCGGCCTCGCGACTGCCGCGCGGACTCCCTTCGCGGGGAACCCGTGCCACGGAAAGGAGACGGCCGTCCACTGGGCGCGCGGGGCGGTCCGGTTCTGGGCGCGGCGGCTGGGGCGCGACGGCTCGGCGGACGAGTGGTACGCCCACGAGCACAGCTTCGTGGCAACGGCCTTCACCGCCTACGCGGCCGCCGCGGCGACGCTCCTCCTCGGCGACCTCGTCCCTGCACCGGAAAAGGGCGAGGTCGGAAAGGCGCTCGAGCGCGCGGGCGCCTGGCTCATCCGGCACGAGAACCCCCTCGTCGGCAACCAGACGTGCGGGGCGGCCGCCGCGCTCGCGGCGATCGCGCGCGTCACGGGCCTCGCGCGCTACGAGACGGCCGCCAAGTCGAAGCTCGTGCGAGCGATCGCGGTCTTCGACGACGAAGGGTGGTTCCGCGAGTATGGCGGGGCCGACCTGGGATACCTCTCGGTCGCGATCACCTACCTTGCCCGATACGAACTCCTCGTCCCGGGTTCGGGCCTCGCGGAACCGCTGGCCCGCGCGGTCCGCTTCGCGGGGCATCTCCTCCACCCGGACGGGACGGCGGGCGACCCGACGGGGAGCCGGAACACGCAGTACCTTCTCCCGCACGGCCTGGAGATTCTCGCCTCGCGCGGGAGCCGGGAGGCGGCGGCGATCCTCGACCGCCACCTTGACGCCGTCGCAGGGGGCCGCGCCCTCTCCCCCGACGGCGTGGACGACCGCTACCTCTCTTTCTTCTTCGCCTCGAACTGGCTCGCCGCCCTCGCCGACTGGCGCCCGCGGGAACGGGAGGAGTTCGATTTCCCGCCCGCGCATTTCGTCCGGGCCGGGCTCCTCTCAGCCGCCGGGACGAACTATCGGGCGGTCCTGTCGCTCGCCCGCCAGGGGGCGCTCGCGGTCTACTCGACCTCGGACGATCCCCGCCGCGTCTTCGCCCACTTCGGCTACCGGGCCCGCTCCGCGGATGGCCGGTGGGCCGCCTCGCAAGGGCCCGCCGAGCCCGGCGGCGAGGTACGGGACGAGGGGGGCGAACGGGTGGCGCGGGTCCAGACCCGCTTCCTCGCCGTCGATTCCTCCCGCCCCCTCGAGCGGCTCATCCTCCCCTTCAAGCTTTACACGGCAACGCTCGCCCGGGACGACCGGGTTGCCGGCCGAGTCGGACGCTGGCTGAAGGAGAGAAAAATCCTCGGCCGCGCCCCGTGGCCTCTCCTCCTCTCCCGCACGGTGCGGTTCGCTCCCGAAGCGGTGCGGGTCGAGGACGAGCTCCGCGTCGAGAGGGGCGCCGGACCGGTCGAACTCCTCGCCGAGGGCCAGGCGTCGTCGCTGCACGTTCCCTCGTCGCGCTTCTTCCGGCCCGACGAGCTCGACGGACTCCCGCCGCTCCCGGCCGGCGCCGCCCAGGAGCTCGCCCGATCGCGCCGCTTGCGGCTGGAGTACGTCGTCCGCTTTGGCGAGAATGGTCCCCGCGTGGAGGCGCGGATCCTCTCTCCATGACCGATTTCGACTATCTCCAGAAGAACGTGATCGACCGGGGCCTGTGCCTCCGCTGCGGGGAGTGCGTGGGCATCTGCCCGACCGATGCGATCTTCGTCAAGGACTTCGCCGGCCTTTGCCTTCCCGCGTACAAGGGGCCGTGCGTCGATTGCAGCCTGTGCTACGACCTTTGCCCCGGCGACAAGGTCGATTTCCCGCTGCTCGCCCGCGAGTCCCATCCGACGCGTCACAGTCCGTACCTGGGCGACTACCGGCGGATCTTCTACGCCCGCTCGACCGACCCGGAGATCGTGGCCGGGGCGGCGTCGGGCGGCATCGCGACAGAGCTCCTCCTCCACGCGCTGGAGTCGGGACGGGTGGACGGCTGCGTGGTCGTCGACTTCGAAGAGAACCGCCCCTGGATGCCCGCGGTCAAGGTCGTCCGCACTCGGGAGGAGATCGTCCGCGCCGCCCAGTCGAAGTACGCGCTCCTCCCCGTCGCCGCGGTCCTCAAGCGGTTGAAGCGGGACCGGGGTCGCTACGCGGTCGTCGCGCTGCCCTGCCAGATCCACGGCCTCCGGATGATGCAGCAGAAGATCCCCCTCTGGAGGGAGCGGATCAAATACATGATCGGCCTCTACTGCATGAACATGCTCTTCTACGAGGCCACCCGGAGCCTCTTCGAGCGCTTCCGGATCCGCGACCCCCGGCGAATCGCCCGGATGAACTATCGCGCCGGGGCCTATCCCGGGAACTTCGAGGTGGAGGAGACAAGCGGCCGCAGCCATCGCCTCTCGAAGTTCGGCTTCAACCACCTCACGTTCTTCTACACGATGCCGCGCTGCCTCACCTGCACCGACCAGACCGCCGAGCTCGCGGACGTCGCGGTCGGCGACGGCTGGAAGGGGATCGAGCGCGAGAGAGGCGTCGGGCAATCGGTCGTGATCACCCGGAGCGTGGCGGGGGACGAGCTCTTCGAGAGCGCCTTCCAGGCGGGTCTTGTGGCGAGAAAGGAGCTCGCCCTGGCGGACGCGCTCCGGATGCACTCGAACGTCCTCGACTACAAGAAGCGCGGAGGCCCGGCGCGCGTGAAGATCCTCCGCCGCCTCGGACGGCCCGTCCCGGTCTACGACCAGGACGTCCCCGCCGAGCCGCTGCCCTGGCACCGGTACGTCGTGGAGGCCCTTCTCCTTCTCGGGCTCCGGGTTCTCTCGACCCGACTTGCCCGGGGGCTCCTCCGCCTCGTCCCTCTGGCGATCCTCGACCGAGGCGTGACGAAGATCCGCGGCGTCTGGCGCTATTTCACCCGCCGGAAAATCGGCCGGCGGGCTTCTGGCAAAGTCGCAGCCGGCGGGACTCGCTTGGTTTGGGGATAATGAAAGGGTGCGAGTGTGCACAACGCCTCGGCGTCCCTCGCCGCCGATTCATGGTGCCGATTCGCGCCCTCTTGCGTAGCAGCCCGCCGGACGGTGAGGCCGCTGCTTTCCGCCGATCCTGTGTATGATCCTCTCGGCCGTCTTGGAGAAACCGCACGACCGAAGGAGAATCCACCCGCCTGTTTCCTGAGGCGTCAATGCAAGACCCTATCTCCTCCGAGGCGCTCGGCCAGCGCGCCAACGAACGGTTCCAGCGGGGCGATCTGGAGGGCGCAATCGCCGACTACACCCAGGCGATCCGGATCGACCCGTGGAGCTCCCGCATGGTGCTCGGGCGCGGCCTGGCGCGGTATGCCGCGGGGGACGCGCACGGCGCCATCGAAGACTACTCGGAGGCCCTTAGGATCGACCCGGACTACGCCGACGCACTCACCAACCGCTGCTGCGCACGATGCGATACGGGCGATTTGGACGGCGCGATCGCCGACGCCACGAAGGCCATCCAGATCGCCCCCCGCACCTCGAGCCACTGGATGAACCGTGGCACCGCGCGCCATGCGAAGGGCGATCTCGGGGCGGCGATCGAGGACTACACGGAAGCGTTGAAGATCGAGCCACGATCCATCAGCTCGCTCGTCAATCGGGCGGCCGCCCGAGCCGACCAAGGCGATGTGGAAAAGGCGGTCATCGATTTCTCGGAGGCGCTTCGTGTGGCCCCCGAGGACTGGCCGTATCGGGGACATGTGGAGGGGGCGCTGAAAGGCCTTGAGTCGAGGAAGGGCCGAGGTCGACGGGGGCGATAGGCCCGGCGAACGTACTGCCGGTTGCTCCCTCCTTCCCTCGCAGAGCCGCTCCGATCAGTCTCAGCCCGCCTCCAGCGCGCGGATCTTCTCCTCGAGCGCGTCCTTTCGCGATGGGTCGAGCTCGATCGCGCGGCGGTAGGCGCCGGCAGCTCGGACGCGGTCGCCTCTCGCCTCCTCGACCATGCCCAGAAGGTGCCAGCCGTCGGCCGCCTCGGGCGCGAGCTCGAGGTAGCGCTCCGCGGCGCGCGCGGCCTCCTCGGGGCGGCCGGCGCGGAGCTCGCCCAGGCCGAGGTTGAAGACGTAGGTGGAATCGCCGGGCGCGAGCTCGACCGCCTTCCGGAAGTCGAGGACGGCGCTCGCGGGGTCGCCGAGCGCGAGCCGGACGAGGCCGCGGTTCGACCATGCGCTCCCCCTGCGGGGGTCGGACTCGATCGCGACGTCGAGGTCGGCGAGCGCCTGGTCGAACCGGCGCTCGAGGTAGTTCAGGTAGCCGCGGTTGTTGCGCGCTTCCGCGTGGCGGGCGTCGATAGAGATCGCCTTGTCGTAGTCGCGCCGGGCCCCGGCCGGGTCGCCGGTGACCGAGAGCAGGAAGCCGCGCTTGCCGTAGCCGTCTGGCGAGTCCGGGGCGAGCTCGATCGCGACGTCGTAGTCGATGGCGGCCTCCCTCGTCCGGCCGAGTTTCTGGTAGACGAAGCCTCGGTTCCGGCGGACCTGCGCGTCGCGCGGGGCGAGCTCGGCGGCCCGGTCGAGGTCGGCGAGAGCCTCCTCCAGGCGTCCGAGCTCCAGGCGCGCGACCCCGCGGCTGTTGTAGTAGTCGAACGGTCCGGGGTCGAGTTCGATTGCCTCGTCATAGGAGGAGAGAGCCTCTTCGAGATTCCCCTCCAGGAAGGCTAGATACCCAAGGGCATGGCGCGCGGCGGCCGAGCGGGGGGCGGCGGAGAGGGCCTCGTGGATCGCCTTCTTCGCCTCCTCGTGCCGTCCGGCCTTGCCGAGCTCGAGTGCGAGGTTGACGAGATAGCGGGGGTTGCCGGGGTCGAGCTCGCACGCCCTCCCGGCGGCTCGGAGCGCCGCCTCGGGATCGGGCTGCTCCAGGATCGCGCCGAGCCAGTACTCCCCCTCGGCGTCCTCGGGGTGGAGGGCGAGATGATCCGCGAGGATCGAGCGGGCCTCCTCGACACGGCCGATCATGGCCATGCAGCGCGCGCGGAGGAACTTCGAGTCCTGGGGCCCGGGACGCATCCCCTCCGCGCGTTCGAAGTCCGCGAGCGCTCTCGCCGGCTCTCCTCGCGCGAACAGGACGAGCCCGCGGTTGTAGTAGGCGGTGACGAGCCCGGGTTCGATCTCGATCGCCCGGTCGAGGGAGGCAATGGCCCGGTCGAACTCTCCGAGGTAGAAGCGGACCAGCCCCTCGAGCTCGTGCGCGAGACTGGAGAAGGGGTCTGCGCGGAGCGAGAGGCCGAGCTCGTCCAGCGCCTTCCGGTAGATCTCGCGGGCCCGCGCCGGATCGTTCTCCCGGCAGGCGTCGGCCTCGTCGGAGAGCGCCCGGGCGCTCGCGTAGTGGCCGGCGGCGCTCTCCGGACGGATTTCCAGTATGCGCTGGAGGGCCTGGCGCGCCTCCGGCGAGTTCCGGAGGCTCGTCTGGGAATAGACCCGGTAGAGATGGTACGGGATGAGGGGATCCCGCGGGTCGAGGGCGAGCGCGCGCCGGAGATGGGCAAGCGCGGCATCGTCGTCCCCTGTCTCGAAGGCGAGGACGCCCCGGAGCCGGTGGATCGGCGCGTAATCCGGGTGGAGCGACTCCGCCTCGCCCAGGCGGGCGAGGATCTCCCGGATCGGGTACCCCTCCCGGTGCATCGACTCGGCCTGGTAGACGAGGTTCTGCGCCCGCTGGGCGTCGAGGGCCCGGGCGAGCTCTCGCGCCTTCCCCTCCGCGTCCTCCCGGGCGGCCCGGGTCTCGCGGACCTGCCGGGAGAGGCTGGCGACGTGGTAGGCGACCAGGCCGCAGATGAGAAGGGCGGACATCCCGGCGGTCGCGGCGAGCGCCTTCCTCTTCCTCGCCCAGCGCCAGAGCCTCTCGGCCGCCCCGATCCTGCGGGCGCGGATCGGTTCGCCCTGGAGGAAGCGCCCGAGGTCGTCGGCGAGGGCGCTTGCCGTGTCGTATCGCCCGGACGGCTCGCGCCGCATCGCCTTTCCGCAGATCGTGGTGAGGTCGCGGGAGAGCCAGGGACAGAGCTTGCCCAGGCCGGTCGGTTCCTCATGGGCCACCTTGTAGAGGACGTCGGCGACCGTCTTGCCGCGGAACGGCGTCTCCAGCGACAGGCACTCGTAGAGGATGGTCCCCAGCGCGTAGACGTCGGTCGCCGGTCCGACCTCCTCTCCGCGCGCCTGCTCGGGAGACATATAGGCCGGAGTCCCCAGGACGTCCCCGCTCGCGGTGAGTCCGGCCTCGTCGCGCGAGCGGGCGAGGCCGAAATCGGCGATTTGCGGCCAGCCGTCCTTCCCGATCAGGACGTTGGCAGGCTTGAGATCGCGGTGGACGATCCCGTTCCGGTGGGCGTAATGCGTCGCCTCGGCGAGCTCGGCCACGAGCGCGGCCGCTTTCTCGGGCTCGAGCGGGCGCTTGCGGGCGCCGAGCGCTTCCGCCAGCGATCGCCCCTCGATGAGATCCATCGAGTAGTAGGAGAGGTCGGAACCGAGCCTGAACTCGTGGATCGAGACGATGGCCGGATGGTGCAGCCGCGAGGCCGCCCGGGCTTCCCGCTCGAAGCGGACCCTGGCCTGGGGCGAGAGGCCGGGGCCGGAGAGGACCTTGAGGGCGACCTCTCGCCCGAGGCTCCTCTGCCGCGCCCGGTAGACGACCCCCATCCCTCCTCGGCCGAGCTCGGCCAGGATCTCGTAGTCCCCGATCGCGGTCCCGGGGGCCACTCCCGAGGCCGACAGGCTCCGCGGGCTCGTGCCGTCCCGGAGGGTGGTCCGGTTATCGGGCAGGGTCGAATCGTCTGGCGGGTTCACGGTTCCCCGAACTCGTATCGCCCCGGCACGAGGATTCCGTCTGGACCCTAGCGCGGCCTTGAGCCGGGCGTGGAGGTGGAGGGTGAGTCCCGATGATAGGCGCGGAAGCTCCGGGGCGGAAGGGCTTTCGGGCGGAGGGGCCGAAACCCGGCCCTCGGTCGATTGCACCGTACCGCTCCCGTGGGAAGGGTAGACCTTCACGCCACAGGCTGCGTACCCCGGCGTCCCCGAGAGTCGATCAGCTTTCGCAATCCCACGAGGAGTCCCCCGATCGTTCCGCCGATCGCGAGCGTCGTCCCGAGCGCAGTCAGCGTGCGAGGATCGGCGAGCTCGTTTGCGGACACGCGAGCGAGCTTCCCGCTCCGGATTCCGTCCAAGAGGCAGAGCCCGATCGGCAGGAACGCGCCCGTCACGATGCCGCCAGGGATGGTATCCATCGCGGCGATCTTGCGCCCGAAGAGGAGCCCGAGGAAGGCGCCAAGACCGATGCCGAAGAGCGTCTCCGGTCCCTGAGGGGATCCCGTCACGAGAACGGCGATTCCCGCCCCTGCAACGATGCCCACCAGGAGTCCTGAGACGGCGCACGCCCACCCGCTGGCCGCGTTCCGGTCCCGAAGGGAAAGGTCTTCGCTGTTCCGCGCGGTCGTTTCCATCGTTCTCATGATCGAATCTCCTTCGTTTCTTCCCGTGTCTTCCACGAGAAGAACGGGTTCGATCCGACGACCGAACAACCGGCGCGATCCTTTGGGAGATCCTCGCCAGGAACCCTCCCTCCCCCGCCTCGCACGCGCAACCCTCGTCCGAAACCCAAGTCCCTCGCCGGCTACAAGCCCTCGCCTTTCGGGGGCGTGAAACCGGGGGAAGGACCACCGGCGGTGATCGCTCGAGGCGAAGGTCACCTCCCGCCGTGCGGTGATGGGTGCTCGGCCACGGCAACTATGGCATTCGAGCGGCCGCCGCCGCCAGGGAGTCCGCCTCCTTCCCTGTGCGGTGCCCTGCAGGCAGTCGAAGCACCCGCCAGCCGGCCAGACGGAGAGCGTTGTGGAGTCGAACGTCAGCGACCCAGAGATCGCGGTTCTCGACCCACCGGCTGGGGTCGATGACCAGGACGGCCCGCCGGCGCCCGCGATCGAGGGAAAGACACGAGATGGCTCCGACCCCGTCGATCTCGATAGAACCGGGTCCCTCGAAACGGGGATCGACCGAACGGAAGCGCTCCGCCACACGGATGTCGTCGGCGGCGAGCGGCGAGCGGAGAGGAAGGACGTCGGCCCGAGCGGGAGTCGATTCGGTCGTAGCCCCGACCGCGATTCGAACGGTCTCGAGCACAGCCTCCGGGGAGTGCAGGACATCGTCGTAGGTGAACTCCAGCAACTGGTGGCCGAGGAGGACGATCTGGTTTCGCTGCTCGATGTCGAGGACGATCTTATCGACGGTCTCGGCATGGAACGCTCGGCCATCCGTGAGGATCACCAGACGCGGATCCTTGTATCGGAAGTCGGCGCGCGCGATGGCGTGCCCATCGGGAGTACGGACGAGCGATTGAGTCTCCGGAAGCCGAATGTCGTTTCGGGCCAGGAGATCGAAGAACACCGCCTCCAGAAAGGAATCGAAGCGGATGCCTTCGGATGGCGCCTCCGGCGCGGCGAGCGCCTGGAGGGTTGTGAAGACCTGGCGCTTGTCCAGGTGTTCGTGCTCGCGCTGGTTCCAGAAATCCTTCAGGCAGCGATAGCACGCCGACTCGCACGGACACGCACGGAGATGTTCGAGGGCTCGGCGCGCGACTCTGGGTAACTCGTCGAAAAGGAACTGGAGGTAGCCCGTCCCGCCGGGCATCGTGTCGTAGAGGACGAGTTCGCTCTTCGTGGATCCACTTTCCCGCCAGGACTTGACGAACGAGGCGACTTCACTCGACTTGACATAGAATTCGAGCTCGAGACCGAGCCGTAGGGAGCGGGCGAACGTGGCGAGCCATGTGGGATCGGCCCGCACGGGGGGTGGGAGCTCGATCTGGACCACGTCTCCCGGAAAAGAAGTTCGGAGATGCAGCTCTTCGACGACGCGATCGTCGCGGCCGGGATCCCACGTCTTGACGGTACACGATGGGAGGTGCCCGGTCGTCCTCTCCTCATGGTCCTTCGTGGTGGCGGTCGTTCGTTTCTCTCGCCAGGTGCCGCACTCGAGGCAAACGGAGAACGGTCGCGGGGTACCGTCGCGGGCGATGCGCCCTCGGTTGTAGATCTCGACTTCCCGGAGGTGGCTGTAGCGGTATCGCCAACCCAGGTGTTCTTTTTCTTTCGGCGCAGCCGCGCCTTCCGTCTGCGGGCGCAGGTACGTTTCGATGTCGTAGCCCGAACGGTCTCGGACCTCGTCTTCCTGTGTGATCGTCTCGGTTTCACGCGCCCCGGCCGCTTCGAAGTCGACGTAGCGCCCGGTCAGGAGGGTCTCTCCACAGTGTTCGCAGACCTGATCGAGGGGGCGTATCGTCACGAAATTGCACGTCGCGCAATAGCGGTAGGTCTCCGCATTCTGGCGCGCATCCTCGTGCTGCTTCCCCCCGAAGTGGATTCGATCGACGCGGAGTTTCTTGCCCGAGACATAGACGATGTTCCCGGGTGCGAACTCGACGATTCCGATCGACGCGGACTGGCAGATCTCTCGCTCCTTCCAGTCCCGTACGGAAATCGTTCCTCCGGCGAAACCATAGCGGGGAAGGAATCCAACCTGGGCCAGGTACGAGAGCGGCTTGTAGCGCTGCTCGCCCTCGAGAGTTTCGATCGCCTCGATGATCCGCCCCTCGCGCTTCTGCTCCGCCGGCGTAGGCTTGACCTTCTTGCGGAGTTTTCGGAGCTCCTCGTAAAGCTCGCGGTAGCGTGCGCACCAATGGTCGAGGGCTTGTCGAAATTCTCCGGGGATCTTCTCCATCCGGCGCGACACGTACCCGGGGTCGAGCCAGGATAGTCCTCCTCTCTGGTGCTCGCGAACGAACGCCTGTGAGACCGCCAGGAGGATCTCGTCCTTACGTTCCACAAGTTCCGAAAGGAGCGGCAGCAGACTCTCCTCCCGGATCTTGCCCTCCTCCGTGCGGATCTTCTCCCAATCGCTCGGGACCTCCTGCGTGAGCTTCTCCAGAACGAGCGAATTGAGGTGCCGGTCGATGACAACCCGATTGTCCGGGAGAAACGTCGGGGTCCGGATCGCCCCTGAGATCATCTCCTCGGGGTGTTCGAAGAAATGGGAGTCGTGCGGACCCTGGCCAGCGTGGGAAAGAACGAGCGCGATCCGGGTCTTCCGTCCGGCGCGGCCGGCGCGCTGAGCATAGTTCGAGGGGGTCGGCGGAACGTTGCGCAAGAGGAGGGCGGCGAGATCGCCGATGTCGACGCCGAGCTCGAGGGTCGGCGTACACACGATGACATTCACGAGCCCCTGCCGAAACTTCTCCTCGATCTGGATTCGCTCCTCCCCCGTGAGCTGCCCGCTGTGCTCCATCGCATAGAGGCGTTCGGGCTCGCCTCTTGTGTAGAACCAAACGTAGAAGTTCCGCTCGGGGTTGGGCTGGAAAGCGACGACCCTCCCCCTGCACCGGTGCCGTGCGCAGATGGGCTCACGGTCGGTCGACCGCCGGAGGACGTAGGCGTAGACTCGACCGCACGCCTCGCAGCGGTGACGATCGCCTGCGACGCCGACCTGGATGTGGGACCGCGAGATCTGGGAAGCCCGGATCGTCACCTTCCCATAGGGCCCCGACTTGTAGCCGATCTCCACCGTGCGGAGGATTTTCGCCTCGCGGAGGGCGCGGATCATTCGGTCGATCAGGTTTGTGACTTCCTGCACCGATCGATCGGGGAAGACTCGGGAGACGAGGTCGTAGATCGCGGTCGCGTGGGACGCCGGCCGCTCACGGTTGTACCAGGCGGCGATCTCGTAGGCGTTCTTTTTCGCCCGCTTCTCCGCGTCGAATCCCACGGGGGTCCGGATGTGGTTCGTTGGCCGAGCGATCCCTCGCCGGACGAATTCGGAGGCGCTTGCCAGGTAGTCCTGGAAGAACGGGAAGTCGACCGCCCGCCGGAAACGAACCTGGTCAAGCACGGCCCGGAGGAGCGCCTCGAGCGCCACCGGGTCGAGCCCAAGCGACAGAGGGTCGAGTTTCTCCACGATCCGATCGAGGCCGGAGTAGCGGACGGCGACGAGCCCTTCGCGCTCGAGCGAGTATCGGTCCGACGCGCGCTCCGTGAACTCGAGGGCAAGGTCCCACTCGAGTCTCTGAATCGCCCGTTCGACTTCGCTGTCGGGGACGATGTCCTCGCTCCCGTAGAACCCGGCGTCCTCGGCCTTCTTCGCCGTGACTGGCGTGAGGAGGTTCAGCGCTTCGTTCCGACCGTACTCCTCCTGGGTCTGCCGGAAGACTTCGGCGGCCAGGACGCCGCGACCGCTCATTTCCGCGAAATCCGTCCAGTGCCGAGCCCCGGAATCCAGCCGGGATAAGACTCGAAAGACGATCTTTCGCTGGGTGAAGATTTGGTGTCGATCCCGAAGATAGCCGGCCTGATGGGCGGTGTCCTGACGGCTGTCGGCGAAGATGAGGGCCTTCTTTTCATCCCGGCCCTCCTTTCCAGTCCCGAGCTGGGGGAAGAGGCACTGGATAAGCACTGCCACCGACGCGGCCGCGCCGCTCCTGAGAGGAGTGACGACATCCCCCCGCGGTCCCCTCCCTTGAGCCTGGCAGGCCGGGCAACGCCGGCCGGAGAGCATGGCCCAGAAGCGTTCGAGCTCTTGTCCATTGCACTTCGGGTTGTCGCAGGCTGCGACTTCCTCGATCGATTCGAGCGGCCGGGCGGCGAGGCACCGTGGACAGACTCCGAAGGGGTCGACGGCGACCGGGCCTTTCTCCTCCGGATCGGGTTCGGGGACGTGATCGAGGCCGGGGGAGAGGTAGAGGGTGCCGGAGAGTTCTTCGTCTTCCTGGGAATTGTCGCCGCCCGGGCCCAGCGGGGTCGCGCGCAGCCGCACGAGCCCCAGGTCCGAGGGCCGCCGGAGCTTCCTCCTTCTCTCGCCCTCGGCGCCGCCGACCTTGAAGTACCCGATCCGGAAATCGAGCCCGCAAGAACGGCAGACGCCGAACCCAATGGCCTGCCGCGTGCCCTGATGCGCTCCGCTGGTACACTCGTTCCTGCCATCCGTGAGAAGCTCGCCGCATGCCAGGCACGCCGAGAGCGGCGCCAGGCTTCGGACGATCTGGTGAAACCTTGGCCGGAAGCGAGGCCCCGAGGCGCCGTCCTTGCCAGCGGGCTTCGTCGCGACCGAGCCGAGGAGGAGGATCGCGGCGACTTCGGCCCGGAGGCTCGCCTCCTCTTTCTTGTCCCGTCCTGGCCATTCGCGGACCCTTTCGACGAGCTCCGCGAGCGGTCGCGGCGCCTCTAGGAAGTGCTCGAGTTCCAGGAATTCGCGACGCGAAGCGATGCATCCATAAAGCTCCTCCCGCAATTCAAGATCCGGGCGGGACAGGGACTCTCCCGTGAGATTCTTGAACAGCCGTCGGATCGCCTCCGGGTCCTCCGGGTCGAATCCGTCGACGTCTTCGGCGGCGAGTTCGGGCGCCGGTCCGAAGGCGAGGGAGTTGGGATCGGCCAGCGGCCGATATCGCTCCTCGACGATCGAGTCAGCGGCGAACTCCTCGCCAAAGAGGTTCGAGGCGAATCCGAGCAGTCGCCTCGCGTCCTCCTCCACGCCTCCACGTCCCTTGACCGTGGCGCTCGTCCCCACGCAGGCGAGTTCGCCCGGCAGCGCACCGACGTGTTCCTTGAATCGCCGCAAGAGGCAGGCGACCTCGGCCCCGAGGATCCCCGTGTAGGTGTGGACCTCGTCGAGCACGAGGTAGCGTGGCTTCACCCCGCGGAAGATCTTCTGGTCGTCCTTCCGAAGGAGGAGAAACTCGAGCATCGTGTAGTTCGTGAGGAGGATCTGCGGGGGCCGCTTCTGGATCTCGGACCGGTAGTAACGCTCCTCCTCGGGCGCCTCGTCGGGACGAGGGAGCCACTGCGACTTGTCCCCGACGCTCCTCTCGGTCGGCGGCGTGTCCCCCGTGTAGCGTCCGAACGAGACTCCCGTCCCCGCGAGCTGCTCGCGCAAGCGCTTGAGCTGGTCGTTCGCCAGCGCGTTCATCGGGTAGAGGATGACGGCCCGCACTCCGACCGGCTGGGGATGGGCGAGGCAGTCGTCCACGATCGGAACGATGAACGACTCGGTTTTTCCCGACCCCGTCCCGGTGGCGACGATCGTGTTGCGAGGCGTGCCGGAGCGAGTCGACAGCCGCCGAGCGGCCTCCACCTGGTGGGCGAAAAGAGCGTCGAATCCCCATCTCGCGCGCCGGATCTCGCGGCCGATGGCCCCCTCCGCCGCGAGATCGTCGAACGTCGTCCCGGTGGCGAAGGCCCGCGAGAGGGAGACGAAGGGCTCCCCCCAGAGGAGTCGGTTCGAATCGACGAGAGCGTCGAAACGCTTCCGAACGTCTTCCCGCAGGATCGGAAAACTCGTCTGGATGTACCGGCGGTAGCCTTCCTTGACCTTCTCCGCGGCGAGGAACGGCTGCATGGGCGTATCCTAGGGGGCGAGTTGGAGGCGGTCGAGCGTCTCGGCGAGAGCCACGAGGACGAGGTGTACGCGAGCTCGCGTCGTCCCGACATAGACGAGCTCCGTTGCGTCGCGGCCGGCGAGGGGCTCGAGCTCGGCGAGCACCACGACGGGACGTTCGAGGCCCTTGAAGCGGTGGATGGTATCGAGGAGAACCTTCCCGGGCTCGGCGATCGGGTCGTTCGTCACCGAGATCGTCCCGATCTTCCCGCCTCGGCCGAGCGCGCTCCTCGGACGGGCGAGCCCCGAGAGGACCGCGATCCTGTCCTGAGACACCCCGTCTTCGCGGATGAGGCGGAGGAGGATTCGGCCGACCTCCTTTTCGATCTCGTCTTGCCGAGAGACCGTCGCCACCTCGACGGCTCGTCCCTCGGGCCCAAGCGACCGGACGGCGGCGGCCGAGCGATAGAAGCGGCTCGCCAGGGCGTGGATCGACTTCGTGTTCCGGAGGTTTTCGGTGAGCGCGACGGGGACGAGTCCCGACGGGAAGGCCGACGGGGTCCTGTAGATCGCCTGGTTGTCGTCGTAGAACACGTAGAGGACGCCGCCCGTGGAGTCGGTGAGGCAGGCTGCAAGCGGCCCCCACCATGAATCGCAGAAATCCTGTCCCTCGTCGACGACGATTGCGTCGTAGAGGGCGCCCCGGTTCCGCACGGCCGCCGCGAGCGCCTCGGGGAGCGTTCGTTCCCAGTATTCCGGTCCAGAGTCTCTCGATTCGGGGTCGGCCACGGGGACCCCGGCTTGCCGGGCGACATGATAGGCAAGTTGGTGAAACGTGCGGATGTCCAGCCGATCCACCCCGCCGGCGCTCGACCGGAGGAAGTCGGCGAGCGGCCGGTTGTAGCAGGTGAAAAGCGTTCGCGCGCCGTCGGCGGCCATGCGGCGCGCCTTCTCCATCGCCAGAACGGTCTTCCCCGTCCCCGCCGCCCCGCTGACGGCCACCCGGCGAGCTCGCGAGAGGAGATCGAGCACCCGAAACTGCTCTTCGGTCAGGTGGAGGATCTCCCGATCGGCGTGGGCGAACTCGATCCCGAGGGGGTTCGCGAGCTCGAACGATCGTGCGAGGACTCCGGTCAAGAGTTCGATTCCCTCGATACCGAGGGCTGGGACCCTCTTCTGGTCGCGCCAGTACGCGAAGACCTCCTTCACGCGGTCACCGAAGCGATTGCAGTCCGGGCCGAAGAGGACGATCTCCGGGGGTGCGTTCGGCGCGAGGGGCACGTTCGCGCTGGCCGAATCGGGCAGGATCACCAGCTGGCCCGAGTCGACCCTGCGGGCGCCCCAATCCGGATGCTCCCAGAGTTTGGCGAGAATCTGGTGTTTTCCGTTGTGCGACTGGAGGAACGGGTCCTTGATCTCGTGGACAGCTCCCGAGGGGTCCTCGCTCGTCCACTGACCGGTCTGCCCGTTCCGGCGCACGATCCCGCCTTTGACCTCGCATACAAGAAACCCCTGGTCCGGGTGCGAGACCACGAAATCCGCCTCGCCGTCCATCGCCCCGCCCTTCGACTTTGGCAGGACCCAGGCGACGCTGTAGAACACCCGCCATTCGTCGTCGAGGGATCTCTCGAAGAGATCGAAAACCCTCGCCTCCGCGGCGCGCTTGGGGTCGTCGCGGACTTCCTCCGGGAGCCGGCTGGGGTACATCCGGGCCATCAATCTTCCCCTTCGTGGTCGGGAATTTCGTCTTCCGCACGTCCGCCACCACGGCGAGAAGGGAGATACGCGACCGCGCCGAGCGCTTCGGCCGCCCGGATCCGCTCCTCGAGGCCGCGGATCTCGCCCGTGACGCCCGCGAGATCCACCCCCGCCTCGCGGTAGAAGGGCACGATGTCCCGAGGTGGCTCGTCCCCTGAGAGTCTGAAGAATTCGAGGAGCGCGAGATCGCGCGTGACGTACGACTTCGGTTCTCCCGGGAGGGCCCTCTGGTCCTGGTCAAGGAGGCGGAACCATGCGAGGACTCGGGCCCATTCGAGGGCCGTGAGACCGTAGATCGCGGCGACTCGCGCATCGAGGCGGGCCCGTGCGGCAGCTCTGTCTACGGGCGACCTCGCCGGGGCGATCCCGAGGTGTCCCGCTTCCCGGGGGAGGTCGTCGAACTCAGGGCGGATCGCGGTGAGGCGAAGCGCGTCCTCGACGATCGGGGGCTCGTGCGGCTCGGGGATCGGGAGGAACCAGGGGAGCTCGTTCAGGATCCCGCTCGACATGTGGATGCCGACGGACGGGCGAGCGAGGTAGTCGAGGAGGAGAGAATTCGCCAGAGCGACGGTCGAGAGGACGAACCGGGCGTCGCCTGCGGGCTCGCGGCAGACGTTGAGGTAGTGGTGCGTTGCCGATTCCCGGGGAACGATCGCGGCGATGAGGACGCGCTCGTTTTTCTGGTCGGCCCGATCGCGGACGGCGACTCGCCACTTGCCCCACACGACGATGCGGAAGGACCGAATTGTGCGAGCCTCGTCAATCAACCAGGCCGCGGGAGGGTAGTGAAGCGCGTCGAAGGGCGCAATCATGCCGATGACGGGGCCCGGAGATCGCTCGGGGCGCTGATCGCGGCTCCAACACGCCTTGTCGATGGACCCATGAAGCTCCCTGCCCCAGTGGACTCGAGCGTCCCGGCTCCTAGCGCCGGCGGCCCGTTCCATCAGCTCGGGCCAAGCGGAGTCGAGGATTTCCGGGACCCCCCTCGTCGGCCGACCGTCGTCGTCGAGTAGTCTCGAAATCGGAACGGCGGCTCCGTCCTTCGCCGCCGCCACGATCTCCTCGGCAGTCCGGAATCGTTGCACCGAAATCGGCACGCTTCTGCCACTGGCGCCCCTCGACGCCACGAGAAGATCGAAGCGCAGGAGGTGATGGGCGTCGAAGACTCTCCGCTCGTTGTCGGCCGTCGCGAGGAGCCGGATGCACCCGCTGGCGAGGATCTCCGCCCGGAGCTCGCCCTCCCCCTTGGCAAGGTGAAACGCGTCCTTTACCACGAGCGCCATCGAGCCCGACAACCGAAGCACGGACCATGCCAGGACCGTGAACGGTCCGAATGTGTTGACATCCCCGGAGACGAGCCCGCGATAGAACGGGGACTTGCGGCAGACATGAGAGTACTGCGCGAAGGCGCGGGATCGGACCAGTAGGAGCGGCCCGAAGCCGGGGTCGTTGAGTAGATCGTCGGTGCGAGAGTCGTATTCCTCGCCCGTCAGTGAATTCAAGAAGGGATCGAATTCCTCGGCAACATCGCCGACCGCGGCAGAGACTTTCTCCCACGGCGGGTTCCCCACGACCGCATCGAATCCGCCCCGCTCGCGCAGGAACACCTCCGGGAACTCGAGCTCCCAGTGGAAAAAGCGCCTCTCGCGCGCAATGCTACGCGCCGTCTCGAGCCAGGGAGTCTCGAAGGCTTCTCCGGCGAGGATTCGACGGACGGCGCCCTGGTACTCTTCGCTCGCGTAGCGCGCCGGCGCCCCCTCCTCCTCGGGCCAGAACCACGCGGCACACCAGAGGTCGAGGGCGTCCTTCAATCGATGGACGGGCGCAATCGGCGCCAGGTAGGTCCGCGCGAACTCGCGCTCCTTCTCTTCCCGGAGCTGGAGAGCCTCCTCCGCCGGCACGCCGGCGTCGGTGCGGTCGAAGAGCTTCCGGCTTTCGAGGTAGCGCTCTAGAGTTTCGTCGATCCTGGGGTCTTCCGGGGCCATCCCGGCGAGGAATCCCTGAGCCCGGACTCGCCGGTCGCCCCAGATGAGATATCCCTCCGTCTCCCCGACCTTCTTGAGATAGCCCCGGTTCCGCCGCAGAGCGGCCCGGGCATCGTTCCGGGCCTCGTCGGTCGCGTGCTCCGAGACCGTCTTATACGCCTCGTTCGGAATCGTCGAGACGAGCTCGTCCGTGAAGTTGCCATCACGGTCGCGGAGCGGCGCGCCGACGAGCGAGTCCCCACAGCGCAGGTGGGCGTCGAGGAAACCGAGCGGGCGGTCGTGGGCGAGGGTCTCGAGCCAGAGCGAGACCTTCGCGAGTTCGACCGCGAGCGGGTTGACGTCGACGCCGTAGAGGCATCGCTCGGCGACGAGTCGCTTGTAGCACACGAACTCCCCTCCCTCGATCCGGCCGGATTCGTCCCGCCCCTCGGCGATCTTCGCGCGCCCATAAGCGTCCGCAAGGTAGCGGCATGCCTGGATGAGGAAGGCCCCCGAACCCATCGCGGGGTCGAGGACCTTGATCTCGAGGATTTCTTCGGCGATGAGGGTCCGCGGGACAGGCGCACGGTCCTTCCCCGCCCGTTCGGAGTCGCGCGTTGCGCGCTCAACCTCGGCCGCCCAGACCTTCGCGGCGCGTTCGAGGATGGCGTTGACGACGGGCTCGAGAGCCTCCCGGACGAGGAAGGCCGTGAACTCCTGGGGGGTGTAATACGACCCAGAGAGCTTCCTCCGTCCGCCCCAGACCCGGAGCAGGAACGAGCCCGTCGCGCGTTCGGAGCCGGAGACGACGGCGAGGCCGTGCTCCTCGGCCTCGGCACGAGTCACTCGACGATCCTCGGAGCCGATTCTGGCCAGAACCATCTCCTCGGCCGCGACCGCCGGCTCGTAGACGAGGAGGCCCTCGTAGATCGAGCCGAGCTGGTCGACTCCGAGGTCGGCGTAGGAGTAACGCTCGCTCCGCTCGCGCTTCTTCTTCGGACGCGAGAGCGAGAGCTCGCGGACGACCCGGCGCATGGCCAGGTCGCGGATTGTGCACCGGTCGAGGAGGGCCGTCCGGCGAGCATCGAAGAGCGAAGTCAGGCGCGGGTCGATCTCCCCCGCGGCACATTCCTGGTTCTCCTCATCGGGCCCTCGGCCGCCGAGCGCCGGGACCGCGAACTCGGACGAGCGGAACCCCGTCCGGAGGAGTCGGAAGAGCGTGCGGAGCGTTTCGACGTAGTAAGTCCGGCTCTCCTCCTCCCGCGAGGGTTCTCTCTCGGCCAGATCGCGCAGATGTTCAAAGGAGTACGTGTCCCGGTACACGGGAGACTCCCCGACGGGAAGGATGTCGCGGGACTCGGCGTAGAGAACGAACAGGATGCGGTAGAGGTAGTAGATCGACTCCTCGTAGAGCCGCTCGAGCGCCTCGCGGTCGGGGAGGCCACCGTCCCAGAGACGCGCGTTCTCTTTCTCGTCGAGGACCCCCTGTACGAGAGCCTCGAGGGCGTGGACGGCGTTCTCTCGGAGGTCCTTTGCGATCTTGCCCGCGTGGCGGTGGCTCTCGGCCAGGATGCGCTCGATGAAGGAGGTCGAGCCGTCCGGCCCCGGGAGGAAGGCTGCCTTGCGGAATAGCCCCCAGAACGCGGTCCACTCGTCGTCGCGATCGGCGTCGAACAGCGCGTCGAAGTGCACGGCGACGTACTGGCGGGAGACGGGGCTCCCCTTTCGGTACAGCCGGAGCTCGGTTCCGTTGGAGAGCAGGCCCCAGCGGGCCAAGCCCTGATGGTCGAGGGCAAGCTCAAAGGCCCGCGAGATCGGTTCGGAGGTGACGGCGTCGGTTTCGACGGCGTCCGCGTCGTAGAAATCGCGGTCGAGATCCGTCCCGAGCGCATGGAGGTCGACGAGGGCCAGGCCCCCTCCGCCCGGGGCGGTCTCGAAGTGGCTGACGGGGACGCGGCCGTGGCGTGCCGTCCCGATCCCTCCCCGGACGGCCTGGGGCTGGAAGCCGAGCGTCTCGAAGAGATCGCCATACCAGGCCCGCCAGAGCTCGGCGAGAGTTCCGCCGCTGTCGAGCCGCGCCATCGCCTTCCGATACACGCGGGGCATGTTCCGCCGCTCGCGCTCCCTCCCGTCAGGGTCGAGCTCGCCGCCGTGGCGGCGGGCCATGAGGTCGAAGAGGTAGTAGGGGGAGAAGAAGCCCCCCGAGTTCGTCACGCCCCGGCGGATGGCCTCGGCGGTCGTCATCGCGAGCCCTCGGGGACGATGGCGAGGGCGCCGATCGCGTCCAGGGAGTCGAGCCGGATCGACCTCATGGCGAGGATCTCCTCGCGCCGCCGTTTCTCCTCGACGAGCAGTCGACTCTGCTCCTCCCGGAACGCCTGGATCTTTCGTTCCTTCTCCCGGCGGAGCCTCTCGTGCTCGCGGGCGGCGTCGCCCGTGATTTCGAGCTGCGTCGCGATCCGGCGGGTCGAGAGTTCGACGTCGGCCTTCTGCCGGAGGCGCTCCTCGGTCTTCGCCTTCCAGGCGCCGAGACGCTCGAGCGCCTCGGCGACGAGGGCATCCTGCGCCCGTTCGTTCTCGATGCGTCTGGACTCGGCCCGTTCGCGAGCGCCGGCCATCGCGACCTCACGGGCGCGGGGGAAGGCGTCACGGAACTTCGTGCGCAGGGCCTTCTCCTCGTGGGTCGTCACGTTCCCGGATGTCGGACCAAGCAGCAGGGAGAGGTCCGCTTCAGCGTCGGTCGAGGCCTTGCCGCCGAGCGTCACGGCGACCGCCTCGAAGTGTTCCGCCACGAGCTGACCTCGGCCGTCGACGAAGCGCAGAGCGTAGGTGAAGACGAACCCAGCAGGTTCGTCGCGTGCGACGCGCCGGTAGGAAATCCGTGAAGCGTAGCCGGCCCGGTAGACCCACCCGCGGGCCCGCCGGAGCGCCGCCTGGACGAGGGCGTGTCCTGGCGAGAGGAACTCGACGCGACGCTCCTCCTCGTCGTCCGATTCGCGGATGGCGAGGTCCCGGCGAAAGGTCGCGCGGGCGATCCGGTCGCCGATCTCGTTGCGGTGGACGGGGGGAACCGCGATCCGGTACACGTCATCTTCCCCTGCAACGGGGTCGATCTTTCCCCCTTCGTTCTTCAAGTATTCCTTGAGGAACGCCTCGACGTCGCGGAACTCGGGGACGAAGGCGCGGGAGCGCTCGAGAGCCTCCTCGACCTCCCGCAACTCGCTCTCCTCGAACGCCTCGCCGCGCACAAGCTCGGCGGCCTCGTCGGTCGCCATCTCGGCCACCGATTCGCGGGCCGATTCATCGAGGAGGCGGTCGAATTCGGCCGCCGCTTTGACGATTTCCTCCTCGGCCTCCCCGAAGCGCTCGAGGAAGGCGTCAAAGTCGACGCGCGAGGCGAGCGGGAGGACATTTGATGCCGACTCGAGGGTGGCGGCGATCGTCTCCATCTTCTCGTATCCCACGGCCGCGACCTTCTGGTCGATCGAGCGCGGGTTGAGGAGAAGGTAGATCCTGGGCTCGCGGTCCTGTCCGCCGTAGCGGTCGATGCGGCCGTTGCGCTGCTCGTACCGGTTCGGGTTCCAGACGGCCTCGAAGTGGATGAGGTGGTGGCAGGTCTTCTGGAGGTTGATCGACTCGGAGGCGGCGTCGGTGGCGAGAAGGATACGGACTCGCGGGTCGCCAAGGAAGGTCTTCCGGATCGTCTCGCGACGCTTCTTCGGCGTCTCCCCCTCGTAGCGGAAAAAGAGCCCACGGCCGGTGGGCGGCGGTCCGGCCTCGTCTTCGAGGTTCCACTCGCCCCAACCGTCGCGACCGAGATGACGGGCGAGCATGTCGAGGGTGTCGGCGAACTCGGTGAAGACGACGACCTTGTCCGCGGCGGAGACGAGAATCTCGTCGAGAAGACGCACCAGGGCCCCCGTCTTGGCCTCGCTCCCCTCGGCGATCCGTTCGGCTCGGCGGTGGAGCTCTCGCAGGACGTCGAGCTCGCTCTTGCCGGAGGGGAGCTCTTGCGACTCGCAGTCGAGGGGGCCTGAGTCGCGGTCCTCGGGCTCTTCCCGGTCGCCGCTCGACTCAGATGGTCCGTTCCGTGTGAGGCGGTCGATCCGGCGTTCGAGGCTCAGACGACAAGCGTGGGCGCTCGAAGCCATCCGACGGCGGAAGAACGATTCGAGGAACTTCGCTCCCCGCGCGCGGCTCATCTCGCCCGTCTTCTCGAGCTCGGCGGCTCGCTTCTTGAGCTCGTTGCAGTAGCCACGGAGCCCCTTGTCGAGGTGGTTCTCCGCCGGGGTGCCGGGGACATCGAGAACCTGGATCCTTCGCCTGCGAAACCGCTTCCCGCCGGCCAGGACGACGCGCGACTTGAGGCGCCGGACGACATACGGGCGCACGAGCGCCGGATCGATCCGGTCCGGGTCGATGACGAGGTACGGGTCGAGGAGCCGGAGGAGCGAGGCGTAGCTCTCGTTCTTCCCGTCGTGGGGTGTCGCGGTCAGGAGAAGGAGGGCATCGGAAGTCTCGGCCGCGATCCGCCCCAGCTCTCCGAGCCGCTTCCTCGGGTCCGCGCGCACCGCGAGGTGGTGGGCCTCGTCGACGACGGCGACGTCCCAGTGGACGCGCCTGAGATCGTCGGCGATATGGCTTCCCCGCTTCGAGGGGGCGGCGAAGAACATCGACATCGCGACTCGCGGGAGGTGGCCGAAGACGTTGAGGTGCGACGGGATCTCGCGGCGAAGGCGGGCGTAGTCCTCGGCGTCGTTTACGACGGTGAAGTCGAGCCCGAACTTCTCCTTGAGCTCGTCGTGCCACCTCTCCGGCTCCGGCCGCGCCCGGCAGAGGATCAGAATCCGGTCGGCGCGCCGCTTCTGGATCAGCCGGAAGAGAATGAGCCCCGCCTCGGCCGTCTTTCCGAGCCCCGTGTCGTCGGCCAGGAGCAGCCTCGGGAAGGGGAGGCGCTCCATTCGCAGGAGGGGAACGAGCTGGTAGGGCTCGAGGACGAGTCGCCCCCAGTCGACCGCGGCGAGATTCCCCCTCCCGTGCGACAGAGTGAGGCGGAATGCGTCGTGGAGGGCCTTCCACTCGATCGGATTCCACCCGGGCCGATCGATCGTCCAGTCGAGGGACGGCACTTCCGCTCTTTTGATCGGTTCCAGGCCGGGAACCACCCGGATCCGCCGCCCCTGATTTAGCCGATCGCGCCCGAAGAGAGTGACGAGGGACGCGGCCGGAGCATCCTCGACCTCCCACTGGAGGCTCCGGAACAACACGCGCTGGCCGATCTCGAAACTCATGCGAACCTCATGGTTCTCGGTCGACGTCGCCATCGAGGAATCGGATCTCGCCGACGCATGGGTCCAGGATCTTGTCCACTTCCGGCGTGAGCCCGCAAGTCCGGACAAGCGCGAAGACGCGGACGTCGACTTCCGGGTACGCCGCCTGCATGAGGGAGGCAGCTGCGAAGAGGGTCCGCCCCTTGGTCACGACGTCGTCGACGATCGTAATTCGGCTGCGGTCGATGATCCTCTTCTCGACAGCCATCGTTTCCATGTGCCGTTCGGCCGTCGCCCGCTCGCCCGGGCGAGCGACTGCCGACTTCGGGACGGCTTCGGTCCTGCTCAGGCAGGGGAGCGTGACTCTGCCGAGTCCGTGGGTCGTCAGGCTTTCGCAGATGAGGCGGCCCGGCCAGAGAGCGGCGTGATCCCTGAGCGGGGCGCTCCGCGGCGCTGGCACGAGGATGATCTCCGGACCGAGGAAGTCGTTGATCGCGGGGATCTGGCTGCTGGCATTCACGGCCCGCGCGACCGCTTGTTCGATCACCTCGTGCTCTCCTGCTTTGATCGCGTAGCAGACAGTTCTGGACTGTTTCGAGATCGGGCTTCCTCCGCGCGGGGAGTAGGCCAGGAGCGATGCGAAGGGCACTCTAGAAAGCAACTCGCTCCCGAGTCCGGTGCGGCATCGCCTGGAGGACGTCCTCGAGGTTTTCCCTCGCCAGCACCTGAGCGCCAAAGCGAATCATCTCCTTCGGCCAGGTGAGGTCTTCGCGCAGCGTGAGGGATTCCATCAGGAAAAGCAGGCGCCCGAGGCGAAGCGCCTCCCAGCCCTGGTGGAGAGTTCCGCTCGACTCCCCAGCCTCCACGATGACGGTGGCGTCGGTGAGGAGCGCCATGGTCCGATTCCGCATGGGGAAGTTGCCCCTGCGGGCAGATGTGCCGGCGGGAAACTGCGAGACGACCAGGTGGCTTCGGAGAAGTTCCTCCTGGAGCCGCCGGTTGCTCGCCGGGAAGAACCGATCGAGACCGTTCCCCAGGACGGCGATGGTGCGACCACCCGAGTCGATCGAGGACTGATGGGCCGCCGTGTCGATGCCTTCCGCCATGCCGCTGACGACGACTATTCCGTGCTCGACGAGCGACCGGGCCAGGGAACGCGCTCTCTTGAGTCCGTCTTCGGATGCCTGCCGGGACCCAACAACGGAGACCCTTGGGCCGAGGTCGAAGAACGCGAGGTCACCGGAGACGTAGAGCCTCTTGGGAGAGTTCTTCGCCTCGACTTCGTTCAGTGGGCCCAGAATCTCTTCCGGAGCAATCTCGCGAATTATGGGCCCTTGCACGAATCCCCCTCGAATTCGCCTTGATCTCTAGAGCGGCGGGTGGAGAATACCAGACGGAAGATCGACGCGCCACAGACCCGTTCGCTTGCTTCGGTTTCGCAATCTGAGTGGTTGAGAGTCTGCTACGTCCCGATCTCCCAGCTCGCCAGGTACTTCTTCTGCTCGGCGGTGAGCTCGTCGATCGCCACGCCGAGGGTTTCGAGTTTCAGGCGCGCGACCCAATCGTCGATCTCGCGGGGCACGGAGTGGACCTTCGCCTCGAACGTCCCGGCGTTCTTGATGCAGTGCTCGGTCGTGAGGGCCTGGACGGCGAACGACATGTCCATCACCGCGCTCGGGTGGCCCTCGGCGCAGGCGAGGTTCACGAGGCGCCCCTTGGCGAGGAGGTGGATCCGGCGGCCGTTCTTCTTGAGGCGGTACTCGTCCACGTTCTCGCGGACGCCCTCGGTGACCTTCTCGGAAAGCGAGGCGAGCGCCGGGATGTCGATCTCGACGTCGAAGTGGCCGGAGTTGGCGACGAGCGCCCCGTCCTTCATCTTCTCGAAGTGCTCGCGGCGCAGAACGTGCGTGTTGCCGGTCAGCGTGACGAAGATGTCGCCCGATTCGGCGGCCTTCGCGATGGGCATCACCGGGAAGCCGTCCATTGTCGCCTCGAGCGCGCGGACGGGATCGACCTCGCAGACGACGGTCTTCGCGCCGAGTCCGCGGGCACGCGTGGCGAAGCCGCGCCCGCACCAGCCGTAGCCGCAGACGACGACCGTGCGGCCGGCGAAGAGGATGTTGGTCGCTCGGATCACGCCGTCGAGCGTCGATTGGCCGGTTCCGTAGCGGTTGTCGAAGAGGTGCTTCGTCATGGCATCGTTCACGGCGAAGACAGGGCAGAGGAGCGCCCCTTCCTTCTCCATGGCGCGCAGGCGTATGACCCCGGTCGTCGTCTCCTCCATGCTCCCAGAGAGCGCCCGCGCGAGCTCGGGGCGCGTTTTGTGGAGCGCGGTGACGAGGTCGCAACCGTCATCCATCGTGACGGCCGGCTCGTGGGCGAGGGCGGACTCGATGTGGCGATAGTAGGTGTCCCGGTCCTCGCCCCGGATCGCGTGGACGGAAAGACCGTAGTCGGCGACCAGGCTCGCCGCGGCGTCGTCCTGCGTGGAAAGCGGGTTCGACGCGCAGAGCACGAGGTCGGCCCCGCCCGCGGCCAGTGTCCGGCAGAGGTTCGCGGTCTCGGCCGTGACGTGGAGGCAGGCCGAGAGTTTCATTCCGGCGAGCGGCCGCTCCTTCTCGAACCGCCGGCGGATCGCGGCGAGGACCGGCATCTCCGAGTCGGCCCATTCGATCCGGCGCTTCCCAGCCGGCGCGAGGGCGAGGTCCTTGACGTCGTGTCCCTGTCCGGGGTCGCGCATGCGTGCTCCGGTCGCGGCGGGA
>JACQVV010000118.1 GCA_016209595.1 Planctomycetota bacterium
AGGTAGCCTTTCTCTACGAGGATCTCGCCGAGCGGGCGGCCGGAGCTCCCCTCCTGGATCGCGACACACTCACGGACCTGAGCGGGTGAGGCGAGACCGCTTCGCTCCACGATACGGCCAAACAGGAGATCCTCGAATTTGCTCATGGGGCGTGCTCTCTTTCTCTCTCTCTGGCAAGCGGCGGCTAGCGGGACGTCAGGTCTTCGAGAAGCGTCCGGCGCCTGGACGGGCCGGGAGGAAGCGCCGCGAGCTCCCGCTGGAGCGCTTCGCGAGCGCGGGGTGACCCGATCTGTCCGAGCGCTGCCAGGCAGTCGGGACCCAGGCCGGGATCCCCAACGTGACGCAAAAGGGCACTCGTGGCGTCCTCCCCCCCGAGGAGACCCAGCGCCTTGGCGGCATTCTTCCTCGCCCTGAGTGACGGGTCGTGCGCCAGGCACTCCGCGAGCGCCGGAACGGATGCGACCGTCCCCGAGCGGCCCAGGAGAAAAGCCGCGGTTGCGCGGACGTCGGGCTCGCGGTGGCCCAGAGCCCCGAGGAGGACGCGCTCCGCGAACGGAGTCCCGGAGTCGGCGATCGCGCGGAGTTCGGCCGAGGCGGCGAAGGCGTCGGTCGCCGCAAGAAAGGCGTCGATCCTCTCGCGGAGGCCGGGGTTCGGCGAGCTTTCAGGGCTCGGTGCCGGCGCGGGCGTCCCGCCCGCGTCCAGGAGCGCGCCGGGGCCCTGGGCGTTCGATCCCTCGGGTGGCCTCTGGCGGGAGCGGATGCCCGCGAGGATCGTCTGGAGGTAGGAGGCGAAGCGATCGTCCGGGGACCGCATGGTGAGGTCCGCGATCCGGGCCGTGTCACCGGGCGAAATCCTCACCTCCAGGACGAAGACGGCGTGGAAGAGCTCCTGGGCCCCGTTCCAGGAGAGCCACGGATCGTCGGAGAGGAGGTTCTCCATGGAGAGCTCGATCAGACGTGCGATTCGCTCCTCCCGGTCGGCGAGCCCCTCGATCGCCAGAATGCGCCGCGCGACGGCGAGCTTGAGCTTCCCCACGTCGTCGTCGAGGAAGAAGCGCCCGGTGAGCCCCCAGAGGTGAGGGGTCGCTGTCCGGCGGGCGAAGACGAGGACCTCCAGTCCCGTCTCGGGGAACTGTTCGCCGTCCCCGGCGAGCACGCGTGCCTCGGGTCCGGGATCCTCGCCTCGGAGGACCTCGCTTACTTTGAGGCGGCCGACCGCGGTCCCGTTCTGGAGCACGAGCGACGAAACGACCTTGGCCCGAAAGAGGGACTCCGTTCGCACGAGGACCTGGCGGCCCAGCAGGGAGACGAACTTCTCCACCTCGGCGGGATCGGGGGCCGCCTCATCCGCGGAGAGCGCTTGCCCCGCGAAAAGGAGGACCGCCGCTGCTAGCGCGAGGACTTTGCTATCCGAAACCATACAGCGCGAGATTCTAGCCGACGCCCCGAGAGGGGGTCAACCGCAGGGTTCCGTGAAAGCGGAAGCCCGTCAGCGCTTCTCGATGAACTCGCCCCCGTTGTGCATCGCCAGGCGCTTCATAAAGCGCGCGGCGGCATCCTTGTCGTCGTACTTCCTCTCCGAAGGGGGCGCGTCGCCCATGAGGAGCGCGATGGTGTGGATCCGCACCTTCGAGAACTTCACGATCTTCCTTATCTCGGCGACGATTTTCTCGGGGTCTTCGATGCGGCCGCCCCAGGGGACGCCGTCCGAGAGGAAGTAGATGGTGTCGACCGTGGGGTTCCTCTCCATCGCGTCGGTCAGCGTGTCCCAGGCGTTGGTTCCGCCGCCGGGCAGGAGCCGCTCCACGAACTGGAGGGCCGCGGCCTTGTTCGGGTCGGTGGCCGGCACGAGATCCTTCTCCCAGGGGATGGGGCTGGATGAGAAAGAGAGGATGTTGAAGAAGGTCGAGGGCCTGAGCTCCCCGATCGTTTTCGCGAGCTCCTTCCTCGCCACCCCGATCCGGTCGCCCCACTCCATGCTGCCCGAAGTGTCGATGATGAAGATGACCCGGTTTGTATGTAGTGGAGCCTCGTAGTAGTTGACGACGGTCTTTTCCTCGTCGTCCCCGTCCTCTGCCGCGCCGCCCCCACCGGCCCGAGCCTTCCACCAGGAAAGCCACCGGGTCGAGGAGCGTCCGAAGTTCTTGCCCGTGATCTTCTGGAGCGCGGTCTCGAGCTCCGTGGCGATCCGCAGCTCCTCCTTGTCGAGCCGGTCCGCCAGGGCGGGAACCGCATCGATACCGCCGAGCCGTCCCAAGGCGATGACCGCGGCCTCGCGGACCTGCCAGGCCGGATCCTGGAGGGCCTTCACGAGCCCGTCCTGTGCCTTGGGGTCCCCCAGTTCCCCGAGGGCCTGGCAGGCAGCGTCGCGGAAGCGAGCGTCGCGGGACTCAAGCTCCTTCAGGAGGTCCTCCAGGGCCTCGGCGCGCTTCACGCGACCGAGGGCGCGGATCGCCTCGTAGCGGGCGTTGAAATCCCGGTCGCGCAGGAGCTTCTCGAGGGGCTCCCCGGCGGGCCGATAGCCCATGAGTCCGAGTCCCTCGGCGGTCGCGGCCCGGATCGCGGGGTTGTTCGAGTACAGGTACTTCGAGACGAGGTAGCTACCGGGCTCCTCCTGTGCGCCCACGTGGGCGAGAGCCACGGGGATCGTGTCGGTGACGAGCGACTCGCGGGACGAAAGGGCGGCCCGGTAGAGGATCTCCACGGCCGCTTTCGTGCCGATCTTGCCGAGAGCCTCCGCGGCCTGGACCTTCACGGCGAGGCTCGTGTCCTTCGAGAGGACGTCGCCGAAGAATGACTCCGCCCCGGCCAGGCGGAGCTCCCCCATCTCCTCCATGATCCGAGTCCGCTCGTGAAGCGGTTCGCGGTCGTTGTTGCGTGCGAGCTCCTCGTACCGCCCCCGCAGCTCCTCGAACCTCGCCTTGTCGTCCGCCCGGCTTGCGGGCAGGATGGCAAGGGCGACAGCGAGGCAGAAGCTGGAGCGCGAAGACGCGACCCCGGACAAGATTGCTTTCATGTTTCAGGCTCCGATGCGCTTCGCGCGGCGTGCCGGAGCGCGAAGGCGCGACCCCGGACAGTGTAGGCGGTCAGTATAGCAAACCAGCAGAGGTCGGGCTGCGGAGAAGGGCTTCCGGTCGCGCGGGAGCAACGCGCGCGGTAGAGCACCGACGCGACGGAAAACCGCGGGAAAGCCGTTGACTAACTAGTTAGTTTGTCGTAGCGTCGGTCCTGCAGGTCATCCTCTCCAACCTCTTTGGACTCGACGGTTCGTCGAGCGGGAGCAGAAGGAAAGAGACCGAGACAGGACGGCGACTTCCCGAGCGAAGACCCGGACGGACCGAGGTGGTAGGCAAAGACCGGAGTACCCATGGGCGACTCCGGACAAGGCTGGAAGGGTTTTCCGAAGAGCGGGAAGTCGCCGTTCTTTTTTTCGGTGGCGTGGCAAGGTCGCACGCTCGAGGGACGGGAGTTCAAGTTGCGCGCCCGCGCAAGTCCTCTCGGCCTCGCGAGTAAGATCGGATGGGCGATGGGACCGGCGCCGTGGTACGCCGGTTGCGCCTGCGAGGTCCTCTTCGCCCGCGAACGGGCGAAGGAGACAGAGGAGACACCTCCATGCTCGCCCAGCTCGTCCATCTGCTCAAAACCCTCTCCTATCTCTCCCCCAACTCGCGCGTGAATCTCCGGGAGCTCGCGCGGGAGTCCGGAACGAGCGAACGCCTGATCGCGCGGGACCTCGACTTTCTCACGCGGCTGCCGATCGGACTGGAACGGGAACCGGACGGTCGCTACCGCCTGTCGTCCAGGGGGTATCGCGTGGTCCTCGCGCTCGCCGGAGAGTGCGCTCCGCGCGCAGGATTCGCGAGGAGCGAGCCATGAATCCGCCGCGCGTCCACCGACTGGCGCGACTCCTCCTCGATCTCGCTCCGGGACCGTCCCGGTCGCTGGAGGAGCTCGCGCGGGCCTACGGGATCAGCCGTCGAACCATGCAACGCGACCTGCGAGAGCTCCGGCGCTTCCAGATCGGCGTCCGCTTCGTGGAGGGGCTCATGGCGCTCGAGCCTGCGGCACACGGTCGGATCCGCGAGTGGATGGGAATCGCGACGGCTGTCGAGGTATCATGAGGGTGCTTTTCCCTCCAGGCAAGGGAAGGAGGATGAGCCATGGTTCGTCCGATCCGCCTCTCGGTGCTGGTTGTCCTTGTCGCTTCACCCGCGTGGGCCGGTGCGACGCTGTCTCTCGACAACGAGACCCCCCGGGGGATCTGCTACACCCTCGACCTTGCCGCGGGGCATCCGCGCGTGATCGTCTGCGGGTTTTCCCGCCCGGAAGGAGCCCCCCTGCCGCCGGGGATCTCTGTCGAGCTCGTGGGACCCTCAGGAACCTGGACACTGTCGGGCGCCGGGGAGCTTTCGGAGATCTCGGTCGCTCTCGCCGAAGGTGAACGGGCGGAGCTCGTGCTCGTCGCGAGAGAGGTCCAGCGGGTGGCATTCGTGGAGCTCCGGCTCAAACGGGGCGGGGCGATCGAGTCGAGCGAGATCGTCTATCTCCCCGATTCCCCGCCTCCCGTCCCGGTGGGAGAGGGGGCGAACGAGGACGAAGAGCCGGAGCACGAAGGCGTGACCCCGGACGAGGAGCCAACCCTCGAGGAACTCAAGGCGAAGAAGGAGGCGCTGGAGGACGAGGTCGCGAAGAACGAGCTCCTGGCCGAGATCGCGCTCCTGGAAGCGCGCCTCGCCCGCCTGGAGGGGTACGCGCACCTGTACGTTCCGGCGCCGGGGACATACGCCTACGCTGGTGGCTCGCCCGGCGGCACGTTCCGGGTCTCCTACTACGGCTACGGCGGGTCGTATGGCGGGCCCTACGTCTACTACGGCTGGCCCTACCTCTACAGCGGCTCGTACTACGCGTATCCAGGATACGGTTGCTACTATCCGGCATACGGGTGCTACGGCGGCGGGGTCGGTCTCTACTACCACACGGGAAACTTCTACTTCGCGGCCGGGACGAGCCACTGCTTCCGGTAGGCGGTCCTTCAGGCTCGAAGAGACCGCGCTCGGGCGACGAACTCCGCCAGTGCCCGGGCCCTATGGCTTGTCCGGTTCTTCTCGGCGAGCGTAAGCTCCGCGAGCGTGCGCCCTAGTTCGGGGACGAGAAAGACGGGGTCGTAGCCGAAGCCGCCCTCGCCCCGGAGCCCGTGAGTGATCCTGCCCTCTAGCTTCCCCTCGGCCACGACGAGGATCTTCCCCGGGCGGGCGAGAGCGACGACAGTTCGGAACCGAGCCGTTCGCTCTTCCGCGCTTGTCCCTGCGAGCTCCCGCAGGAGCTTCTCCACGTTCTGGGCATACGTCGCGCCGGGGCCGGCATAGCGGGAGCTGTAGACGCCGGGTCTCCCTTCCAGAAGATCCACCTCCAGGCCCGTGTCGTCCGCGAGCGCGAGCGATCCCGTCCGCCGGGCTACGTAGAGCGCCTTCTCGACGGCGTTCGCTTCCAGGGTGTCGCCGGTCTCCGGAATCTCCTCCTCGACCCCTCTCTCGCGGGCGGTCACGAGGTGCCACCCGAGGGGAGCGAGGACAGCTCGGATCTCCCCGACCTTGTGGAGGTTAGCCGTGGCGAGAATGCAGTCGGGGAGAGGTGCCATGGATGTCGAGAGGTATCTGTCTGTGCGGACGAAGCGAGGAATTGGGGAGGGGGCTGCTGGAGCCTGCCGGGGGACGGGCGACGGGGAACAGAACCCCAGTACCCCGACCCCCGTCGCCCGGAAGAGGGGGCTGTTCCCCTCGCCCTGACCAACTACGCGGAGGATAGCACGCGCCCTGTAGAATGACCGCCCCATGAATCCTGCCCCCTTCTCTGACAGGTTGTTCGAGGCGGTCCGGCGGGCCGGGACCCCGGTCGCGGTGGGTCTCGATCCGCACGAGGAGCTGCTGCCGCGGGAGTTTCGCCGGGCGGGAGGCGCGCCCGATCTCGCGGCTTTCGGACGTCGCGTCCTCGCGAGGATCGCGGGCAAGGTTCCCGCCGTCAAGATCCAGGTCGCTTTCTACGAGCGCGCGGGGGCCGACGGCTGGAGCGCGCTCCTCGCGACGGCTCACGAGGCGAGGGAACGCGGGCTCCTCGTGATCGCCGATGCCAAGCGAGCCGACATCCGCTCCACGGCCGAGGCGTACGCCGAGGCCTTCTTTCCGGCGTTCGACGCGCTCACCGTTTCTCCGTACCTGGGCGAGGACGGAGTGCGACCCTTCATCACGCGCGCGCGGCGTTCGGGCGGGGGCGTCTTCGTCCTGGTGCGGACCTCGAATCCGTCGGCCGGCGAGTTCCAGGACCTCCCGGTGCGGGGCGAGCCGCTCCACATCGTGGTGGGCCGGCGAGTCGCCTGCTGGGCGCTCGAGAATCCGGGCGCCTGCGGCTACGGCGACGTGGGGGCCGTGGTGGGAGCCACGGCGCCGCGCGAACTCGGCACGCTCCGGGGCGCGATGCCGGGCGTGCCCTTTCTCGTCCCCGGCTTCGGCGCCCAGGGCGCCGGCGCCGCGGACGTGGCGCCCGCGTTCGACTCCGCTGGGCGGGGTGCGATCGTTGCCGCTAGCCGTGGTATCGTCTTCGCCGGGAAGCTGGCGAAGGATGGGGAGGGGGCCGCTGGAATGCGGATTTCGGAATGTGGATTGCGGATTGAAGAATCCGCAATCTACAATCCGCATTCCGCAATGGAAGGAGGGGGCCGTTCCCCTCCCCCTGACGAGGACTGGGAGGAGGCCCTCGATCGGGCGCTCGCGCGGGCGGTGCGCGATGTGGCGGCGGTGCTTCCGCCGGGTGCCATGTTGTGAGGCGTGTCGTCCTCGTTCCCACGTACAACGAGCGCGAGAACCTGCCGGCTTTCGCGGAACGATTGCTTGGTCTCGACCCGCCGTTCGACGTCCTGGTGATCGACGACGGCTCTCCGGACGGGACGGGGCAGCTTGCCGACAGCGTCGCGCGGACGAATCCCCGTCTCTCCGTGCTTCACCGGGAGAAGAAAGAAGGGCTCGGGCGGGCCTACCTCGCGGGGTTTGCCTGGGCCCTTTCGCGTGGCTACGACCGGATCTTCCACATGGACGCCGACTTCTCGCACGACCCGCACGCCCTCCCTCGGCTCTCGGCGGCGCTTGATGGCGCGGACCTCGCGCTCGGTTCGCGCTACATCCCGGGCGGCTCCGTCGCGGGTTGGGGCCCGGGCCGGCGGGCGCTCTCCGGTTGGGGTTCCTTCTACTCGCGGCTCTTTCTGGACCTGGCCATCCGCGACCTCACGGGAGGTTTCAAGGGCTACCGGCGGGAGGTCCTCGAGGCGCTCGACTTCTCGCGCATCGGGTCGAGGGGTTACTCGTTCATGATCGAGACCACGTACCGCGCCGTGCGTGCGGGATTCCGGGTGGTGGAGGTCCCGATTCGGTTCGTCGACCGGCGCGCGGGGAAGTCCAAGATGAACCTCGGGATCGCGCTGGAAGCGGCCTGGCGCGTCCCGGCCATTCGGCTGGGCGTGGTCTAGCTACTTTCTGTCGCGAAATAGATCTAAGGAACCCAGGAACCCAGGAGAATACTGGCCGGATTCCTGGCTTCCTGGGTTCCTCATGGTTATTCCTGCGGCCGATCTCGATGTACGCGCAGGAACTTGAGTCTTGCGACAGGAACTAGCTAGCCCACGATGTCCATGAGCTCGCCGAGAACCTCGTTCTCGGTGCGGATCGTGGCGAGGTTGGCGAGAAAAAAGGCCCTGTTCACGATCTGGCCCACCATCTCGCCGGCGAGATCGACGTTTGCGCCCTCCAGGAAACCCGAGACGATGGTCCCGAAGCCGGTCTCTCCAGGGGCGCCCACGGCGGCTGCCCCCGAGGCCGGTGTGGCGGCGAGCAGGTTTCCGCCCTCGCGCAGGAGCCCTCCTTCGTTGGGGAAGCGGGCGAGCGAGAGCGTTCCGATCGCCTGCGTGGTCCCGTCCGAGAGGATCGCGGTCACCGTGCCGTCCCCACCAACGGCGACGGATGCCGTCCCGGGGGGCGCCTCGATCCCCGGTGCGACCGGATTCCCGCCCGCGTCCACAAGCTGCCCCTGTGCGTCCAGGCCGAAGCTCCCCGCCCTCGTGTAGCGCGTCCCCTGAGGCGTCTGGACCTGGAAGAAGCCGGCGCCATGGATCGCGAGATCGAGCCCCCGATCCGTGATCTCGGGCGAGCCCGCGTCGGGGCGCGCCCGGATCGCGGCCACAGAGACGCCGCCGCCCGGAAGGTCCGCCGCGTCGACACGCTGGCTCCGGAAGGCGGGCGTCACGAGGTTGGCGAGGTTGTTCGCCGTGACGTCCTGGCGCGTCTGGGCCGTCCGCAAGGCGGAGGCGGCGAAAGAGAGAGCGTCGACCATCCTTGGAGCTCCCACAGAGACACCTTATTATGGTGCGCGACCGCATCCGGGGGCAAGGCCTCCGGGGAAATCGGAGAGAGTCGGCGGATGCTGCCGAAAGAGGAGGAGAGGTTCCTCAAGCTCGCCCATCGCCTGGGGGTACTCCAGGGCGACCGGCTCGAACGCGCGGCGAAGGTAGCGGAGCGCCGGAGCGAGGGGAAGGTGCCTCTCCCGTTCACCCTGCTCCGAGAGGGGATCCTCTCGGACGAGGAGGTGGACAGGATCCTCCACGCGATGGTGGAGCTCCTGGACCAGACGACGGCGAAGGCCGCCGAGCTCCTCAAGGACCGGCAGTTCACCAAGGCGATCGGGAAGTACGACAGGGTCATCGCGTCCCACCCGAGCCACGAGGCGAGCTACTGGGGACGGGCCGAAGCGTATCTGAAGAAGGGGGCGCTCTTGCCGGCGCTCGCGGACTACACGACCTTGCTGGAGATCACGGAGAAAAAGGCCCTCGCTCACAACCGCCGGGGCGTGGTCCTGGCGCGCCTGGGGAAGCACGACGAAGCGCGCCGCGAGCAGGAGGCCGCACTTTCCCTCGACCCCGCGAACGCCGAAATCCACTTCGACCTGGGGACCTGCTTTCACATTCTGGGCGACCGGGTCCGCGCGGTGGCCGAGTACTCCCGGACGATCGAGATCGCGCCGGACCACCTCGAGGCGCTCAACAACCGAGCGATCCTCCACCTTCTGGGCCGGGACTTCGAGAAGGCTCAGGCGGACTGGAAGGCGTGTCTGGCGATCGACCGGCGGCGGAGCACGATTCGCCACAACTTGAAGATGCTCCTGCAGCGGCTGAGGCCCGCCCGCTGACGGTCGCGACACGCGGCGCGCTGCCCGGCGCGGTTGACGTCCCGAGGAGACGCCCATAGAATGACCGTCACTCGCCGCCTTCGGCATGGGGCGCCCCACCGATGATCCACGAGAAGGAAGAACAGTTCGCCCGCCTGGGCGTGGAGATGGGCCTCATGAACGAGGCCCAGGTGGAGGAGGCGCTCAAGATCAAGAAGGCGATGGCCGATCTCGGGGTGAAGCCGAAGGACATCGCCACGATTCTCAGGGAGAAGGAGTACCTCTCGGAGGACGCCTGCCGGACGATCATCGATCGGGTGAAGGCGGGCCCCGCGATGAAGCAGATCGCCGGATTCGAGATCGTGGAGAAGCTCTCGCAGGGCGCGATGGGGATCGTCTACAAGGCGCGCCAGGTGAGCATGGACCGCGTGGTGGCGCTCAAGGTCCTCTCCAAGGACCTGAAGAAGAAGCCGCACTATGTGCAGCGATTCCTCCGCGAGGCGCGCGCGGTGGCGAAGCTCACGCACAAGAACATCGTCTCCGGCATCGACGTCGGGATCGATCAGGGGATTTACTACTTCGCGATGGAGTTCGTCGAGGGAGAGACCCTCAAGGATCGCATCCGCCGGGAAGGGCAACTCCCGGAGCTCGCAGCGCTCGAGATCGCGCTCCAGATGGCGGAGGCCCTCGAGTGCGCCAACCAGCACGGGATCCTCCACCGCGACATCAAGCCCGATAACATCATGATCACGGCCGACGGGGTGGCGAAGCTCTGCGACCTCGGGCTCGCCCGGCTCGACTCGACCGACTCGTCCCTGACACAGGAAGGGACGAGCATGGGGACACCCGACTACATCTCGCCCGAGCAGGCGCGCGGCCTCAAGGACATCGACACCCGCACCGACATCTACTCGCTGGGCGTGACCCTCTATCACATGCTCACGGGCGACACACCTTTCCGGGCCGAGAACTCGATGGTGGTGATGTCCATGCACATCACGGAGCCTTTCCCGGACATCCGGAGCCTGCGCGACGACATCGCGCCGGAGACGGAGGCGGTCCTCCTCAAGATGGTCGCCAAGGAGCGGGAGGAGCGATACCAGAACCCCCGGGAGCTCCGCGAGGACCTGGCCGCCCATCTCGCCGGGCAGCCGCCCGTCCATGTCGGCGGCGTCCGGCGCCGGGGACCGGTCAAGACGACGGGTCGTTCCAGTCGCGCCGGGACCCCGCGCCGGGCGGACGCCTCTGGTCCCCGGACCCGCCGCTCGGCATCCACGCTGGGAATCGGGATCGGCGTGGCGGCGGGCGTCCTTTCGGCCGCCGTGCTCCTCGTCTTCGTGGCGGCGGGCGGCGGGGGCGGCGGCGCCGACGAGCCCTCGGGAGGCGGTGGCGGCATCGAGACGCCCGATCCGAAGCCGCCCGGACCGGGGCCCGCGAACGGCGGGAAGGTCGGTCCGGATCCGGGAAACCCGGCCACCGGGCCCGACGAGATGGCCTACCTCGACCTCAAGGCGTTCGCGGAAGGGAACCCGGCGCAGTACGCGGAGATCCTCGGCCAGTGCGACGAGTTTCTCGGCAAGTTCAAGGAGTCGGAGCGGGTCGGGAACGTCGAGTCGATCCGCGAAAAGGCGGCCGCGGGCGCGGAGGACGAAGCGCAGTCGACGTTCGACGAGCTCGACCGTCAGGCCACAACCCTCGAAGGGGAAAGAAGGTTCTACCCGGCGATCCGGGCGATCGAGCGTTTCCCGGCGGGGCTCAGATTCACCGGGGCATGGGCGGAGCGTTCCCCCCCGCGGATCGAAGAACTGCGCGGGAAGATGAACGACAGATTCGCCAAGGAGAAGGAGGAAGCCAAGGCCTTCCTCGATCAATTCCACTACGACGAGGCCATCAAGCTCTACGAGGCCGTCGCGGACTACGGCGACGACGATCTGGTGGAGAAAGCCGCGGAGCTCCGGGTGCAGGCCGAGGACGCGAAGAGCGCGCGGCTCTCCATGGAGGAGGAGCGCTTCGGGGTCTTCTTCAAGGCGTTCATCGACGGCATCCTGGTCGACCCGGGGAAGAGGTGGGACTTTTCCGGGGCCAAGAAAGCCGTGGACGACGTGAAGGCGGAGCTCGGGGTGTTCCAGGATCCCATGCGCTCGACGGCCTTCACCGGCATGGCGGAAGATGTGGAGATTCTGCTCGCTCTCCTGCCGGCGGTGAAGAAGGGGATCGAGGCCAGGAAGAGTCGGGACGGCCAGCTCGAGTACCAGGGGCAGACGCGGGTCATCACGGAGGTCGGCGAGGACGAGGTGAAGCTCGGCCTCGTGGGTCAGCCGGGCGCGAGCCTCTCCGTGAAGTTCTACCTCCTCCCCTACGAGGTCCTTTTCTACCGGATTCTCCTCCCGCATGCCGCGGAGACCGGCCTTCCCCGGGAAAAGGTCTTCCGGGCGCTCGCCCTGTTCTTCCTGAAGCGGGGGATTCTCGCGATGGAGGCCGATCGGCTGGACGACGCGCGAGACCTCCTCGCGCGGGCGGCGGGGGTGCTCCGGGAGCTCTCCGAGACGCAGAAGATCGACGTCGCCCACTGGAGGTCGGTCCACTCCTGGGCGACCGCCGGCCTCGACGAGAAGGAGGCAAAGAGCCTCCTCGGCCTCGCGAAGCTCGAGGCCGAGCGTGCGCGGGGGGGGAAGAACCGCGGCTCCTGGGTCCAGCCGATCGTCCGGTGCCGCCTGCTCCTCGGAGCACGCTACTCCGGGACGAAATTTGTCCAGGATAACCGCGACCAAATCCAGGCCCTCCTCGACGAGGCGCTCATCGGCCGCGACAGCGGGAGGTAGGAATGGGGCGGTAGGAAGAAAGAGGGGGCTGTTGCCCTCCCCCTGAGCGATTACCGCAGGTAGCCGTTCAGGGGCTGCGAGACGTCTTGATTTCTCAGGAACCCAGAAAGCCATGAACAGGCACTGAGTGGCTATCTCCTGGGTTCCTGGGTTCCTGAGAGGTCTCATCGGCCATGAACGGTTACCGGCGCCTCTGAGGGCTAGGGGGCTGTGAGGAAATAACTGCTACATTCGGCCGGCTACGACGCCGCC
>JACQVV010000119.1 GCA_016209595.1 Planctomycetota bacterium
CGCACCAGCCGGTCGTCGAGGAGCGCGCGGACGCCGTCCTCGCCCAGGACCTCGATCTTCGCGAGTTCGTGCGACGTCCGGAAGCCGTCGAAGAAATGCAGGAAGGGGACGCGCGCCTCGAGCGTCGCCGCGTGCGCGACGAGGGCGAGGTCCTGCGCCTCCTGGACCGAGGACGAGGCGAGCATCGCCCAGCCCGTGGATCGCGCCGTCATGACGTCGCCGTGGTCTCCGAAGATCGACAGCGCGTGCGTCGCGACCGCGCGTGCGGCGATGTGGAACACGGTCGGCGTGAGCTCCCCCGCGATCTTGAACATGTCGGGGATCATGAGGAGGAGCCCCTGCGAGGCCGTGAACGTCGTCGAGAGCGCGCCGGCCTGGAGGGCGCCATGGACCGCGCCCGCCGCGCCCGCCTCGCTCTGCATCTCGATCACCTCCGGGATCTCGCCCCAGAGGTTCTTCTTCCCTTGAGACGCCCACTCGTCCGCGAACTCACCCATCGGCGAGGCCGGCGTGATGGGATAGATCGCAACGACCTCGCTCGCGAGGTAAGCGATCCGCGCGGCGGCCTCGTTGCCGTCGAGAATGATGTGGGGTCTCTTCGTCAAAGTCTTCTCTCCTGCCCGATCGGGAAGTGGCATGTCCCCTCCACTTCAGGCAACTCCCGGGCCAGAACCCGATGCGCGGGATTCTCCGCTCCGGCGAGCGATTCCGCGTGCGAAAGATCATGCCAGGCGGGGAATTCTCCCCAGCGGGTTCCCGCCAGTGAGCAGCCGAGCCCGGCCATTTCCAGCCGCACGTCGCGGAGGGAGTCCCTCGTCACCTCGCGACGAGGAGCGCCTGCCGCAGCGACCGGATGCGCCCGCCGTCCCGGCTCTTGTCGAATCCATCCGAGGCATGAAGTACGTCCAGACTCAGGAGACGGCTCCTCGCGGCCCCTGTCCCGTTTTCCCCAGGTCGAGCGAGGCTCTCGAGGGCAATGGCGATCGTGTTGGGGCCGGTGTCGTCGAGGATGGAGCGGGGAAGGTAGAGGTGGTCGGGCGTCACTCCTTCGGGCACCCACGCGCCCCGTATCCCGCGGTAGCCCGAATCTGTCTTCAGAGATTCGTCGTCGGAGATCCAGCGTCCGATGAGGATGCCGTTCACGAAGATCGTTCCGATGAGCCCCTCCCCTTCCAGAGCCAGCACCAGCGGGGCCTCGTATCGGCGGTCGGGGAGCGTCCGGCCATCGAAGGCGACTCGATACCAGACCGTCTCGCCCGCCAAGAGGTCCAGGGGGAATGATGCACTTTCGGCGTTCGGCGGTTCGGCCGCGGCGGCGAAGCCCGCGCGTTCGCCGAGGAGGCCGGCTTCGTACGTCCAGGGTCCGTCCAGACGGACCGCCGACAGGCCCAGCGGCGAGGAGAGACGGGCCTCACCCCAGAGCCCGCGGGGATAGGCGATTTGCAAGGCGGGAAGGTCCAGGACAAGGGGCACCGGCGGGATCTCGAAGTTCGAATGGCCCCAGATCTGCACCCGGAATGCGAGGACGTTCTCGCCGGCCCTCAAGTGGTCGGTCGGGATTCGCATCTCGAGGGCATGCCGGGAGAGTCGGGACCGGCCCATCGGGAATTCCGTCCCGATGAAATGTCCGTTGAGGTATCCCGAGACGATACCCGCCGCCTCCGCAACCTGAAGGGTCATCGTGGACCGCGGGACGTCTTCGAGCGAGAACCGCGTTCGGTACCAGGCGTGGCCCCGGTAGATGCCCAAGGTTTCGAGCGACTCGGGGCCGCCCGAGGTCCGCCGCCAGCCGGAGTCGTCGAAGCGCGGCTCGCTCTCGCCCGGGACGAGCTGCTCCCGGAGCCGGGTCCCCGCCGGCAGGGGCGGGACTTCGGGAAAGACCGGGCTCTCGCGAAATCCGCCCAGCCAGACACCAGCCTCGGGGATCGCTCTCCCGCGGAGAGTCCGATCGCCGGCGGCCACGGACAGGGGAGTCCAGGGGCCCAGGACGAGCACCTGTCCGTCCAACCGATCGTCCCACTCGGCTTCGATCCTCACAGAATCGTCGCTCTCCGGGACGATCCCCAGCGCGAACGCGGCGTCGGACAGGAGCCAGGTCCGCCCGCGGGGGTCCTCGATCTTCCAGAGACGTTCCGCCTCCGCGGTGGTCGTGATGAGAACCACGAGGCGCCGGCCGGCGGGGAGATCGAGGACGAGGACACGATCGGGCGAGTGGCGGTAGGTCCAGGTCCAGCGGTCCCCCTCGGTCCGCAGAGTCGATCCCTCGAGGAGGTCCAGCGCGACCGTCGAGCCTTCCGGGATTCGATCGAGGGCGAGCTCCCCCTCGGACCCCGGCTCGCCCGAAAGCACCAGGACGCAGCGGGCGTCCGTCTCGAACCGGGTGAAGATCTCGCTCGTCGAATAGAGGAGCCGCGGGAGGTTCTCGCCCAGCGGGAGTCCGTGGACCAGGAGCGTCTCGGTCCAGCGCTCATACGGAACGGTCCCCGCCCGCCCGGCCCCGCTCGGCACTACGAGACTGGTGAAGCGGGGCCAGGTTTCTCCCCGGACCGTCACCGTCGTCTCGAGGCTTCGGTCCGTCTGATTGAGGAGGCCGAAGAACAAGCTCCCCCGGCTCTCGAGCCAGTAGACGGAGCGTCCCTCTCCCTCCTCCGAGCCGATCTGTGGGTTCGACACAGAGAGGGTATCCGACGTGCGGTCGGGTCCGGTGCGTTCCGCTCGTCCGGCGGGGGCGAGTTCGGGGGACAGTGCCGCGAAGTGGTGGGCCGCGCGCCGGACGCGGTAGTACTCGTCCCGGAGCTGTCCTCGCGCCGAAATCGGGCTCCGATAGTCGATTTGCCCGCCGAAGTGGCTCACCCGCAGGTCGCGCAAGCTTCCGAACACGTTTTCCGGAGTGAGCCCGTCGGAGAGCGAGAAATCGAGCGCCATCCCGTTCTCGTACCCCCACACCGGGAAGCCGGCAAAGTTGAACAGGTTGACGCCGTCCATCCCGGAATGAAGGACACGGGCCATCCGGGTCGCCGTGCGCTCGGTCTCCGAGACGAGGCTCGGCATGTCCACGTATCGACCCTCGTGCGCGCTCGAGTCGTGCATCGTGTCGAGCGAGTCGAAGCAACGCCGCTCGATCGAACTCGTCGGTCGAACGTCGTAGAGATTCGGGCAGGGGATCACACCTTCGACGTCTCCGGTTCCGTCCCAGGTCACGCCATTGCCCGTCGCGGTGGTGATAGGCACCGTGATCCCGTCGGCCCTCACGATGTCGCGCAACGCGGCAAGGAAGGCGGGGACATCGGGACTTTTCCCCAGCCTGTAGATCCGGCGGAACAGGGCGTACCAGTCGTGCTCGTTGCCGATCGCGTAGAGCACCACGCACCCGCCGTCCTCGCGGAGCTGGTGCCGGCGGACGATTTCATTGAGTCGGTCGAAGTATCTCTCGACCGGAGCGAGGAAGTCCGGGTCGGCCTCCAGGACGCGGACTCGTCCGTCGGGGACGCGAAGAGCCTCATCCGAGGTCCGGACGAAGAGCCACGCCGGAAGTCCGCCTCCGTCCGTCTCATTGCAGATGTAGGGCCCGGGACGGACGTAGACGTACATCCCGTGGGCCTCGCAGAGCGTGAAGAAACGCTCCAGGTCGGCGCGCGCGCTCGAGAAATCCCAAGACCCCGGCTCCGGTTCGTGAACGTTCCAGGCGACGTAGAGGTCGATCGTGTTCAGCCCCGCGCGCCGGAGAAGGAGGAGCCTCCTCTCCCACTCCGCCGGGGGAACGCGGTAGGTCGAAAACGTGCCGGCCAGAAGGAGCTCGTGCTTCCCCCTCAGCCGGAAGCCGTTCCGGTCGTATTCGACGGCGCCCCCCTGGGCCCTGGTCGGGGCGAGACACGCCGCGAAGACGAAGAGTGTCGCGGCCAGACTCTGCGCTTGTCGCATGTCGTCTCCTTCTCGTAGGGCGACGACCAGCAGACCAGATCCCGGCCCCCGTTTCAACTCGCGGCCACGGACGAGGATTTCGGCTCTTCTCCTGGTCACCGCCACATGGCCCGACGTGGACTCCAAGTTGTCTCCTGAGCGCGATCTTGGTACAAGCAACGGAGTGGATCGAGGGAGGTCGGTCATGGAAGATCCCGCAGCGGAGAAGGCCCAGGAGCGGTCTCCTCACCCTCTCGGCAAGGAGACGATCCAGAAGGAGCTCCAGCGGCTCCTTCTGGGTTCCTCGCTCGGAAAGACCGGGCAGGAGGAATTTCCGTCCACCCAGGTGGACGATCGGGGGTGCTCCCTCGGAGAGTCCGTCCCCCTGCCGGACCAACTGGGGCGCTATCCGATCGTCGGGGAGCTGGGGCGGGGAGGGATGGGAAGGGTTCTTGCCGTCCGCGACGAAGACCTTGCCCGGGAGCTCGCGGCGAAGATCATCCACAACAGTCACGACGCCGGGACCGTCACCCGGTTCGTCCTCGAAGCCCGCATCACGGGCCACCTCCAGCACCCGAACATCGTCCCGATCCACGAGATCGGCCGGACGCCGGACGGACAGATCTACTTCACCATGAAGCGGATCGAGGGCCATAGTCTCCACGCGGTCCTCCACCGTCCCGAAACCCGTCCGCTCGGCGAGCTCCTGAGGATCTTCCTCAAGGTCTGCGATGCCGTCGCCTTCGCCCACAGCCGGGGAGTCATCCACAGAGATCTCAAGCCCGCCAACATCATGATCGGTCCGTTCGGCGAGGTGCAGGTCATGGACTGGGGCCTCGCCAAGGTGATGGGCCTCCCGGATCCGGCGGACGGAACCCTGCCCCGTCTCGACGCCGCACTCCCCCTCGTCGGCGAGGCGGCGGACGATCTCTGGAGGACTTCGGCCGGCACCGTTCTGGGCACCCCGAGCTACATGCCGCCGGAACAGGCCAGGGGCCAGATCCAGGATCTCGACGCGCGCTCCGACCTGTACTCCCTGGGAGCGATCCTCTACGAGATCCTGACGGACCAGCCTCCGCACACCGGCGGCACCTCGGCGGAGATCCTCGAGCGAGTCCGTTCATTCCCCGTGGTGCCGCCACGCATGCGGGCGCCGGACCGGAGGGTCCCCCGCGAACTCGAGTCGATCGCCCTCAAAGCGCTCGAACCGAACCCGGACAGTCGCTACCAGGAAGTGCCCTTGCTCCAGGCCGATCTCGAGGCCTACCTCGAGAACCGGATCGTGGGGGCCGCGCGCTACGGTCCGGCCCACATCCTCTGGAAGTGGACGAAGCGGAACCCCGCCAAGGCCGTGGCGATCCTGGCCTTCCTCCTCGCACTCGCGGGGGCGTTCTACGCGAAAGAGAGGACGGACCGCCTCGAGCTGGATGCCGCGCGCATAGAACAGGAACGGCTGGCGGGTCTTCTCCAGGAGGATGCAGCGGATCGCGGGATGGTCCGGATCCACATCTCGGCCGGATCTTACGGCGAGGCAAGACCGATCCTCACGAACGCGCTGGCCCGCCTCGAGCGCGAGAAACACCCGAGGCTCGTCGCGCGGCGGGGTCAGATCCAGGGCCAGCTGGACCGGATCGCGCGGCTCGAGAGCTTCTGGTCCCATTCGGCCATGGCCTGGTTCCGGGCCGGCGAGGAGGCGGACGAAGAGGCCGTTCGCCAGTCCCAGGAGGCGCTGGCCGCGGTCGGTATCGCGGAACATCCCGACCGCGGTTGGTGGGGGCGGCTCCCGGTCGCCGATCTCCCGCCGGCAAGGATCCGGCAAGTGCGCGAGGAGACCTATCGTCTTCTGGTCCTCCTCGCCATGCTGCGGATGAAGTCCGTCCTCCGGGACGTGGACCCCGAGAAGGGCGTGCAACCCTCCTCGTTCGAGCCGGCCGTCCAGGTGCTCGAGACGATCTGGGCCGCCGAGGAGTCGGAGTTCCCGCCTTCCCGGACGAGCCAGATCCTCGGGCTCGTCGCCGGGAGGCTCGACCGGATGAGCCATGCGCCCTCGGAGCACGCCTTGGCGGACCACTTCTTCACCGGCCTCCTCAACTTCTTCATCCATCAGTTCCCGAAGGACCGGTTCAGCCAGTGGGCCCAGAAATTTGCCATCTTCCTCGCCGCCGCCGGGATCGATCTCCAATCGCCGCTCGCCCAGGCCGAACGGATGCTGCGGGCCGCCGTGGGGAGGACTCCCGAGCAATACTGGCCCCCCTTCATGCTCGGTTGGACCCTGTCCGCGCGGGCCGAGAAGGAGGAGGATCCCCGGAGGAAGAACGACCACTACCACGGCGCGGAGCTCGCCTCTTCCATCTGCGTCTCGCTCCAGCCCCGGAACCCCCGTGGGTACGAGCAGCGCGCCCTGGTCCTGGCCAGGCAGTCCACTTGCGCGACCGAACCGGATCTCGCGACGGAGCTCCGTGGGCGGGCGGAAGAGGACTCCAAGATGGCGCTCGCTCTTTCACGCGACGACGATCCCTCCACGTACTGGTCCCGCGGGGACCTGCTCCGTGAATTCGGAAACGTGCCCGAGGCATTCGGCGCCTACGTCCAGGCCCTCGAGCTCGAGAGAAACCTCCAGCAGATGTTCAGTCGCCGCAATGTCCTGGAGATCGTCCGCGCGTTCGCCTCGGATGTGATCGAGCAGAACCGCGCTGATACGGACGCTGCCGGCCTCCTCGCGGACGCCCATTCGGTCCTCGCCCTGTTCCTCCAGGCGCTGGGCGAAAGGGAGGCCGCCCTCGAGCATGCCCGACAGGCCCTCGCGATCTCCGAGGACGATCCCCGCGCGGAGGAGATCCGGAGGCGGGCCCGGAAGGTGCTCGACGCGGGGGGCGGCGACTGATCGGACCAGCGGGGCCTGGCTTTATCCACGGGCTAGCTCTCCACGAGCAGGTCGTAGCTCGGGAGCCCTGCGGGATCGATCTCGCGGACGAGCTTGAAACGCCTGCCCCAGACGGCGGAAGGAAGCCAGCCCCCCGCGACCGGACTCACGTCCTCGTACTCGCCGTCCCGGAGCGCGAGGATCCGGAACGCAATCTTTTCTTCTCGCGCGTCCACCAGCCAATACTCGCGGAATCCGGCCGCCGCGTAGTCCCGGATGAGCTCGACCGTGTCCTTGTGCACGGACGAGTCGCTCACGACCTCAAGGACCATATCACCGCGCCCCACGAGCTCGATCGAACCCTCCCCCTCGGCTCGAGGGACGAGTCGCGCTTCGCTGGAACGTAGGGTCTCCCAGAGGACGAGGAAACCGTCGGGTTCGGTGCTGAGGCCCGCGGAATCGTTGGTGAGCCAGCCACCGTCCCCGAAGTACTTCCCGGTCCCGAGATCCCTCGACAAGACCTGGAGTTGGGCGTTGATGGCGTCGACCATGATGAGATGTGTCTGGTAGTTCTGTGGTGACATCTCGATCCACACGCTCCCGTTCGAGAAGTGAACGCGCGGAGCGTTCTCTCCCAGCGTCCGGACCCACGCGCGGAAGGTCTCCAGACGCGAGATGTCGGCCGGCATCACAAGCCCGTCGATCGTCAGCGTCCCGCTCATCGGCAGGCATTCTATCCGGGGAGATCGAAGTCGCGCAAACGAGGAAGCGGGCCGGCGAGAAACCGCGAAACCCCGCGCAGTCGAGGCGCCGGGCGGAGTTTTCGATCTCCACGGCTATCCGGACCACGTGACGACGCTTCCCCGCGCACACCTCCCGAGATCGAGGACGCGCTCCTCGAGCGGCGCCGGACCGAAGGGCGGCCGGCACGCCCTCCGCACCGCCATGTGGAGATCTTCTACCTGGACGAGCCCTACTTGCCCAGCTGCAAGAACCATCTCCCGTCGATCTCGTGGAACTCGACGGGCTCCTCCCGGGTCAAGCCGGCCTCGTTCTTCGAGATCCACTTTGCGGTCGCCTTCTTCTCACCGACCACGAGATCGGTCATGGTCCCGCCGGAGTCCTCGGAGAGATTCATGCCATCGGAGCTCTTGCCGGTCTCTTTCACGAACCTGTCGATGTCCGCGGCGAGGGCCCCGAGGTCCTTGACGCCGGCGACCGCGGCCTCGGCGGCCTTTGCCATCGCTTCCATGCCGCGCGGCATTCCCTCCACGTCCTTCGCGCCATGCTTCTCGAGGACCGCTTCCCACTTGCGCTTGGAGCCCTCGTCCATTCTGGCCCCCACCCACGCGACCATGTAGAGGTCGGCGAGGGTCTTCTTGCGGGAATCCGGCGTCAGGAGGGCGAAAAAACCCGCGATGTCGTTTGCCTTTCTCGCCTTCTGGATCTCGTCGAAACAACCTTGCGGCGTAGCGGCCCCGCCCGAAACGGACCCGGCGGAGCCGGGGCCGCCGGGACGGTGGCCGTCTTTCTCCCCCGAAGCGGGGCCGGAGTCGCCCGGATCTCCGGTGTCGGAGTCGCCGCAGCCGGCGGCGAGGAACGAAAGCGAGATCGACAGGGCGGCGACCGCGCGAACCGATAGACGCATAGCTCTCTCTCCTAACAACCTGTGGAAAAAGTCATTTGGGCTGCGCGCGGCTCTTTCGGCCGATCTCTTCGTTACTCGGGCTGCGCTCCGGCCATCGTGAGTCCGAGCGAGGTCTCCTGGGTGCCGGCGAGGTGGGCGGTCCCGAAGTCCGTGACCTTCACGGTCCCGTTCCGGTCGATCATGACGTTCCCGGGCTTGATGTCGCGGTGGATCACGCCTCGCCGGTGCGCGTACTCGAGCGCGGCAAGGACTTGCAGGGCGATCGGATGGACGGCTCTGCGCGCCTCAGGTGTCGCGATCGTGACGTCGACATCGAACCCGGGAATCCAGGAATGAGCGCATCCGGCGGCACGGCAGATCACTTGCTGGCCTGCCATGCCCTCAAAGGCGCTGCCGCACTTCGGACAGATGAGCGTCATGGGGTCGAATCCTCGGTGCGCGAGTCTATCGCTCCTCTGGGCGAGCGATCAACGATGTTGGGGAAAGAGATCCGCACCGTCGCCCGGCCGAGTAGGATCCGACGCTCTGCGGGTAAGTCCACCCCCGTGTTCGAAGAGGAGGAGAAACAACATGCACAGGAATAACGGTAGACGCCTCCACGACTGGGAGGAGCCCGAGGAGCCTAGATCCGAGGATCCCGAGGACATCTTCCCGATGGACGACGTCCTGACGGACTGCGCCGGCCGGAAGCGGAAGTTCAAGATCGAGTACTGGAAGGCTCCGACCGGCCATGTCGTAGAGGCCAAGGAGGTCGGGAGGAAGACGGGCGGCTACGAGTTCCGGGCTTTCGACTCGTCCCATCCGGGGCTCGCCTTGGGTGAACTTCGGCGGAAGATGAATCAGGAGCTGTCGCGGAGATATGTCGAGAAGAAAGGCGCAAGCTGGTGCCCCCGTCACGACGAGCTCCGGGGCAGGATCACGATGGCAGATGGCGCTCCTGCCTTCGTGATCGACGGTCAGCTCTTGACCCTCGAAGAGTTCGGGCAGCTCCTTTGTGTCTGCGAGGGGTGGAACTTCTACTTCCGGTTCGAGGGGCACTAGCCGGTGGCGCAACCTCGACGATCCGGTGAAGGGAGTGGGGTCGCGTCGCGAGGCGACCGTCGTCCGGCCATGGTGACCGTTGATTCGTATGCCCAAGACCCCCAGTATCCGAGGATCGTCGCGGCCGTGGATGCGATTCTCAAGCGTGGGAAAGTCGTGGCGCCGATAGACGTCCTAATCGGCATGGGCCTCTTGACTCGGGAACACCTGGAGGCGTGGCGGTGCGGCCAGGTGCCTTACCTCGAACGGGTCGTCAACTGCAACCTGACGCGTCTCTCGAAGCTGCTCCGGATCCTCCGATTTCACGCTCACGACCTCAATCTCAAGCCCTCGATCACGGCATACATGCGCTGGGGGAGGGGACCGAAACGACGGCTGCGATTCTCGAAGACCGGCGATGCGAAGCTCGAGGAGGTGTACTCGATGCACTTTGTGTGGCCTGGCAGGTCCCCGTTTCATGGTCCCGCGTCGGAGGAGGAGCGAGCATGAGACGCAGGGCGATCGATTTCGATCGGTTGCGGGCGGCTCTGCCGCGACTGACCCGCGGCGACTTGCTGCTCCTCGTCGAGAGGGCGATCGAAGAGATCCCAGAGGCGAAGCTCCGCTCGATCATGGGAGATTTCGTCCCCGTGGTGGATGTCGCGTCCACGAAGGCGGGGGCGGCGGGTGTCCTCAAGGAGGTCCGCAAGTTCCATGACGCGTCCGGGCGGGGGGAGTACTACGACAGCTTCGGCGTCAACTCAAAGAACTGGACCCAGAAGTCCGAGGGGACGGAGGAGTTCATCGCGGAGTTCGACGGACTTCTGGGCAGGTGCGTCAGGGCTTCGGAGAAGCGGCCACGGGCGCCGTTGCGGGAGGCGTTCGAACTGCTGCTCGCGCTTCTCCGGCGGATCGACCACTCCCCTGACGACGTCGTCTTCTTCGCGGACGAAGCTGGCTCGTGGCAGGTCGGCGTGGACTGGCGGACGGCGCTTCCGGCGTACTTCCGCTGCCTCGCCGATGTGGCGGGCCCCGATGAGTTCACGCGCGAGGTGGATCGGGCGATCTCGGACTTCGCGAACCACGAGCGGCCCCGACTCTTGACCGCGGCTCGGCGCGTGGCAAGCGTCGAGCAGAAACGGGCGTTACGGGACCTGGCTCGTGGAGAGAAGGAGAAGGAGAAGGAGAAGGGGAAGTGAACCAAGCCTCCCTGCGGCGGTTGGTCTCTGGCGGGGAGGGGCCAAGTCTCGAGCTCAAGCGGACGACCGGCGAGCTACGTCAGGGACTGGAGACGGTCTGCGCCTTCCTGAACACGGCCGGCGGATGCGTGCTCTTCGGTGTGAACCGGAAGGGCATAGTCGAGGGCCAGCAGGTGTCGGAGCAGACGATCCACGAGGTCACGGCCGCCTTCGATCGGTTCGAGCCTCCGGCCGTGGTCCAGATCGAGCGGATCAAGGTCTCGAAGGGACGCGAGGTGATCGCGCTCAGCGTCGAAGCGAATCGGGAGGGTGTGCCTTTCATTTTCGACGGCCGGGCCTTCGAGAGGATCGGTAACACCACCAGAAAGATGCCCCAGGAGCGGTACGAGACTCTGCTTCTGGATCGCGCCCATGCCCGCCGACGCTGGGAGAATCAGCCCGCGGTCGGCGTTCGGCTCAAGGATCTAGACCGCGAGGAGATCCTTCGAACTCGAGAAGCAGCGATCGAACAACGGCGCATCTCGGCAGGCACAAGCCGCAAGGTCGAGGACATCATGGAGCGCCTCGGTGTCCTGCGCGACGGTGTGATTACGCAGGCAGCCCAGATCCTCTACGGGACTCGCTTCCTGCCGGACTACCCGCAGGGGAAACTGAAGCTCGGCCGCTTCCGCGGGACCGAGATCACGGGCGACATCGTGGACAACAAGCAGGAGCACATGCATGCATTCGCAATGGTGCGGGAGGCCATGGCCTGGCTCGACAGGACGCTGCCGCTCGCCGCGCGCTTCCCCAAGGGGACGATCTTTCGCGAGGATCGACTCCCGGTTCCAGCGGAGGCGCTCCGCGAGATTCTGCTGAATGCGGTGATGCATCGAGACTACTCCGATGCGGGTGGATATGTTGCTGTTGCCGTTTTCGATGACCGGATCGAAATAAGCAGCCGCGGGCGACTTCCGTCCAGCGTGACCGTGGAGGATCTCTTGGGGCCCCATCAGTCCGAACTGCGAAATCCGCTGATCGCCGAGGCCTTCCACCGCACGGGCGCGGTGGAGATCTGGGGCCGCGGAACGAACCGCGTGATCGACGAGTGCAGGCATTACGGGGTCGCTCCGCCTAGTTTCGAGGAACGGCAGGGCTTCGTGATCGTGACGTTCAAGGCCACGATCACGGAGACTGCGGCCCCCTCGCGGCCAGAGTCACGGCCAGAGTTACGGCCAGAGTCGCGGCCAGAGTCGCTGGACAAACGCGTGCTCCGCTCGCTCGGGGGGAGGCCGTTGAGCAGGGCGGAACTGTCCGCACGAGTGGGGCACAAGGGAGTGTCGGGGCAACTGAAAAAGGTCATTCGTGACCTCGTGCGCCTGGGCGTTATCGAACACACGATTCCCGAGAAACCCAACAGCAGACTGCAGAAATACCGACTCACGACGAAGTCGAGGAGGCGATCGCGTTGAGCGGCTCGCTGGGCTGCCCGCGGGAAGCGCCTCGGAGCGAAAGACCTCGGCGTGTCTCTCGCAGGCGAGAGCGAGTTTGCAAGCCGCCAGACCTGGGGAGCCCAAAAGAGGGAGACCCCGACACACCGCGACCGGGACAGGCGCCACGACGGCCATCCCTTCCGGATCCCACTTGTGAATCGCGCACAGGATTCCCGCGACTACGAGCCAGACGGGCGAGGCGATCAAGATCGCGGCGTAGCCATTCTCGAGGTCGAGCAGGTACCGGTGGGTCTCCACGCGCTCTTCGCCGGATTCGTACTTCGAGTACGAGCGCCACGGAAAGAGCAGATACCAGCAGACATACAGGCCGAGCAAGAGAGACGCGAAGAGCACCACGCCCTGAACGAAGGTGCTCCAGAGTCACCGCGCCGGATCGTCATTCTCGAGACAGCATCGCATCACTCGGGGACGCGGTTCAGCGTGTAGTACGCCTCGGCGTGGAGGAGGGGACCCCCCGCGGCGTCCCGGACGCCCGGGAAGCGAAGCTCGTGGACGTGGAAGGGGCGGAGGCCCTCGACGACGAGGCGGACCGAGAGGCCGTCCTCGGAAACTCGGGCGGCGGCGATCCGGTGTTGCTTCCGGTCGACCTCGGGGCTGCCGTAGGTCTCCCATCGGTTGTAGCGGAAGGAGGCCATCTTGTAACTCGCCGGGTTTCCCGCGGCCGCGCGATCGACGGGGTGGGTGAAACGGAGCTCGAAACCGTCGGGCGTGGCGCGCATCGAGAGGACCTCGAAGGGGACGTCGCCCGTGTAGACGAGGCGCTGGAGCCCCCACCGTCGGCCCCCGACCGATCCCCAGCCGCGGTCGGTCATCCCCACGAAGAGGCTCCCGTCCGGCCCGAAAACGAGGCGGTTCACGCCGCAGTCGAAGCCGGAGCGGAACGGGAAGCAGGCCCCCTGGTACTCGCCGCCGACCCTTTCCAGGAAGACGCGCATCACGGAGGCCATCGTCTGGTCGCCGACGAAGAGCTGCCCTGCGAAGGGGCCGAACTTTCCCGCGGTGTCGTCGAGCGCGATGTCGCTTGCACTCTGGCCCATCCGGCCGTAGGGGAACCAGACGGCCGGCGGCTTGAAGTCGTCCTCGCCCGAGGGCACGGGGAAGCCGGCCCTCTCGTACCACTGTTTCCCGCTCGGGTGGCCGTGCCAGTCGCCCGGGACAAGGTGGGAGAGCTTGTTCGTCCCGACCCAGTCGCCCTGGTTGTCGGTGTAGAACATCTCCCCGTCGGCGTTCGCGCCCAGGCCGTTCGGAGAGCGAAGGCCCCCGCAGATCGGGCGGAGGGCGCCATCCTGGGGGTCGATCAGGACGGCCCAGCCCCGCCACGGGACGACCGACTTGCCGAGCCCGCCGCAGAAGCCGAGGTTGAGCGTCACCCAGAACCGCCCCTTTCCGTCGAACTTCGGGCCGAAGGCGAACTCGTGGTAGTTGCCCGAGATCCCCCACCGATCGCTCGCGGTCTCGAAGAGGTCGGCGCGGCCGTCGCCGTCCTCGTCCACCAGGCGCGTGAGCTCGGGGCGCTGGACGACCCAGAGGGCGCCGTCCCTCCACCGGGCGCCGAGCGGCTCGTGAAGCCCCGAGGCGAAGAGCGTCCACCGCGAGGCCGTCGGGTTCTCGTCGTAGGCGTCGTCCACGACCCAGATCTCGCCTCGGCGGGTCGCCACGGTCGGCCGGCCGGCGGGATCGACGTCGAGCCCGCCGACCTCCAGGACGACCCCCTCGGGCTCAAGGAGCGTGAGCATCCGGTAGTGCTTCGCCTCGGGCGAATCGGGGAAATCGACGTCGAGCTGATATTCCAGGAGCGCGAGGATCCGCGAGTCGAGCACCGGCCGCATCTGGAACTCCCACTCGCCGATCCCCTGGCTCACCTTGACGAGGATCCGGTTCTTGCCCCGGAAAAGAAGAAGATCGACCTGGTGGTCCTCCACGGAGAGGCCCCGGTAGACGTCCGCGTCGACAAGGAGATTCCCGTTCAGCCAGAACTTGAGGCCGTCGTCCGATCCCATCTCGCAGGTGAGCTTCTCCGCCACGGGAGTCGAGACCTCGCGATAGAGGTACGCGACGCCTTCATCGTGGAGGGCGGGGTTGCCGAACTGCTTGAAATCGATCCGTTCCCAGTTCCCGCCGGCGGCCTTCTTCCAGGAGACCGTCCTTCCGTTCCGCACGGGGTAGGACTTCGCGAGATCGATCTCGAGCTCGGGCGGATAGACCAGCCCGAGCCCGGCGCGGCCGGGGTTGGGGAAGGGGCCGATGATGTACCAGTCCCCCCAGTCCATCTCGGGGACGTAGCGCGCGAGGGTCGTCTTGCGAGTCTCCTCGCGCGTCTCCTTCTTCACGTAGTCGAGACCCTCGACCTGAGCGGCGGCGCGACCGCCGAGCGAGGCGAGGAAGAGGAGCGCGAGAGCGCGCGATCTCACCAGGTCACCTCCGTTTCCAGATCGGCGCGCCCCTCGTCCGAGAGAACGACGCGGATCGGGCCGCCGGGCGACCGGATCCAGACCGTCGTCCCGGGAGGTCCCTCCAGGGAGAAGTGCCGGACGAGGGCGGCCCTGCCGTCCCGGCGGGCGGGGATCGGTTGCTCGGCGACCCGGATCGTCCCGGCCGGTCCCCGCCACTCGGAGAGGAAGACCGGTCGCCTCTCGTGGTCCAGCCGGTAGCCGCGGAAGCGCACGAGATCGGGATCGACCCGATCCGGCCAGGGGTCGGGCGGCTCGCTTCCGACCACGACGTCCGGGCCGCCGGGCGAGGTCCAGGACTCGCCCGAGGAGGGGTTGGTCTCCTGACCGCCGCGGTTCGCCCAGGCGCCGGACGCGTCGAGGAATGTGCCCTCCCAGACGTACGCCAGGCGCGACTGGGAAGCATCGAAAGCGAGGTGGATCCCCTCCGGGAAACCGCAGGCGATGGCGCGGGGGCCGATGCCCCTCATGAAGGTCCGCATCACGATCGGCTCGCCCCGCACAGAAAGGACGAGAGTCCGCTCCCCGCCGACGCCGTCGGGAAGCGGCAGCCCCTCGCCCAGAGAAAGATACGCCCAGATCGCGTCGATCTTCGCCGCGGCGTCTTCCGGCGCGTCGCGCCCGAAGAAGGTCGGCATCTTCGTCCCGGAGCGGACGGCGGTGGGGCACTCCATCCACCGGACGAAGTAGCCGTGACGGAGGCGCTCCCCGACCCCCGCGAGGTCGACGCCGGGCGTCCCTGACGACGGTCTCCCGTCGATGCCGTGGCAGCTCACGCAGTCGTGCCCGCCGACCCCGACGAGGTGGCGGCCGATTGTCGAGGCGTCGCGGGCGGGCTCGGGTCCGTCGTCGGGCTCTTCGCCCGCCCCGGAGGCGCGGACGAGATCGCGAGCGAGGGCCTCCATCGCGCCGCCGAACCGGGGCATGCGGACGGCGAGGTGGGGGCGGCTCCTTCCCTCGGTCACGAGGATCTCCCGGAGCCAGCTCGGGGTGAGTCTCGCCCCCACGTCTGTGAGATCCGGCGGGAAGCGCCCCTCGTTCCCCAGATCGGATTCCCGCGACGCCGTGAAGTACCGCTGTCGCTCGAGGTCCGGGCCGCCCGCTCCGGCGTAGGCGTGACATGCGAGGCAGTTCATCCGGAGGAGCCCCACCGACAGCCGGTCGAGAGGGATCTCCTCGCAGCGCCGGCCGGAGAGGCTCGCCAGGAAGGCGCCAATCTCCCGCCGCGAGCGGTCGGAGAGATCGTAGCGGACCCCCCTCGCGCCCGGCGCCGGGTCGAGGCACCCCCGGCCCTCCCGCAGCGACTCCAGCGGTGGGCCGGGCACGGCGAAGCCGTCGCCCGCCGGCTCCCGCTCCCCGAGGGCGTGGCAGGCTGCGCAGCGGCGCCTCCGGAACGCCTCGCGCCCGCGCTCGGCGCGCTCGGGAACGAGGGCAAAGCCTTCCGGCGGGGCCGACCCCGACGGGCGTCCCAGGATGAGGAAGGCCGCGAGCGCCTTCGCCTCGAGCTCGCCGAGGAACATGCCGGGCATGCGGCCGGCCGGATGGACGGCCGCCGGATCGCGAAGGAACGCCGCGAGCGCGGCGGGCCTCCACTTGGCGGCCAGCGTCCCGAGCGGCTCGCCCGAACCCGGCTTGGCGGAACCCGGAACGCCTCCGTCGAGGGGGCCGTGGCAGACGACGCATCCCGTCGTGTGGTAGGCGACCTGGCCGGTGAGGGCGAGGTCGGGATCGGGTCGGTCTTCCGCCGGGGCCGGGCCCCCGAGAGAGGCGAGGAAGTGTGTCAGATCCTCGATTGCGTCGCGCGACGCTTCGTCGTCGCCGAAGAGTCGCGGCATCGGCGTGCCCGGTTTCACGAGGGAGGGATCGGCGAGCCACGAGCGTATCCACTCGGGCGCCAGGCGCGCCCCGACCTGGCCGAGATCGGGAGCCGGGGCCGCCATGAGGCGTTCGTCGAGCAGCATGTCGCCCGACGGGTGGCAGCCGGCGCAGCCGCGGAGCTCTACGGCGAGCTCGCCGGCCAGGACTTCGTCCTGCGTCCACTCCGGGCTTGCCGCGGGGAGCGGGTGAGGGACGCGCTCCCCCTGGGGCTGCCAGAGGACGCGCAGGCGCGCGGTTCGGGTGCCGTCCCACGCGACGACGAGTCGCAGCGCCGTGAGCGGGCTCGAGACCGCGATCGGGCCGGACAGGACCGTCCGAGCCAGGCCGCCCTCCGGGACCGCTTCTTCCAGGAGGACCCTTCCCCCGGCTTCGACTCTCACCGAAGCGCCGGCGAACTCGACCCCAAACGCGGCCCGCTCGACCCGGCGGGGATCGAAGCCGATCTCGAGAGCGACCTCCTGGGGGCCCGATGGGACCCGGCGGTCGAGCGAGCCTCCCGGCTCGATCGAGAACGACGGCGTGGCGAGCCAGCGTTCGACCTCGATGCCGCCGCCCACGATCTTCGCCCGGATGCCGGGCGCGATCGGTCGTTCCTTCGGTGAGGGTCCGGGCCGCTTCGCGGGCGCCTCGTTCCGGGGCTCCGGCAGCCCGGGCGGCGGCCCGATCGCGAACGCCGCCACGGCCAGGGCGGCGAGGTTCGCGACGATGACGAGAAGGGCGAGGTCGAGCAAACGCTCTCGCCTTTGGGCCCGCGAGTTCACGGACTTTCTAATGTCCTTTCCAGGCGTCCTCGCGGCGGTACGTCTCGCGGGCGACCGGGGGGACGTAGTCGTCGAGGCCCCGCGGTTCCCAGGCGAGCCGCTCCCCGCGTTCGGCCGACATGTAGCAGGCCATCAGGAGCTTCGTGACCGCGAGGCCGTCGTCGAACGTCTCGATGGGAGAGGCGCCGGCGAGGAACGAGTTCACCATGTGTCGGTTCTCGGCGGTGTAGCCGTACTCCCCCTCCTCGTCGGGGACGACAGGCATGAGTCCCTGCTCGGCGGTCTGTTTCTCGACGATGTCCTCTCCCGCGCGGCCGGCCACCTCGCGGCTGAAGAAGACCTGGAGGTGATTGTTGAGCGAGTTCCCCTGAAGCGAATACTCGGGCCCCATGACCTCGATCGAGAGCCGGAGCCCGGGGCCGACGAAGCTCCACGACGTCGTCGCCTCGGTGACGACGATGTCTCCCTCGTCCGTCTCCCACGTCACCGCCGCGCGGGCGAAGTCCTCGGCCGGCGCGCGGAGGTAGTCCACGCCGTGCGTCCGCCGGAGCCGCTCGGCGTACTCCTTGCGGGACCATTTGAGCGTGGCGATGTCCGCGCTCACGGTCCGCGGGACGAGGCTGGAGCGCGGCTTCGCCGGGTCCTGGAGGAGGAACCGCGCGGTCTCCAGGCTGTGGCACATCATGTCGGAGAGGACGCCGCCCCCTTGTGACTTCCCGGACCAGAACCACGCCTCGTGGGGCCCGCCGTGCTCCTCCGCGGCACGCGCGAGATAGGGGCGCCCCGCGGCCGCCGCGCCGCGGCGCCAGAGGATCTCCTTTCCACGCGCGACCGATGGCATGAAGAGCTGGTTCTCGAGGTAGCCGTGGGGAATCCCCAGTTCCCGGACGAGTTCGACCATCCGGCGCGCCTCGCGCACGTTTCTCGCGAGAGGCTTCTCGCAGGCGATGCCCAGGAGCTTCCCCTTTCCGGCCCTGGCGATCTCCTCCATGACCTCGAGGCGGACGTGGTTCGGGGCGCAGATCCAGACCGCCTGGACGCCTGAGTCCTTCACCATCGCCGAGACGCTCGCGTAGGCCCTCGCGTTCCCGACCCCCAGGTCGCGGGCGAGCTTCGCGGCCTCGCCGGCCTTCGCCTCGGTCCGGCTCGTCACGCCCAGGATGTCGGCGTTTCGCACGCCCACCCAGGAGCGGATGTGGAATCGGCCCACGAAGCCCGCCCCCACGATCCCCACGCCCAGCCGCTCGGCCATGTCGCTCCGCCCGTATATATAAGGAAGAGAGGGGTCAGCTCCGCTCGCGGCCCGGCACGGGGACGGGGCGGACCGGAAGGTCGCCGAATTCCGTAGGTTCCGGCCCGAGCGCGAGTTCCGCGTCCCGGACCTCCTCCCAGGCAAGCGAGCGCCCCGTGTAGGCCGCCTCGCGCCCCAGGATCGCCGTGAGCGTGCTCTCCGCGACCTGACGCGCCTCGTTGGCGGGCTTCCCGGCGCGGACGCTCTCAATCAAGTCCGTGTGCTCCCGGACGTAGGCGTGGCCGATCTCCGCGTTCTCTCCCCGATACTGCCAGGGGTTCTCCCCCTCGATCCGCCCCTCGTAGGGGGACGCGGTGCCGCGGGTCCCCACGAACGTCGCCCCGACGTGACCCGCGCACCCCTCCCACTGCCGGCAATGGCTCGCCACCCGGACGCCCTCCGGGTACTCGTAGTCGATCGAGAAATGGTCGTAGACATTGCCGTAGACCGGGTCGGTCCGGACCTGACGGCCCCCCGACCCGACTGCCCGGACGGGCCGGGCCTCCAGGCCCCAGTCAATGACGTCGAGCGTATGGACGTGCTGCTCGACGATGTGGTCGCCCGAGAGCCAGTCCATGTAGTACCAGTTCCGGATCTGCCACTCGATGTCGCTCTCGCCCCTTTCCCGCGGCCGGCGCCAGATCCCGCCCGGGAGGTAGTAGCCGCGCGCTTCGCGGATCTCGCCAATCGCACCGTCGCGGACGCGACCGAGCGTCTCCAGGAACATTTCGTGGTGCCGGTACTGTGTCCCGGCCACGACACCGAGGCCCTTCTCCCGCGCCTTCTCGCCCGCCGCGATCACTCGCCGGACGCCGGGAGGATCGACGGCGACGGGCTTCTCCATGAAGACGTGCTTTCCAGCGCCGACCGCGGCCTCGAAATGGAGCGGCCGGAAGCCGGGCGGCGTCGCGAGGAGGACGAGATCGACGCCAGAGTCGAGGAGTCGGGCGTAGGCGTCGAACCCGACGAAGCAGCGCTCGTCCGGTATATCGACGCCCGGATGCGAAAGTCCCGCGAGGTGGGCGCGAGAGCGGTCGAGTCGGTCCCGGAAGAGGTCGGCCAGGGCGACAAGGCGGACATCCGGGGCCGACGCCAGGCAGTTCTCCGCGGCGCCCGTCCCCCGGCCGCCACACCCGACGAGCCCCACGCGGATCGTGTCGGCCATCTCACGACCTCCCGGGGATGGGAACGGATCGCACGGGGAGGTCCCCGAATTCGTATCGCGGGGGCGAGAAGTCGAGGTCCGAGGCGAGGAGCGCGTCCCACTCCACGACCTCGCCGGTGTAGGCCGCGTGTCGGCCCAGGATCGCCGTCATCGTCGCCTCGGCCACCTGTCTCGCCTCGTTCGCCGGCTCGCCGCGGCGAATGCTCGCGAGGAGGGCGGCGTGCTCCGCGACGTAGGGGTTGGGGACCTCCCCCTCGAAGCGCCAGGGACGCGCCCCGTCGATCCAGCCGCCCGGGTCGGCGCGTCCCTCGGTGCCCGTGACGAGCTCGCCGACCGCGCCGTCGGTTCCCTCCATCTGCCGGCACATCGAAAGAACGTGGATTCCGCCCGGATATTCGAAATCCACCGCGAAGTGGTCGTAGATGTTGCCGAAGACAGGATCGGTCCGGACCTCGCGGCCGCCCGAGCCCACGGCGCGTAGCGGCACGCTCCCGAGGACCCAGTTCACCACGTCGAGGTTGTGGACGTGCTGCTCGACGATGTGGTCCCCCGAGAGCCAGTCAAAGTAGAGCCAGTTCCGGACCTGCCACTCCATGTCGGACCACCCGGCCTCGCGCTTCCTGTGCCACAGGCCGCCCTGGTTCCAGAAGCACCGGGCGCCGAGGATCCGTCCGATCGCCCCCTCGCGGATCCGCCGGACCGTTTCCAGATATCCCGAGTGGTGGCGGCGTTGCGTCCCGGCGACGACCGAGAGGCCTCGCTCGCGAGCCTTCTCTCCGGCCAGGTACACGCGGCGGACGCCGGCGGGGTCCACGGCGACCGGCTTCTCTATGAAGACGTGCTTCTCGGCCGCGACCGCGGCCTCGAAGTGGATCGGCCGGAAGCCGGGGGGCGTGGCGAGAAGAACCACGTCGAGCGGCACGTCGAGGAGCCGCCGGTACGCCTCGAACCCGACGAAACAGCGATCCTCGTGGACGCGCACGCCCGGGTGGAGCTCCCGGCCGAGCCTCAGCGTGCGGAGGTATCGCAGGCACGAGCGGGCGCGGTCCACGAAGAGGTCGGCGAGCGCGACGACGTGGACATTCGGGTCGGCCGCCAGGGCGTCCTCAACCGCACCCGTGCCCCGGCTGCCGCACCCGACGAGCCCGATCCGGATCGGCCGGCCGTCCTCGTCCGCGAGGACGCGCCCCGGCACGCCCGCAAGGGCGCCAGCGACGGCAACGGATCCGGCTTTCAGGAATTCGCGGCGCGTCCAGTCTTTCTTCATCGTCCCTCCACACGAATGCGGATGTTCCGCCAGTGGATCTCGGCCCCCTCCGACTGGAAGCCGATGGGGCCCTCCCGCGCCTCGCAACGCCGGACGCACGCGGTCGGGATGCCGTTCACCTCGACCGTGACGACGCCCCCGCGCGACTGGATCTCCATCCCGTTCCACTCTCCGACCGGCCGAACGGCCCGCCGCTGGGCGGCCCGGTCCACCGAGAACTCCACCTCGATCTCGATCGGGATGATGAGACCCGCGTCACGGTTCATCCCCTGGACCTCGAGGCTCTTCGGCCAGACCTTGTGCTCCTGGATCGCGAGGAGGTAGCCGGAGTTCCCGGGGAAACTCGCGTCGTCCGCAAGCCCCTCGGGGCGCGCGTAGCGCCAGTCGAACCGCAGCGTGAAGTCCCGATAGCTCCCCTCGGTGTACATGTAGCCCGGCGGGCTCCCGCTACAGACGATCGCGCCGTCCGCGACGCGGAACGTCTCTCCGGGCTCCGCGCTCCCGTCCCCGAGGTGGAACCGAAAGCCGGCGAGGTCGAGACCGTTGAAGAGCGGCTCGAATCCCTCTTCGGGGAGGCCGTCCTCGGCCGGGGCTCCCAGCCGTCCACCGCCCGCGGGAATGGACGATCGCGCCGCCGCGCGGGCCGCGCCCTCGGGGTCGCCGGTCCGGTAGTGGAGGAGGACGCGCTCCGCCGGAAGGGCTGCCGCGTAGATCGCGACCTCGTCCACCGAGCCCTCGAAGGGGAAGGACACGGAGTCGAACGCGGCGCCCGGATGATTGGCGCCCACGAAGAGGGGCGCCTCGAAATCCCAGGACATCTCACCCACTCCGGCCGCGCGCTCGGCGCCGTCGACGAAAAGGACGATCTTCCGCTCGGCGTCGCGCGTCACGACCACATGGTGCCACTCGCGGAGGCGGAAGCCGTAAGCCGCGGCGCGCTGGCCAAGGGCCTCGTAATGGCTCACCTGGCCGTCCTCTTCCAGTCCCGAGAAGATTCCCAGGTCGCGCGCTCCCTCTTCCATCTTGTAGTTCACCAGGTCCCCGCGTGTCCCCCGAGCGGCCGAGAACCAGAGCTCGATCGTGAACGCGCCCGTCCCGATCGAGCGGAAGTCCGCATGGGGCGGGATCCGGACCCGGCCGCTCGCGCCGTCGAGCCCCACCGCGCGGCCGAGGCGCGCCGTCGCGCTCGGTTGCCCGAGCGTCACTCCGCCCTCGTAGGCGCCCGCGTGCGCTCCCGAAGCCGAGGAGTCGCGCGCGCCCTTTCCCTCGGTCTCCTCGAACTCGTAGTAGGCGATCGGCCCGTCGGCCAGGACGAGCTCGCGGTACGCCGGCTCGTCTCCCCGCGCGAGCCCGAGGCCCCAGAACGCCACCCCCGCCGCGACCGCCGAGAACCATCCCCCACACCGCATCGCGTTCCCTCCCTCTTCGCGCCGCTCGACGTTATCCCGGCGCGCCGGGCCGGTCAAGACGGAGCCTCGCGGGTGAAAGGAACGCGTCCGTCCTGCATAGATGGCGAGAGGCGGGAAAGGGGCCCCGAACCTCGAAGTCGAACACCAGACGCCCCGATGAGGAGAAGGACCGATGAAGATCGCGACGAGCATCAAGGCAGGTGGCGTTTCCCATGGCGCGGGCTTTGGAGAGGTCTTCGGGCCGCAGTAGTAGCGCTGACACGACAGGAATCTTGAAAAACCGAGCAAGTTTGCAAACGCAACACGTCGAACGTCGAACGCTGAACGTCCAACGTCGAAGTTCGGAGTTCGGCGTTCGAAGTTCGAAGTTCGATGAGCCAACGAACGAATACGTCTCGACGGTTTGAGGCGGAGCCTCGCTAGCTGTCCGACGGGCCCTCGTGGGGTCCCCGGTCGTCTTGACAAGTCGTCTCCGGCCGTCTATAGGCGCGGCATGCGGATAGCGGCCGTCCTGGCTTTCGCCGTCGCGCTCGTCCTTTCCAGAGGTGCATCCGGGCAGGGCGAGCCCCAACCGGGAGAGAACTACGTCGAGACGATCCCCGGCACGACGGTGACCTTCGAGATGATCTGGGTCCCGGAGGGGAGGTTCTGGATCGGGAAGACCGAAGTGACCTGGGACGAGTTCGAGGTCTGGTACTTCAAGAAGGACCTCCCCCCGGGCGCGGATGCCGCGACGCGTCCCTCGCCAGCCTACGAACCCCCCGACCAGGGATGGGGCCGGAAGCGCCGGCCCGCGATCAAGCTCAGTCGCCACGCAGCGAGGAGCTATGGCGTGTGGCTCTCCGAGGTCACGGGACGCGCCTACCGCCTCCCCACCGGCGCCGAGTGGGAGCTCGCCTGCGGCCCGATGCCCGAGGACGTCTCCCGTTTCGCGTGGACCGCGGCCAACTCAGACTCCCGCACGCACGAGGTCGCGACCCGCGAACCGAACGCGCTCGGGATCCACGACATGCTCGGAAACGTCTGTGAGTACGTGGAGGACGACTGGTCCGAGGACGACCCCGTCCCTGCGATCCGCGGCGGCGCCTGGAACACCCCCGAGGTCGCGCGCGAGACGCGGGCCCGCTACGACGAGGCCTGGAACGCGCGCGACCCGCAGAGGCCGCGGAGCGTCTGGTGGGTCTGCGACGGTTCCTTCCTCGGGTTCCGCCTCGCTCGAAGCGCGCCTTGAGCCGGACGATCCTCCTCGCGACGTTCGCCGCGACGCTCTCGTCTGCCGGCTGCACTGCCCCGCCTCTTTCGCGCTTCGAGTTCGCCGAACCCCACATGGGGACGACCGTCCGTGTCGTCCTTTACGCGGGGAGTTCAGAAGACGCCGAACGCGCCTCGCGAGCCGCCTTCGCCGCGATCGCCGAGGTCAATCAATCGATGAGCGACTACCTCGAAGAGAGCGAGCTTTCTCGACTGAACCGCGAGGGGGAGGCCGAGGTCTCCGAGGCGCTCCACGAAGTCCTCCTCGCCGCTCGGCGTTTCTCGGACCTCTCCGGCGGCGCCTTCGATGCAACCGTCGGCCCCCTCGTCCGCCTCTGGCGCCGCGGAGCCGTTCCCGCCGCTGAGGAGATTGCCGCCGCGCGCCGGCTCGTTGGGTACGAGCGCATCCACATGGAGATGGACCCCTCGCGCCGGGTGTGGCTCGAACCCGGGACGAGGATTGACCTCGGCGCGATCGCGAAGGGCTACGCCTGCGACCGCGCCCTCGCGGCGACCGGCCTCGCGAGCGCCCTCGTCGACGCCGGCGGCGACCTCGCCCTCGGCGACCCTCCACCCGGCGAGCCCGGCTGGCGGATTGCCATTCCAGACGGCCGCACGCTCGTCCTCTCACGCTGCGGGGTCGCGACGTCCGGTGACCTGGAACGATCCGTCGAGAGCGGCGGCCGGCGCTACTCGCACATCGTAGACCCGCGCACGGGCCTCGGAATCGAGGGTGTGCAGGCCGTGACGGTCGTCGCCCCGGACGGCATGACCGCCGACGCCCTCGCGACCGCGATCTCGGTCGCGGGGATCGGGCTCGCGGCGAAGCTTCCGGGCATCGAGGCCGCGATCTGGCGCCACGGCGGCTCGCGCGAGGAGACGCCCGGTTTCGCGAGCTTCTGCCGGGAATGACCTCCCCGAGGTGCATCTCCGGCCGGGCTCGACACCCTCCTTTCCCGGACGAACGCCCTGGGAATAGAATGCGCGCACTCGCCCCAAGATCGCGCCAGAGGGTTGGATGCCGATCAAGTTCACTTGCCCCTGCGGGAAGCACCTTCTCGCCCCGGAGGGGGCCGTTGGCCGGACCGGTGTCTGCCCGAAATGCGGGCTCGAAGTGAGCGTCCCACTGCCACAAACGCCGCTCGGTCACCGTGCGAGTCCGCACCGAGACCGGGGCCCGGCAGCGTCTCCCGCGGCCCGGCGATGCGTTGGTTACCTCTCGACGGAGCGAGGCGCTTCGACCATCATGCAGCGGACTGGTTTCGCCTCTGCACAAAGGAAGACACGCATGCGCCGGATGCTCCTCGTTGCCACGTTCCTGTTTCTCCTTTCGATCCCCGCCGCAGCCGCCGACCCGATCGAGGTTCTCGTCGTGACCGGGGCGAACAACCACGACTGGGAGTTCACATCGGAGAAGATCGAGGGATTCCTCGACGCCACCGGGAGATTCCGCGTGGACGTCACAAAGGACCCCGCGAAGTCGTTCGCAGACGCCGAGGCGCTCCGGCGCTATCAGGTCCTCTTCCTGGACTACAACGGACCGCGGTGGGGGGAGCCGGCCGAGTCGAATTTCCTCGCGGCGGTGCGAGCGGGCGCGGGGGTCGTCGTCTACCACGCGGCGAACAACGCCTTCCCCGGGTGGACGGAGTACGAGACGCTCGTCGGGGACTGCTGGCGCGAGGGGACAGGGCACGGGCGGTTCCACTCGTTCGACGTGAGGTTCGTGGTCGGGAACCACCCGATCACCGCGGGGCTCGGCGACCTTCGCGCGCACCCGGACGAGCTCTATCACGCGCTCGTCCACACCCCCGGCGTCGAGCGGACGGTGCTCGCGGTCGCGCACAGCGAGCCGGAGACCGGCGGGTCGGGCAAGGACGAACCGATGGCCATGGTCCTCTCCTACGGCAAGGGGCGCGTCTTCCACACCCCCCTCGGGCACGTCTGGCGGGGACAGACCGACACGCGGGCCTCGATCGAGGACCCTGCGCTCCGGCGGCTTCTCGTCCGCGCGACCGAGTGGGTGGCGACGGGCGAGGTCACCGAAGCGGCGGAGCCCGAGCCGAACACGCTCTCGGAACCGGAGGCGAAGGAGGGTTGGACGCTCCTCTTCGACGGCCGATCGACCGGCTCCTGGCGCGGGTTCCGGCAAGAGGAGTTCCCTCGTTCGGGCTGGGTGATCGAGGACGGCGCCCTCCGTCACGTCGCAGGCGCGGGCGGGGGCGACATCATCACGCGGGAAACCTTCCAGGACTTCGAGCTCGCGCTGGAGTGGAAGGTCGCCCCCGGCGCGAACTCCGGGATCATGTATCTCGTCACCGAGGAAGGGGGCGCGACCTGGGCGACGGGGCCGGAGATGCAGGTCCTCGACGACGAGCGGCACCCCGACGGCGGGAACCGTCTCTCCTCCGCGGGGTCTCTCTACGGCCTCATCGCCGCCCCGGCCGGCGTGGTCCGGCCGGCCGGAGAGTACAACCGGATCCGGATCCGAGTCGAGCGCCGCCACGTCGAGCACTGGATGAATGACGTCAAGGTCGTCGAGTACGACTTGGGCGGCGACGAGTTCCGAGCGCTCGTGGAGCGAAGCAAGTTCCGCGACATGTCCGGCTACGCGAAGGCGACCCGAGGCCACATCGCGCTCCAGGACCACGGCGACGACGTCTGGTACCGGAACCTGAAGATCCGAACCCTCGCGCCGGAATAGGCTCATCCCCGATGAAGCGGAAGAAGAAGATCCTCGTCGGATGCGGGGCCCTCGCGGGGCTCGCTTTTCTCACCTGCGGCGGCGGATATCTGTGGCTTCGGTCGTGGCTTTCCGAGGCCCCGGAGCCGCTCGACGGCCGGCGGCTCGCCGGGCCGGAAACACGCGTCATCCTCCTCTATCGCGCGGGGGAGGACGACACGGGGGCCCGGGAACTTGCACGACACCTCGCCAAGCTCCTGGAAGAGAAAGGGAAGTTCCCGGAGGAGGCCCGAGACATGATCGGCTATCTCGGCTACGACAACCTGCCCGACTTCGCCGAGGCCCTTCTCCCGATCACGATGGGGGTCCTCGTCGACAAGGACCTGGGGCGCGTCGAGTTCGCGAGCTTCGGCCGCCACGCCAACCCGATCGCGCGAGGGATCAGATACGACCTCGAGAAAGAAGGCGAAACGCTGGGCGAGCACGACGGGACGGCGCTCTTCCGCACGGACGATGGGTGCGCGGCAGTGAAAGAGAACACCTGGTTCTTCGCGACCTCGCAGGAGTTGCTCGAGACCGCGCTCGACAGGGCCCAAGACGCCGCGCCGTCCCGCGAGGGAGCGGCCCGGCACCTCGATCCGTCCTCCCCGCTCACGCTCTCCGTCGAGGGCGACGGAGACTTCCTCGACCGATTCCTCGATCAGGCCCGGGACGAGAAGGGCGTCTCGTTCGGGGAGAGCCTCCGGAAGAACCTCGACCTCACGGGCAGGGACTTCGAACGGTGCTCGTTCGCCGGCAAGGTCGGCGTCGAGAGTCTCGAAGGCGACTGGCTCCTCGTGCCCGCCGGCGCCAGCCGGACCCCGCGCATCGCGCGCTCCGTCGACCGCCTCCTCGCCGAGCTCGTCCGGTACTACCTCTCCGAGGGACTTGACCTCGAGCACCAGTCGCGCCGGTCCGGGGACGAGATCGAGGTCCACTGGACGCTGGGAAATCTCGACCGGTTCTGGCAGGACGTTGTCGCGGAGTGACGTGCGCCCAGCTTCGCCTGGAAGGCCTCCCTCCGGTTTGACTTCGCCCTCGACGGAGCATAACCTCGGGACGGGAGAAGCGACCGTGCCGCGCCTGAGAGTCGTCGAGATGGAGTTCGCGGAAGTCGTCAAGACGGCGCGATCGATCGCGGCTCGACTGAGCGACATGGGGGTTCCCTACCTCATAACGGGCGGGCTGGCGGTGTTCCAGCACGGCTACCGCCGGACGACGTCGATCTCATCGTCACGGCCGAGGGGCTCGCGCGAATCCACAAGGAGCTCGTGGGCCTCGGCTATCGGCCGGTGAGTCCGTACAGCAAGGCGCTCCGGGACACCGAGACGCGAGTGAAGATCGACTTCCTGATCGCGGGAAAGTACCCGGGCGACGGGAATCCCAAGCCTGTCGTCTTCCCCGATCCCGCGGCGCCGGCGCTCGAGTCCGAAGGGCTTCGATTCGTGGGCCTGAAGGACCTCGTCGAGGCGAAGCTCGCCTGCGTCCTCACGACTCCCCATCGGATGCTGGAGGACGCCGCGGACGTCAAGCGCCTCATTCAGGAAACCCGCATCCCCCGCGAGTTCGCGAACGAACTCGATCCCTACGTCCGGGCGAAGTTCCTCGAGCTCTGGGATCTCGCCGCGCTCGCCCCTCCGGAAGAACGCTGACCGTTTCGAGAGGGACGGGAGGTCAGGGCGGGGGCTCGAGGTTCCGGAAGGCGAGAAGGGCCATGGCGGTTCCGTAGTCGGAGCCCTGGCGCTCCTGGTCGCGATAGGATCCGTCGATCGAACGGGCCGCGAGGACTCCCGAGAGGATCGCCGCAGGGTAGGGTTCGCGTTCCCCGGCCGGCAGGGAGGCCGCGGCCAGCGCGGCGAACGCGTAGTCGAAGAGGACGTAGTGCGAGCCCTGGCCCTGGGGTCCGGTGTGCAGTAGCGACTTGCCGCGCTCCCGGTCGAGGGTCTCGCGGTGGAGGACGAAGAGCTCGAGAGACCGCCGGAGCTCGCGGGCGTCCGCGCGACCGGCGCGGAAGAGCGCGAGCGCGCAGAGGGGGCCGCGCCCGGCGGCGCCGGCAGGATGCTCGGCGGCGGCGCCGTCCGCGCCCCGGGTCATGTACTCGTAGGTCCCGTCGGGGTTCCTCATCCCCTCCAGGCAGGCCGCAGCTCGCTCGAGGAGCGGCACGGGCACCTCGGCGCCCGCGGCCCGGGCCGAGAGGAGCGAGAGGAGGACGGTCGCCGTGACGAAGCTGATCGACTGCTCGATCCGGGCGCCCGCGAGATCGGTCCGCAGGAGATAGCTCCAGCCCCCGCCTGTCCTTTCCTTCTTCGACAGCCCTCCGACGAGCTCGCCCATCGTCCGGTCGAGCGCCGCCCTGTCTCCGATCCCGGCGACCCGGCAACGGGCGAGGAAGGCGAGCGTGAGGGCCTGGCTCCAGACCCGGTAGTCCATGAAGAGAGGGAGCTCGCCCAGCGCCTGCCAGCGCGCGTGGGACGCGAGGAGGAAGTCGAGGGCGCGCCGGACGGCGGCCTTCGGCCCCTCCTCGTCTTCCCCGCCCTCCTCGAAAAGGGCGAGGGCGGCGAGCGCCGTGACGGCGTCGGTGAATTCGTTCGGGCGCCCCACGTAGGCCACCGAGAGCTCGGTCGGGCTCGTCCAGGACCCGTCGGCCCGCTGGCTCTTGAGGAGATAGGCCACCGCCGCCTCCTTTGCTTTCGCCGCCTGGTTGATCGGGAGCCGCTCAGCGGCGACCTCCCGCCGGGAGGCGAGAACCGCGTCCGAGGGCCACTCCAGCGGGACCCCTGCGCCGAGGCCGAACGCGGTTCCCAGGAGCGTTCCCGCCGCGCGCCAGGCCCAGGGGCTGTCCGGGAAGGCGCTCGCGAGCTCCCGCCAGCGTTTTTCCGCCGCGGCCTTCCCCTGGAGGCGGTGCTCGCACGCGCCCAGCCAGTAGAGGACCTCCGGCACGCGCACGTGCTCTGGGTGGCGCTCGAGCGTGCCGGCGAGCCGATCCCGGGCTTCCTCGATCCGGCCGAGGCGGATCAGGAGGGCGCCCTGATCGGCGTCGAGATCGGCCGCGAGACTGCCGTCGTCTTGCGTCCGGGCGCGCTCGAGCACCGCGATCGCAGCATCCCCCTCGAGCCGCCTCCTCAGGACCGCCGCGCCCAGTCGAAGGGTGGCGGGCGAATCGAGACCCTTCACGTCCTCCAGGACGAGATCGAGCTCCCCTCGGCGGAGGTGGAACGCGGCCCTCTCCAGGAGGTCTTCGGGAACCGCGGCCGATCCGGCGAACTCGGGGCTCTTGCCCAGGGCGCGGACGAGGAAGGCGTCGAGGAGGCGTTCGTCCAGGATAGACGTCTCGTCGAGGACTCGCCCGTCCGCATGGACGACAAGGACGGCCTCCCCGAAGGTCGTCCCGGAGAGCCCATAGACCTCCGGCGAGCGCAACGGGATCTCCATCTCGCCCGTGAGGCGTAGGAGGACGAAGCGCTCGCGGAGGAGCTCGCGAACGTCTGGATCGCCGAGCGGGCCCGAGAAGGTCGGGTCGCTGAGCTGGAAACCGGGGTAGAAGCGCGCGACGACGAGAATCGCCCGCCCCTCGGCCGCCGCGCGCCGAGAAGCCTCCTCCCAGCTCTGGGCCAGGGGAAGATCGCTCCCGCACCTCGCGGCCAGGCGCCGGAGCTCGCGATCCTCGCTCGCTTCGGGGGAGAGCGGCCGGAAGGAGAGGCCCTCCCAGATTCTTCGGAGGCGAGGAAGCGCCGCTTCGAACGTGTCCACCGGAGCGAGATGGCGGAGCGTGTAACGGAGCCCCTCGTGAACGATGTAGAACTGTTCCACCCGGTAGGTCACGCCGTCGGCGCCCTTCGTCACCACGGAGAGGCCGGGCGCTTCCATCCCCGCCACGGAAAGACGCGCGGCTCTTGGCTCCGAGTAGGCCTCCTGCCCCTGGAGCGCGGCGAGCGTCCGTTCCGCGAGCGACGCCGGTTCCTCGCCCTCGGGTGCGGGCTCGACCGCGATCACGACCTGCGCCTGGAGCTCCCGGTCGGCCCGCGTGAGCGAAATCTCGACCGCCGCGTTTCCTTTCGCGCGTTCCTCGATTCTCCAGCCCCCGTCCTGCTTTTCGATGCGGAAGCCCCAGCGGTCATTCTCGTACGCGCCGTCTTCCTGCTGCGCGACGCCGTCGGGCGTCAGGAGCACCACGAGGAGCGCCAGGGCAAGAATGCGTCCGGCCATCTCAGTACACCGAGTCCGGAAAGAAGAACTCGCTTGCGTTCTCGGGCGTCACGAGCTGGACGTCGAGGAGGACATGGCGCGGCGAGCCTCCGGCGCCGTCTCCCCGGATCGCATCGACCGAGAGATGAAGGTGCGCGGGCATCCGCTCGGCGGCGCTCTCCAGATTCCCATCGCGGAGTTTCGCCACGGCCAGATGGACCCCAGCCGCGATCATGGCCGGCGGATAGGTGATGGTCGCCGGGTAGAGCGGATCGCGGTTCGCGATCTTCTCGACAACGGTTTTCATGCCGCCTCCCCCCACGAGCCACATCTCGGCGGCCCGGCCCGCCTCGCGAATCGCCTGCTCGGCGCCGAGCGCCATGTCGTCGTCGGCCGCCCATACCGCGTCGATCCGGTCGAACTGCGCAAGGTAGGACTGCATCACTTCGAGAGACTTCTGGCGGTTCCAGAGCCCGGGTTGCGCGGCAAGGACCTCGATTCCGGGGTTCTCGTCGAAAACCTTTTTTGCGGATTCGTACCGGTCGGTGTCGACCGTACACGGGATGCCGCGAAGGACCGCGACCCGCCCCTTCCCGCCGAGCCTCTCGACGATGAACCGGGCGCTCCTCGCGCCGAAGGCCTTGTTGTCCCCCTCCAGGAAAACGTCGGCGACGGGCTCCAGGAAGCCGCGGTCGACGTTGACGACATAGATCCCGCGCTCGTGCGCCCGCTTCGCGACCGGCGTCAGGGGGGCGCTCTCGGTGGCGAGGACGACCAGCCCGTCCACCTTCTGGGCCATCATGTCCTCGATATCCGCGATCTGCTTCTCTGGGTTCGCCGCGGTGGCGTAGACCCACTCGACATCCGGGTAGGCCGCCATCGACTCCTTCGCCCAGTACCCGACGCCGGCCGTCCAGCCGTGGTCGGCCGCGGGGATCGAGACGCCGATCTTGATCTTCCGGCCGGCGTCTTCGGTCCCGGACCGGTCGCAGGAGCCGAGGGCGACGAGGACCAGGACGAGCGTCAGGAAGGGAAGGGCGCGTTTCATGGCTTCTCCTTTTTCCTGGGAGGGGGGGGAAGGACATCCTAACCGCCCTCGGACCCCTCCGCCCGCTGAAGGAGGACCGCGGCGACGATGACCAGGCCCTTCACGAGCCCCTGGAGGTAGACCGAGATCTGGAGCAGGTTCAGCATGTTGCCGATGACGCCCCGGATGAGAACGCCGATCGCCGTCCCGGCGATCGTCGCCCGTCCCCCGCGCATCCGGGTCCCCCCGATGACGACCGCCGCGATGACGTCGAGCTCGTAGAGGATCCCTGTGCCCGTGCTGGAGACCGAGTTCATCCGGCTCGCGAGAAGCGCCGCCGAGAGCCCCGCGCATAGACCCACGAGGACGTAAGCGAGGGTCTTCACCCGGGCCACGGGGATGGCGGAGTAGACCGCGGCCCGCTCGTTCGATCCGATCGCCAGGATGTAGCGCCCGAATCGGGTGCGTTCGAGGAGGACCCACCCGAGGGCCGCGAGGGCGAGGAAGACCGCGACCGGCCACGGGAAGAGGAGAGGGACGACCTTCCCCGCTGCCGGCGGCGCCACGTTCGTTCCGGGGATCGGGATGCCGCCCTGCCCGATCGCGCCGAACATTGACTCGCTTGCCGAGCGGTACTCCCCCCCGTCGACCAGGGCGAGCGCGAGCGAGCGGTAGATCGCGAGCCCTCCGAGCGTGACAATGAACGGCGCGATCCTCCCCCGGGTCACGAGGAGCCCGTGGGCGAGCCCCGCCGCCGCCCCCGCGGCGAGCATGAGGGCGAAGGCCGCGGCCACGCCCCAGCCCTCCCCGAACTCGCGCGCCAGGAGCGCGTTCATCGCGAGGATTCCGATGCCCCCCAGGAAGGCCACGAGCGAGCCCACGGAGAGGTCGATCCCTCCCTGGGCGATGACGAAGGTCATCCCCACGGCGAGGATCCCCACGAACGACCATTGCCGCAGGACGTTGATCACGTTTTCGGGACTCGCGAAGTCGCTCCTCCCCTTCGTCGCGAGCTCGTAGAGAACCGTGAACGCGACAAGGAGAGCCAGGGCCGCGAGCGGCGTCGTCCAGACCGGGAGCCGGGAGCGAAGGTTCGCCAGGCGCGCGATCGTTCTTTTCATGCGGCGTCCTCTTCTCTAAAGCCCCGAGGCGTGGCGGATGAGCGCCTCCTCGGTCGCCGTGGCGCCATCTACCACGGCCACGATCCGGCCCCTCCTCATCACGGCGATCCGGTCGCACATCCCCAGGAGCTCGGTCATCTCGGAGGAGATGAGGACGGTCGCCATCCCGCCGCGAGCGAGCTCGCGGATCAGCCGGTAGATCTGTTCCTTGGCTCCGACGTCGATGCCCCGCGTCGGCTCGTCCAGAAGCATGACCCTCGGTCTCGTCTCCAGCCACTTCGCGAACGAGACCTTCTGCTGGTTTCCGCCGGAGAGCGTCTCCACCCCGTCCCGGAGCTGGCCGACCCGGATGTCGAGACGGCGGACGTGCGAAAGCGTTGCCTCCCGCTCCGCCCGCCGGTCGAGAAGCGGCCGGGCGTATCTATCGAGCGAGACGAGCGTCGTGTTCGCCACGACGTTCATCCCCAGGACGAGCCCCAGCCGCCGCCGGTCCTCGGAGAGGTACGCCACGCCGCGCCGCACGGCGTCCCTCGGACACCGGATCTCGGCCGGCTCCCCGCCCAGGAGCACGGTCCCCGCCCGCCGCGGCCGAAGGCCCGCCACGGCCTCGGCGAGCTCGGTCCGTCCCGCACCGACGAGGCCCGCGAGCCCCAGGATCTCCCCCCGCCGTACCGAGAAGCTCGCCTCCTCGACCCACCCCTCGACGGAGAGCCCCCGTGCCTCCAGCGCTGTCTCTTCTTCCGGCCTCCACCGTGGCGGGAAGTGCTCGCCCAGCTCGCGCCCCACCATCCGCGCGGCGAGATCCCGCTCCGCGGTACCGGCCAACGCCTCTTTGCGGAGCGTCTCGACCAGGCGTCCGTCACGGAGGACGGTCACCGCGTCGCAGATCCCCAGAACCTCGCCGAGAAAATGCGAGACGAGGATCGCCGTCTTTCCCTCGTCGCGGAAGCGGCGGACCACGGCGAAGAGTGCCGCCGCCTCGGCAGGACCCAGGACCGCCGTCGGCTCGTCGAGAATCAGCACCCGCGCGTCGCACGATAGCGCCCGCGCGATCTCGACCATCTGGCGGTCGGCGACCCCGAGACGCGAGACGAGCGCACGCGAATCGATCCCGCTCCCGAGCGTCTCGAGGATCCTCCGCGTCTCCTCCCGCGCCCACCGCCGATCCACGAGCCCCCGTTTCGTCCGCTCGCGCCCCAGGAAGACGTTCTCCGCGACACAGAGCTCGTCCACGAGGTGAAGCTCCTGGTGGACCATCGCGATCCCCCGCGCGAGCGCGTCCGCGGGGCCTCCAAGAGAGACCGGCTCGCCCCGGAGGAACACTCCCCCCGCGGTCGGGCGCACGACCCCTGCAAGGACGTTCATGAGCGTGCTCTTCCCCGCCCCGTTCTCGCCGACCACGCCATGAACCTCCCCGGCGAGGAAGTCGACGTCGACGGAGTCCAGAGCGCGGACCGCTCCGAAGTCCCGCGTCAGGCCGCGGACCGACAGGAGGGGTCGCGCCGCGCCGGCAAGGTTTGCGGGGCAGACATCCACGCGAGCAAGGTAGCCTGGCGCCGGGGCCGGGGGAAGGAGTCATGCGAGCTCTTTCGCAGCCCTGCGAATCAACCGGAGGGACTACCGCCGATCGACGACCTGCCGGACCCAGGCCGCGTCCTCGTCGGAAAGAGGTGGCGGGGGCACCGGTCCGGAATAGTCGAGCCAGCGGGCGTACCCCGCGCGTTCGTAGGCGTCGGAAAGGACGGACCGCAAAGGCAGCTCAACGTCTGCGTCCCCTCGCGCGAGCGGCACCGGAGTGGGGGGCAGAGGGTCGCGCACTCCGAACGGCCAGATTCCCGCCTTGTGGCGGCGGCGACTCCGGGACAGGAGCACTCGATAGCCGAGGGCCGGTTCGTCGCCGGCCTTCCACCTTCGCCCACCCCGCAAGAGATCGATCTCGATGAAGTGCGCATCTCCGAGGAAGTACTCGTCTCGCTTGGCGAGATAGGCCTCGTGGTCCTTGCCCGGTCGTTTGTTGGCCGGCGAGACGATCTCGATCACCGTCACGAGCTCCTCGCTCGGTCGGCGACGAACCTCGACGAAGAACTGCTCGGCCGGCACGGGGATTTCGAGATCGACCTCCACGGGAGCCGTCAAGACGCCGCCAGACTGCCCGGACGCTGTCATGGGCGCGGCCACCTCTCGGTCGCGCAAGACGGAGGCATCCGGGACGAGGACCCGCACCTCTTCCGGGGACATGTGATCGACGACCACTCGGTGGGGGACGAGCACGTAGTACCCGGGCGGAAGGCGCGGGTTCAGGATCCCGCGGATCGAGGCCGCGAGCTCATGATGGAAATCGGGCCCGAGCCACGGGATCTCCAGGAACGGATCCATTCCGGGAAAGGGACTCGGCATGTTCTCCTCCTCCGCGGAAATGGTAGCTCATGGGAGACCGCCGCGGCAACCCTCCGTCCGGAGCACGCAGCCCGCTCGCTTGCGTGACTTCGCGGCGGCGCCCCGGTGGGCAGAAGCACTACGGCTTCGAGCCCAAGGTCTGGCGTCCCAGGGACCACAATCGCAAGGGCAAGGTGGAGCGCCCTTCCGGAACCGTGTTCCGTGACGGTGACCGCTACGGTGTCGGAGAAGTGGAGCGCGTCTCGTCCGGCCCGGAGCATCCGTCCCTCGCGAGGACCCCCGGGCCTTGAGGCACCGGCTACCCCTCCTTGAAAAGTCGATGGAAGACTTCGAGATTTCAAGGGAGGCTCCCGGCGTGATCCGGCGCGCGCGTCACGTCCGGCTTGTCCAGGAACTCCTGCGGCATTCCCCCGTCGTCGCCATCCTCGGTGCGCGTCCAGTGGGCAAGACGACGCTGGCCCGGCAGCTCGTTGCGGCTCGCCGGTCGGCGAGCGCCTGGTTCGATCTGGAGGACCCAGCCGATGTCGCCCGGCTCGCGGAGCCTGGGTTGGCCCTGGGCCCCCTCACGACGAGGAAGAACTGCGGGCGATCCCCTCTTTCCATTGCCGACCATCCTGGCGGCTTCCGGAGCGGCTGGCGTGGCGAGGGCGATCTCCTCCCCGCCGGGGCCGCCTCGCCTTGCCCGCGATCTTCCCATCCGTCTATACTGCTCTCACACATGAACCCGAACCAGACTGGTGGCGCGATCGTCCCGAAGCTCGTCTATCCGTCGAGCGACGGAGAACCCATGGCCGACAACGACTCGAATCGAGAGCGGATGGTCAATAGCGCCTCCGCGCTCCGGGAGGCCTTTCGCCGGCGTGGCGAAATGGCGTACGCCAGCACCGACCTCTTCGTCTATCCGATCGAAGGTGAGCCGTGGACGCGCAACGCGCCCGATGTCCTGGTGGCTCCGGGTTGCGAGCAGAAGCTGCGCGAGAGTTTCAAGTACTGGGAGGAACCCGGGACCGTCCAGTTTGCCGGGGAGTTTCTCTCCGTGCGGAAGCGGGAGACGTTCGAATCCGACGAGATCCAGGAGAGGATCGAGTTCTACCGGACGAAGCTCGCGACCCGCGAACTCTTCATCTACCAGCCCCTGGACATCGCGATCGACTCGGGCTTCCACTTCCACTTCCTGCGGATCGGAGGCGACGGCCGGTATCACGAGGTGCGGCCCAACTCCGACGGCTGGTTCGCGAGCGAGGTTCTGGCCCTCGAGATCCGGCCTGCCGACGGCGGGATCGAATTCCGCGATCCCGCGTCCGGGGAAGTCTATCTATCCGCGGAATCACGTGCCGAGCGCGAAGTGGAAAGGGCCGAACGCGCCGAGCAGCGCGTGGCGGAGCTCGAGAGAGAGCTGGAGCGGCTCCGGAAGCGCGAGTCCCCCGAGTAGGAGCACATCCAAGAACCCTCCCGCCGCCGGGGATCTTGGGTGAATTACCGCCGATCGACAACCTGCCGCACCCAGGCCGCGTCCTCGTCGGAAAGAGGTGGGGGGGGACGGGTCCGGCGTAGTCGAGCCAGCGGGCATACCCCGCGCGTTCGTAGGCGTCGGAAAGGACGGACCGCCAGCTCATGGTGGAAATCGGACCAGAGCCACGGGACCTCCGGGAACGGATCCATTCCGGGACAAGGGACTCGGCACATTCTCCTCCTCCGCGGAAATGGTAGCTCATGAGAGGCCGCCGCGGCAACCCTCCGTCCGGAGCCCGCTCGCTTGCGCGACTTCGCGACGGCGCCCCGGTGGCAGGGTCCCGGCAAGGTCGCCCGACAACCTGCGGGCTGGGGGCTTATCCCCCGCAGTCTTCGGCCATGCCCCGGGCTTCGGCGGGGGACAAGCCCCCGCCCTACGACCTTGTCCGTCGCCCTGGCCCCGGTGGGTTCCCGCCTGGTCTTCGGCCGCGTGGAGACGGTAACATGGGTCTTGGAGCCGGGTGAACAAGCGGAACTCCAGGATGATGGAGCATCGCGAATGCAAGTGGTGAAGGTCGTCGTCTGGCAGGAGGATGACGCCTGGATGGGCTACCTCCTCGATCATCCCGATTACTGGACCCAGGGCGAGAGCGAAGAGGATCTGACCGAGCATCTGAAGGATCTCTACAAGGACTTGACGAGCGGAGAGATCCCGGGAATCCGCAAGGTCGTCGACCTCGTCGTTTCGTGAAGAGGCGCGACTTGATTCGTGCCACCCGAGGAGATCGGGTGCCTTCTGATCCGGCACGGAGCGAAGCACGACTGGTATCGGAACCCGAGCACCGGGGTGTCCCAGCCGGTGCCACGGCACCGTGAGATCAAGGATCGGTTGGCCCGGCAGATCCTGAAGATGCTCCGTAACGAAGGGGAAGGCTCGGACCCGGTGGAGCCGCGCCCGTAGCGCGCGCCCTTCTACTCCCCCAGGCCGACGAGCGGGCTCGCCGGATCCCCGAAGAGCACCCAGCTCGCGATCACGTCCTCGTTGCCTCCCCAGTCCGCCCAGACGCGGACGTTCGCCTCGAGGACCGCTTCGCCGAGCGTCCTTTCCGTCTCCTCGAGGAAGAGGACGCGCAGGAGTTCCCGGTAGACGTCATCCTGCGGCGCGGGGGCGACGGCCGCTGTCGAGCCCCAGAACGCGAAGGCGCCCCGGCGCTCCGCGAAGACGAGCGCCTCCCCCATCGAGCTCGAATCGGGGAGCACGAACTGACCGTTGAGGCACCCCATCGCGGTCACGAGGCCGTAGCGTCCCTCGTTCGCGAGGAGCGGAACCGTGCCGATCGGGAGGAGATCCCCTCCTCCCCACCGCCACGCGTTTCCGTGACCCATGTACCCGACGAGGAGCCGCCCCTCGTCGAGCGCCACGCGCACCCGGCGCCTCGCTTCGGCGGCGCCCAGCGCCCCGGCGTCGACGAGTTCCGTCGCCAGGGAAGATCCCGCGATCCGGGCGAACTCCCCCGACGCCCCGGCGAAGTCGTAATAGCCGTCCGTCCGGTCCGCCGCGAACGTCGCGCGACCTCGCCAGTCCCCCGGGAAGCCCTGTTCGTGCTCGAGCAACTGCTCGATCGCGGCCGACATCTGGGCTTCCGAGCGCGCCGGCAGCCGCCCGAGGGCGAGGTCCGGCACCATGTCCCCACCCTCGACCGCGGCGAACCATGCGTCCGAGGGCGCCCAGATGTACTCCATCTGAACGAACTGGGCCGGGACGAGGTCGGGCGCCGGAAAATGGTAGCCGTGCGGGTCGTAGGTCGCGTCCCCGGCGAGCAGCGCGTACCGCGGCGGCTCTCGCCAGCGCCCCCTCGCCCAGGCAAGGAACGCCCGGATCGCCCGCGGGTCCGGGATCCCGGCCGTCCACTCGTCGTATAGGTCCTCGATCAGGGCGACCGCCGTCGTGAGACCCCGTTCCCCTCGATACGCGGCGAGCGTCCTGGCCCCGAGGGCGACGTCCGGGTGCGCGATCGCCACCCAAGCGGCGCCGTTTCCCTCGTCGTGCCACGACGACGGCGAGTTCCTCTCTATCCCCTCCGGCGACAGAAAGCCCCCCGGACCGACGAAGAGATACTTCCCGCCCGTCCCGGCGACCCGGTCGTCGAACCGGACCGTCCCGCCTTCCGCCACGAGACCCCGGACGAGCCGCGGCGCCTGGGGGTCGCTCGTCTCGATCCCCAAGACCCTTCCCTCGGAGAAGCCCGCGGCCTCGTGGACTCCCGGCGCGTCCCCCTCGAAGGCGACCCGGTCCTCGCGGGCGAGAATTCTGCCCCGGTACTCCAGCCGGGCGTAGTTCACGAAGACGAAGTCGTAGTCGGCCCCCGGCAGGTCCACCGGGACGCGGAGCTCCAACACGTTTCCGGTCGCAAGAAGCAGCGCGGACGGGACCTCGAACGTCTCCCTGTGCGCCGCGAACGCGTCCCACTCGCACGACCCCAGGACCTGGCCGTTCAGCGAGACCACCACCCGATGGTCCGGCGCTATGGAGAGCGCCGCCACGCCCGCAAGGGCGACCGTGACCCGCGCGTCGTGCGGGCTCGCCGCGAGATCGGGAAGGTCGAACGCCATCGTCACGCGCGCCGTCGGCCGCGCTCCCCCTCTCGTGTTGTAGAGGTATCTCCGGTCGAACCAGTGGTCCCTTCCCTCCCCGTCCTCCAGCTTCGGCTGGAAGAACCAGTTGTCCTCCAGGTGGAGAACCTTTCCGCACTCCCTTCCGGCCGGCGCCCCCTCGTCCGCCCGGTCCACCCAGACCTCTTCCATCCGCCTCCCGAACCCCTTGCCCGCCGCGATCCAGTAGACGTTTTCGTCCGTGTACCGCGTCGTCTCCGGGTTGTCCCGATCGCGCCATGGGTTCTTGCGCCCATAAAAAAGGAGCTCGTCACCCTCGTCGAAGACACCGTCGATCTCCCCCGAGACATGAGCCGGGATCTCCCGGCCCAGATGGAAGACCTGGATCGTCCTGGGATCCACCGTCACGTCGAGACCCGCCGCGGCAAGCTCGCCCCGCGTGAGCCGATAGACCCCGTCCCGCCTCACCCGCACCTTGAGCGCCGACCCGTCGGCCGCGAGCGCGATCTGCGCCGGCGTGTCCAGACCCTCCGGTCCCGACAGCGGGTCCTCGTCCGGCCGGGGAAGCCTTCCGAGGAAGACGATCCGGGCGACGATCCGCCGGTAGACTTCCGCCCGCCTCCCGCCGGCGTCTGCCTGGACCGGATGGATGGCAAGCGGCAGGAGCTGCCGCCCCCCGTAGAGCGCGAAACTCCCGAGTCCCACGAGCTCGCCCGGGAAGACCCTTCCCGCCTCGCCCGCGCCGTCCGGAGCGCGTCCCCCGCGCCGCTCCGCCGGAGGGGCAGGCTTCGGCTCCCCATTCCCGCCGCGCCGGCCAAGACTCAGGAGCGCGTGTCTCGCCTCGCGGCGCGCTGCCAGGAGCACCTCCCGCTCGCGCGCGAGCCGTTCGAGGAGATCCCGTCTCGCTTCAAGGAGCATCTCTGTATACGAAGGAGGACCCCTCCCGGCGTCCTCTCGACCGTTCGCGGGCGGCGCCCGTCCCGCTCCCGCTCTCGGCGCGGGCCCCGCCACACTCGCCGGAGGCGGCCTCGCCCGCACGAGGTCGATTCCCGAGAGACTCCGGCTCTCCGCCGCCAGAATCTCGACCCGCGCGCGGAGGATCCCCGGCGTGACGAGCAACACGTTCTTCTCCGGGACGATAGGCTTCCCCATCGTCCGGGTGGACGAGTAGCCCGCCATCTCGATCCGGGTCTCCAGCCTCCCTTCCCAGACCTCCGGCAAGAGCGTCGGAGCTGGAGGCAGGATCTCGATCACCGCCCCGCTCTCGTCATACGACAGGAGCCGGATCCCCGCCGAGGCGAGATCGATCCCCAGAAGCCGCTCCGCCAGGTTCGGCCGCCCGTCTCCCGTCTCCGGCGGCGGCTCGTCCGGCCCCGGCGTCGGCACAGTATCAGACTCGGGCTCATCCCCCGTAGAGCCGTGGTTGGTGTAGAGCGAGTCATCCAGCACCGGACTCCCCGCCCCGGCCTCCGGCACCGCCGACACCGGCCCCGAAAGCGTCCTCGTCCCCCGCTCGTCCACGTCCTCCAGCATGTAGTAGTACCGCACCCCGTTCGTCACCGTCCCGTCGAGGAAGTAGTACCTCCCGCCCGAGGGCGAATCCCCCAGCCCCAGGATCATCGCCGGGTTCACCTGCACCCAGTCGCGATCCGGGAACCGGCTCCGGTAAACATTGAACCCCAGGTTGTCGACCTCCTGACCCGTCCGCCAGTCGAGAAGCACCGTCGCGTCGTAGCCCGTCGCGGCAAGCGCATCAAGCGTCACGGCGGTCGGGTTCGTGCCGAAGTCGATGTCATCGATGCCAGTGTTCGACGGATCAGGGCCTGGTGTGACCCCGTCGTCCAAGTATCCGTCCATGTCGAAGGACTCGCCGCCCACGGCACCGCCCACGTTGTAAAACGTGATCGTGTCCCCCGTGGCCTGCTTCTCGACGTTGCGCTGGTTGGCAAGCGCGCTCGCGTTGTCGAAGTGGACCTGCGTGAGCAAATTCACGCTGCCCAGGCCGTTCAGGTCGTCGGCGTCGTCGACCAGGAAGTACATGTAGCGCGGGTAGCGGCTGTTCGCGGGCGCCCCGCCGTCCACCGCGTTGTCGAACCAGAGAAACCTCAGTATCGCGATGTTCGACTTGTCGCCCGTGAACGCGAAGCCTCTCTCGACCGTCGCCTCCGTCGTCTCGTTCGAGTTGCTGCTCCGCGCGTAGAGGTAGTCGAACTTGACGAACTGCATGTCCACGAAGCCCCCGTCCGCGACATGGATCGAGTACCCGCCGCTACCCCCGCTTCGCGTGAAGTCGATCCGGCGCCCATTCCAGTTGTACCCGACATTGGGGCTGGTCATGATGCGTCCCGTGACCACGAGCTGCTGCCGATCGCCCAGCTTGACGGTCGTGTTCGTCGTGCCGTCGCCGCCGACCATGTCGAGCGTCCCGGCGATCGTATGAGTGTCGGGAGGGAACGCCCTCTTGGCGCGCGTGAGGTCGAGGACGTCCGCCGACTTCACCCGCATCACGCCCGTCGCCGCCACGGAGAAGGCGCCCTGGACCGTGACCGTCCGGCTCTCCGCATCGACGCTCGTGTCGAAGGTCCCGTTCGTTACCGTGAGGTCCTTCCGCACGGTGACGTTCGCGGCGACGTTGAGCGCGCCGCCCGTCTTGTCGACCTTGAGGTTCTCGAACGCGACCCCCGCCGTGGCGGCGGTCACCGGGTCGGCCAGGAGTTGCACGTCGTCGATCCAGCCGTCCTCGAACGCGCCGTCCGAGTCGTCGACCCGATACTCGATCTGGAGGCTCGGTACGCCGGCCCCCCCGCGAAGGCCGTTGTGGTGGTCGTCGGCCCGTAGGCGGCGAGTCCAGTGTCGAGGATCGTCGTCCAGATCGCCCCGCCGTCCGTCGAGTACTGCGAGCGCATCCATTTCCCCCCGTCGAGCGCCGGGTGGGTGATCTTGTTCACGAGCCGCGTGTTCGTGTATCCGACCGTGCTGAGCGGCGTATCGAGCTGGATCGAGACGAGTGAGTTTATCGTCGTGTTGTACATACGGACGAACGTCCCATCCACCCACCAGACCGGAGTCCCCTCGATCGTGGGAGTCGCCCAGCCGTCGTCGTACGTTCCGTCCGTGAAGTGGTCCTCGAGCAGGATGAGATTGTTCGGCAGGCCGAAGCTCCCCGTTCCCGAGATCACCGGCGCCCCGCTGCCGTTGAACGTGACGGTGCCGCCGTCGCAGTTGAAGTAGGCGTTGTTCGTGAAGTTCCCCGTCACGCCAGCTTCGAGGTTGTCGAGGTCGAAGCAACCCGCTGTGATCGTAATGTTCCCGCTCACGTTCAAGTTCCCTGTCGCGCGGATCCGCCACCCCGCACAATTGAAGACCAGGCTCGGGAAGGTTCCGGCCCCCATGCTGATCGACCGTCCCGTGAACCTCTTGTCGCTGACGGGAACAAAGGTGATCGACCCCGGGGAGGACCCGGCAAGCGTGCCGCCTCCCAAGACGCTACCCGAGACGTCCAGGTTGTTCGCGGCGATCGTTAGCGTGGCGCTCCCAAGAATCTGGAGGTTGTAGCACTGGCCATTGGCGTTGAGCGTTGGCAGAGGGTTCGCGCCGACGGTCGGGATCACGGCCGACAAAGTGAGCGAGGGGAGCCCCGCGTCCCAGTTCCCTGCGTTGTCCCAGTACGCATTGACCGCTCCGGTCCATACCGTGTACGGAGCCTCAAAGTTGATACGCGAGCTTCGCGAAGCCTCCGCGGTGTTCCCATAGGCCCCAATGTTCACTCGCTCGCCGTTATAGAAGGTCTCGTATGAGTATGCGTTGTACGGCGATGCACTCGGATCCCCGGCGTCGATGCAGGGGCTCGTGTTCCCGTCGTCCACCCACTACTGGGTCCCCGGATCCCAGCGCCCGTACTGGGACTGGACGTCGAAGTCATTGTTCACGCGGTCGTAGAGGTACTGCTCCCCCTCGATCGAGCTCCCGTCCTGGCTCGACGCGGCTTGCCAGTCGGCGAGGCTAAATAGAAAGGCGCGATTCGAGATAGGCATTGTGGCCTCAGGCGGCGACTTCCACCTTCACGGACGTAAACCCTCGTGCGCGCTTGCGTCGGCGGGCTCTCTCTCGCGCGAGAAACCGCGCGACCTTGGTCATCAGGTCCTCGATGGTCTTCTGCCGATGGTTTCGGGTCGCGTTGGCATGAAGCTCTCGCCAGAGCCGCTCGATGCGGTTGTCGTCGGGGCAGTACGGCGGGAGGAAGTGCAGCACGAAGAGGTTTCCGAATTGGGCGAGATACCGCTGCACAGCCTGGGAGTCGTGGATCTTGAAGGTGTCCAAGACCACGTGGATCTGCTCTGCCCCCGGGTTCTTGCGGCGCAGCTCTTCGAGAAGGCTGATGAAAAGCCAGCTGTCCTTCTTGACGCCCGTGATCCAGCGGAGGTCTCGCCCATCGGACGAGAGGGCTCCGGCGACGTATCGCTTCTGATTCTTGCCCGGGGTGACGATCCGTTTCTGCTGGCCGCGCAGCATCCAGTCTCTTCCGATGCGAGGATTCAGGTGGATGTCGACCTCGTCTACGAAGTAGGCGACGTGCCCTCGGGGAAGATTCTCCAGGAGGTCGCGGATCTCGCGCAGGCGCCGGTTCTTCTTGGTGCTCGACCAGGGGCAGAAGACGACCGGCCGGGCCGCGCCCCAGCGGGCGCCAAGCGCTTCCAGCATCCGTCCGATGGTCCGCTCGCTCAGGACCACGCCTGTGCGGATCGCCAGCTCCGCCCCGAGGATCTCTCGTGTCCAGGTCGGCCTCTCCCATCCACAGTCTTCCGGGCTGCCTGCCAGAAGCTCTGCGAGCGCCTGGAGGAGATCGTCGTCGACCTTTGGACTCCCGTTTTCACGTCGTCGGTCCAAGAGCCCCTCCTCGCCGAGGTCCCGGAAGCGATGCAGCACGTTGATTGCCCTGGACGGCACGGTTCCCAGCAAGTCGGCGATCCTCGCCGTTCCCAGTCCCTCGTCGTACAGGAGCACGATCTGGAGCCGTGTCCGATGATCGGCCTCTCGTGTTTTCGCCGCGTCCCGCCTCAGCCGCCGCTTGAGCCACCTCGGAGGTCTTGGTATGATCGTCTCGTTCATCTGGGCCTCCCGCTGTGGTCGAGTTGTGGAACAACCACTACGGATCGAGGCCCATTTGTGTTTGCTTTCGCAAGTCCCCTAATAGCCGGTACTTGCGCAGATCTCGATTCGCGCTCTCTTATCTAGTTGCGACCCTGTACGCGGAAGTTGACCGGCAATCCCTGGACCTCGACGCGAAAGCGATGGGCCAGCTCAGGGCGCACGAGGCCGGGGAGGGCACAACGTACGATGAGTACGTGTTCACGCATCGCCAGGCCTGCGCGGTGAACAGCGTGCTAGCCGCCATGGAGTCCGACGCGCTTCTAGCCGCCGCGAGGGCAGCGTACGAGGCGTACCACGCTATCGGCACGGACCTGGAAGCGTTGCTCGACGTGGTCAGGGCGTTTGCCGGGGTCGTCGACGAGTGATGTCTGTCTGTCAGCCGCGTTCTGGAGAGATCGAGTAGCCGGGGGCAGTCGCCCACCCCCAGCCCCCACACCACCGTGCGTACGGTTCCGTACACGGCGGTTCACGTGGTGTACGCAAGCCTCCGGTGCTCGTCGATGAGGTTGATGAGGCCCAGGTTGATATCATCGTGCGCCTCCATGAGATGCCGCCCCCTGGTCCCGGCCGTTCTCTCGTCCGGCCGGCCGAAAGCGAGGTCGAGGTCGACGAGGTCGGCGCCCGATCGGTGGCGCGTCCAGGTCTTCCCGCCCGCGCTCATCCCGGAGGAGGGGCGCGTCGAAGTTTCTCCTATGTAGTCGATGTAGTGGCCCTGGTAGGCTGGGTTCCCGGAGTGGGCGAAGGGCCCGAGGAGGGGCCACTCGCGCACGAAGGGGGCGTCCGAGGGGGGGCGGCCGGCGGTGACCACGATCTCCCGGGAGTTGTTTCCCTCGTCGGACTCGGCGAAGCAGTTGACGTCGTCGGCCGTCGCGACGACGCGGTAGGTCCCGGGCGCGGGGGGCGTCCAGGGTCCGCCGTTCGTCCCTACCTCGACCGACGCGCCGGCGGC
>JACQVV010000120.1 GCA_016209595.1 Planctomycetota bacterium
CTCTTCCACGACACCGTCCCGCGGATCGTGGAGGTCGACGGCTACGCGCTGGAGCTCCGCCCGGAGGGAGCCGTACTCGTCTTCGAGAACTACGACCGCCCCGGGGTCATCGGCGCCGTCGGGACGCTTCTGGGCACCCACGGGACGAACATCGCAAACTTCACCCTGGGCCGCTCCGCGCCCGGTGGGATGGCGCTCGCCGCCCTGAATCTCGACACGCCGGCGAATCCCGAAATCCTGGCTCGCCTCCGCTCGCTCGACAACATGAAGTGGGTCCGGCAGGTCATCCTGGAAGGCCCCCGCCCCTCCGACCGGGGGGCGGCGGCGAAGTAGCCAGTACACGATTGTGTAAATCCCTCGGCAACGGCTAGATGAAAGAAACTCAACGCCAAGACGCAGAGCCGCAAAGGCGCAGAGAGTTGGGTTCGATTTCCCTGCGTCTCTGCGGCTTGGCGTCTTTGCGTTTCTTCCGAAGGACTTCCGCAGAGGTCTACTAGATGCCCGCGAGCCTTTCCCTCCCCGAGTTCGGCAGGCCTCCGGGCGGCCCCGCGAACGTCTGGCTCAGCGCGCTGGCGGCGGGCTTCGCCGTGCTGGGGCTCTTCGCCGCCGTCGGTTTCTCCCTCGCCGCGATCCTCGTCGGAGACCCCGGCGGGAGCGACGCTCGAGAGGGCGAAGCGGCGCCGCCGCCGGCGACCCCGGAGGAGATCGACTCCCTCGTCACCCTCCTGGGGAGCGACGACCCGAAGTCCCGCAGCCACGCGGAGCGACGCCTGATCGAGATCGGCCCGGCAGCCCTCCCCTCGCTCCGCCGGGCACTTCACTCGCCGGACCCGGAGACGGCCTGGCGAGCTGAAGAAGCCGCCATCGAGATCGAGGAGCGCCGGGCCGAGAAGGCCTCTCTCTCCCGGAGCGCGCCTCCGGGCCCATGACCGCGAGCTGGAAAACCGAGGAGGGGCTCCCGGAGAGCCGCTGGATCGATCGGGCGGGGACTCGTGAGGTCCTCGCGATCCTCCACCGTGCGGACGAGGTCGTGCACGAGGCGGTCGGCCGGGCCCTCCCCGCGATCGAACGGACCGTCGAGCTCGCGATGGCGGCGCTCTCGGCCGGCGGCCGAGTCGTCTACGTCGGAGCAGGGACGAGCGGGCGCCTGGGGGCGCTCGATGCGGCCGAAATGCCGCCGACCTTTGGCCTCGACCCCTCGCGGGTCTTTGCCACGATCGCCGGCGGGCCGGCGGCGCTCTCCCGCGCCGTCGAGGGGGCCGAAGACGACCGGGAGGCCGGCCGGCGCGCGATGGCCGAACACGGCGTCAGTCCCGCCGACCTCGTCCTGGGGATCACGGCGAGCGGACGGACTCCCTTCGTCCTCGCCGCGCTCGAGGAGGCGGGCACGCGCGGCGCCGCGCGGGCGATCCTGGTCGCGAACTCCGCCCCTCCCGCGCTCCCCGCCGAGACTGTGATCGAGGTCCTCGTCGGCGCGGAGGCGATCGCCGGCAGCACGCGCCTCAAGTCCGGGACCGCGACCAAGATCGTCCTCAACCTCATCACCACGGCAACGATGGTCCGGCTCGGCAAGGTCTACGAGAACCTCATGGTGGACCTCGCGCCCACGAACGAGAAACTCCGCGGGCGCGCGCGCCGCATCCTCGCCGAGGTCTGCGGCGCCACGGCAAGCGAGGCCGACCGGCTTCTCGCCGCCGCCGCCGGCCCCTCGCCGGTCAAGGTCGCGATCGCGATGAAACGCCTCGGGCTTTCGGCCGCCGAGGCGCGCCGCCGCCTCGACGAGGCGGGCGGATTCCTTCACCGGCTGCTCGGGTGACCCAGACGCGCCGCCTCGCCGTGGGCCTCATGAGCGGCACGTCGATGGACGCCGTCGACGCGGCACTGGTCGAGGTCGAAGGAAAGGGCGGGTCGATGCGGCCGAAGGTCCGGGCCTTCTACTCGCTCCCATACCCGGCGCACATGGCGAAGCAGCTCGCCCGCGCCCACGAGCTCGCGACTCCCGAGCTGGCCCGGCTCCACTGGAACATCGGCGCGATGTTCGCCGCGGCGGCGAGCGAAGTCATGGCAAGGGCCCGGACCCCGCCGCGTGACGTGACCGCGATCGGTAGCCACGGCCAGACGGTCTACCACGATCCCCCGCGTTCGACCCTCCAGATCGGCGAGGCCGCCCTCGTCCGCGAGCGGACCGGGAGGCCGACGGTCGCGGACTTCCGCGCGGCGGACCTCGCCGCCGGGGGTCAGGGCGCGCCCCTCGTCCCCTGGGTCGACTGGCTTCTCTACCGGGAGCGGGGAAGGACGCGGCTCGCCCAGAATCTCGGCGGGATCGGGAACGTCACCCGCGTGACCCACGAGAAGGCCGGAGTCCTCGCCTTCGACACCGGGCCGGCGAACATGCTGATCGACCGGACGGCGCGCGAGCTCTCGGGAGGCCGAGAGGGCCTGGACCGGGACGGCGCCCTCGCCGGAGCAGGAAAGCCCGATCGCGCGATTGTCGAGAGATGGCTGGATCACGAGTTCTTCCGCTCGCCCCCTCCAAAGTCGACAGGGCGGGAGCTCTTCGGCGAATCGTTCTACCGGCGAACCGCCACCGACACCGCCGGTCTCTCGCCCGAGGGCCGGATGGCGACCGTCACGTGGTTCACCGCGGCCTCGATCGCCGCGGCCTATCGAGACTTCATCGGGAAATACGACGAGGTGATCCTTTCCGGCGGAGGCGCGGCCAACCGAACGCTCGTCTCGTACATCGAGGAGCTCCTCGCTCCCGTTCCCGTGGTCCCTTGCGACCGCTACGGGATTCGCGCGAAAGAGAAGGAGGCCCTGGCCTTCGCGATGCTCGCCCTCGCCGCGCTCGACGGCATCCCCGCGAACATTCCCGCCGCGACCGGCGCCCGCCGAGAGGTCGTCCTCGGGAAGATCCTGCCGTGAAGCTCCCCGCGCTCTCGTCTCTCTCGCTCGAGGTGAAGGTAGGACAGATCCTCTTCCTGCCCGTGCGCGGCCTGTCGGACGAGCCGGGCCTCGCGCGCGCGCTCGCCGGCTGGCGCGAGCTTTCCGGCATCGCTCCCGGCGGCGTCCTTCTTTTCGGTGGCGAAGCGCACCTCGCGGCGAGGTTCCTCGCGGACGTCCAGGCCGCGTCGCGAGTCCCGCTCGTCGCGGCGGCCGATCTCGAGCGCGGTGCGGCCCAGCAGTTCGCCGGGGCAACCTCGTTCCCGTGCCCGATGGCGATCGCGGCCTCGGGCGATCTCGAGCTCGCGCGGGCGGTCGCGCGGTGGACCGCCCGCGAGGCCCGCGCGATGGGAGTAAACCAGATCTACGCCCCCGTCGCCGACGTGAACACGGAGCCCGAGAATCCGATCGTCTCCACGCGCGCGTACGGAGACGACCCGACCCGAGTCGCTCCCTTCGTCGCCGCGGCGGTCCGCGGGATCCAGGAAGAGGGCCTCGCCGCGACCGCGAAGCACTTCCCCGGCCACGGCGCGACCCGGGCCGACTCGCACATCGAGCTTCCGGTCGACCCCCGCGGGAAGGCCGAGATCGAACGAACGGACCTCCCCGCATTCGAGGCCGCGATCCGGGAGGGCGTCCTCTCGGTCATGGTCGCCCACGTCGCCTACCCTGCCTTTTCGGGGGACCCCCCCCTCCCCGCCCTCCTCTGTCCCGAGATCGTGACCGGCACGTTGCGGGAACGAATGGGCTTCGGGGGCGCGGTTTTCTGCGACGCCCTCAACATGGGGGCCGTTGGCGGGCTCTCCGAAACCGAGCTCGCGGTCCGCGCTGTCCGCGCCGGGATCGACGGCCTCCTCCACCCCCGGGGTCCCGTCGAGCTCGCGGCCGGGCTTGCCCGGGCGGTCCAGCAAGGCGAGCTCCCGGGCGCCGCGCTTTCCCGCGCGGTGGAGAGGATCTTCGCCATGAAGGAACGCCTCCCCAATCCGCGGTCCGCGGCGGAACTCGAGGAGCGCGTCTCCCGCGAGCTTCGTACGCCGGAGGCGCTGGCGCTCTCGCGCGACGCGCGGGCCCGGTCGCTCACCTGGCTCGGACCCAGAAAAGGCGCGCTCCCCTTCTCGCCGGCGCCTCGTTCCCTTGACCTCTTCCTCGTGGCCGACCCCGACCTCCAGGAGACAGCCCGCCTCTTCGCCGCCGAAGTCGCCCGGCGCGTTCCTGACCTCGCTCTCCGGGACTTGACGTCGGGCGGACGGCCGGGGAAGCCCGGGCTCGTGGCCCTCTTCTCGTCGATCCGTGGCTGGAAGGGGACTGCCAGCGTGGCCGGAATCGAGCCGGACGCGCTCCGCCATCTCGTCGGATCGGGGGACCGCGCCCGCGCCGCGATCTTCGGCCCTCCCTACCTCGCGGCTTCGCTCGGTCCGGATACGCAGTGCCTCGTGACCTACGACGCAGGGGACCTGGCGCCGGAACTCGCCGCCCGCGCCCTCTTCGGCGAAATCGATGCGCCCGGCCGCCTTCCCGTGCGGATCGGGTAGTGACGGGAATCCACCTCAGCGCCCGGAGCTTGGCGGTCCGTCCGGCCGCTCGGTCGATCCGGACAGTCGCTCGGCTTTCTTGAGCGCCAAGCGTTCGGCGATCAGGACCGTTCCGAGCACGATGGCCATTCCGACGACGACCGAGATCAAATAGAACACCAGAGGATCCATGTCAGTCCTCCTGGGGCGATAGGAAGATCCCGAGGCTGATGAGGGCGATCCCGATGGTCGTGAAGCTCACGACGAGCGCGAAGGAGCGCCCCTCGATCGCGGACTCGACACCGGGGAACACCATCAAGAGCGCTCCGACCTCCCGGGCCACCTCGGCCGCCGCCGCGCGGCGCAACGACAGTATACGCTTCAAGTGCATGGAACATCCTCCTCCACTGCGCCGGGGAAGTGGGCCCCCGGTCGCGCGCGAGAAGGATAGACGACGGCAAGCGCGACAGACGACAAACCGGCGCCTCCGACGATGCAACCCACGCGCAGGTCAACCCTTGCGCGGTCCCGTGCCCGCGGCGTCGTAGCACCGAAACGAAACGGGGCGGCGGGGACGCTTCCGCCCCCGCCGCCCCGGTGGTTTTCCGGCTATGTCACTCTTTCAGGTAGTTCTCGTAGTAGAAGGTGATCGTGCGGCGATCGACGCGGTCCTTGGGCTCGCGGTCGAGGCCGCCCTTCACCGTCTGGCGAGCGGTGGCCTCGAAGTGCTCGGGAGAGATGTGCCCGAAGACGTACACCGTGACGTTCGACCACTTGTCGGCGACGCGGTTCTTCACCACGGACCGCGTCACGCCCTGCATCCCCTTGAGAAGCCCGATCGCCCGTTCGGTCTCCGAAAGGTTGAAGTTCCGGAAATAGACCTCGAACGTGCTCTCCTCCTCAAGATACCGGCGGAGTTCCGGCCAGAAGCTCCGGGTGAGCTCGCAGGACATCTTCTGGCAGATCTTCGAGAGCTGCCGGACGGGGTTCGTGTCGGTCGGGTCGATCGCCATGGAGTCCCGGGCGTTCTTGACGTCGATCACCTTCTGGAGGCTCGCGATGTAGGCCTTGACCTGGACCTTGCCATGGATTACCGCGTTTCCGCCTGCGCCGGCCTTGCCCTCGCTCCAGGCCGTGACGAAGACGATGAGCTCGCACGGCATATCCTCCTGCGTGAGCATGTCGACCACCGCGGCCTCGCTCTCGTGGACCTGGTTTGCGGCGGCGAGGCGATCGTAGACCCCGCGCATGCGGGCCTGGTCGTAGACGGCAAAGCGCTTCTTGAGGAGGAAGCGCGTCACCTCGCCCGCGGCGTCGATCGCCGGCTGGTCGGTGTGACGCATGACCCGGGCCTGATCCACGGGCCCGGCCGGGGCCGAGGGATTCGAGTCGTAGGGGAGCCACTCGTACACGACAGCGGTCTTGATCCGGCCGAGCTTCTCCTGGAGGACGGCGAGCGACTCCAGGGTCTCCTTGAGCTTCCCGTACCGGACCCGGGCGCGGATGCGCACGAAGTAGGTCCCGTCGTCCTGCTGCCCCTCCTGGAGGATCTGGTGGCTCTCCACGAAGCCCGAGGCCTCGGTGTAGACCTTGTCCTGGAGGACCTCGAAGTTTTCGACCATCGTCTGCGAGTCGATGTAGACGTGGACGCCCTGCTCGACCGCGGCGCGGAAGGCCTGGAACATGGCCTCCTTCTTCGCCGTGTCGACGTTTCCGTTCTCGATCACGCCGAACCCGGTCGCTTCCACCTCCGTCGGCGGCTCGGGGGTGGTTCCCTCGTCCTCCTTCTCGCAGAAGAAGGTCACGTCGCCGTCCGTGCCGCCGCCGCCACCGCCCAGCGCGACGTTGAAGACCGACCGGGCGAAGTTCATCTCCGATCCCTTGAAGTTCTTGTCGACCCAGTCCTCGAGCTCGTCCTGGAAATCGCCCTGCTCCAGGTTCGAGACCGCCTCCAGGATCATGGTCGAGTCGTCCTGCGAGACCCTATCGAGGTTCTGGATGAAGCCGGAGTCGCGAAGGGCGCGGTAGAAGGGCTTACCCTGGTTGTTGTAATCGGCGTAGGTGACGCGGATCCGGTACGACTCGCCCGCGGCCGGCGCGTCGATCACGCGATGGAGCTCGGCCGCGGCCTTGGCTCCCGCGTCCTTGTCGGCATCGATCGCGGCCTGGCGCCGGCTCGGCGCGTTTCCGGTCCCCTCGATGTCTTCCGCGAAGACGACCTGCTGCTTCGCGATGTCGATCACGCGGAGCGTGAGGTTCGCCTTGTAGATGAAGCTGATCCGGGTCTGCATCTCCAGGTGGAGCCGCGATACACCGAGAATCACGTAGCGCGCCCCCTGAGGGACCTCCACGCCGAGCATCCCCAGGACGTTGTCGCCCTTCAGGAGCTCGACCGAGAGCCGCTCGTTGCAGACCTTGTCGAGCTGGGCCCGCATGTCGGAGGCGATCAAGCGGTATCCGCGGTCCGAGAGGGCCTTGGTGACCGAGATCGACGACCCCTCGGTCGCGGCGTCGATCGACTCGTCATCCACCGACACCTTGATGTTGAGATAGAACTCCTTGCCCTGGGAGAACGCCGGAGAGCCCGACGCCAGGCCGGCCAGGACAACGATCGAAAGGACCGCGAACCGATGCATGGTTCTCTCCTTTTTAAAGACTTCAGGCTTCAGCCTTCGGAAGCGGCGGCGGAGGCTGTCAGGCCTCCGCCGCCGGAGTGACTTTCTCGCTACCTGTTCCGACTAGCGCCGCGCGCCGGGCTTTTCCTCGCACTCCGAGACCTGATGCGGATAGAAGTTCTCCGCGACCGTGAAGCCGACCCGGTCCCAGAGGGAAACCTGGAGGCCGCCGAGGTCGAACTGGAAGTTCCCGCCGGTCCCATCGTAGCCGCCGCCGAGCTCCGCGAGCGCCGACTCCTCGCACTCGTAGACGTCGCTCGCGATGATCTGGCCGTTCCGCGGATCGACCAGGGACCATCCGACGCGCGCGTGGAGGGTGACGGTCTTCACGTTGACGTCGATCGTGTGCCCTCCGCCGACGGGGATTCCTTGCACGTTGCCGCCCATGTAGCTCGGCCGGCCGAACTCCTTGAGGTCGACGAAGAGGATGGCGTCGATCTCGGGCGCGTTGAACTGGGCGGCGTTCGCCGCGGCCTGCGTGAAGATCTGCTGGACCTCCTGCTGGTACTGCTGGGAGATCCCCTCGCTCGCTTGGGCGTAGGCCGCGTACTCGGCGTTTCGCTCCTTGGCGTTATCCGCGAGGGCCATGTTCTCCTTGGCCGCGTCGTCGGTCATCTTCTGCTGCTCCTCCGCCTTCCGCTGGGCCATCTGCGCCTGGAAGTTGGCGTTCGCCTGGAGGGCGTTCAACCGGTCCATCGCCATCTGCTGGAGCCGGCCCAGCTGGTCTCCCTTGTAGATCGTGAGGTCGACCTTCGGGGCGTTCTGGACGAGACGCTTCTCGACCTCGGTGAGCGCCGGGTCTCCCGGCATCGGCCGGACCGACATGACGGCGATCCTCTTGTACTTCGCGACGTCCACGGTGGGCGCGACGTCGACCATGTCCGCGCTGCCGGTCATTTCCTTCCAGGTGCAACACCCCGGCACGACGAGGACGACGAACGCGAGCGCGATCAGGCTCCGGTACATGCTCTAGTTTCTCCTTGTTATTCGATTCCCCACTGGCACACGAGACATTCGGTCCGCGAGCCGGACCGCTAGCTTCCCTGGATGACTGGACCGGCGGTCTCCCACAGCTCATTCATGGCGGGCACTATGAACTCCTCGGCGATGGCCGCCGCATTCGAGTCGATCGTGGCGGGATTCGCGTCGCCGGTCCAGGGCCTCTCGCTCTCCTTGGAACCCTGGCCGAGGATGTTCCCCTTGGCGTCCTGACAGCTCACCGAGACCTGGACCGTCACCTTGTGTACGCCGTCGCCCGGCTCGGGCGTGACGGCGAGCGTGACGAAGAAGTAGAAGCAGACCGCCTTTTTAAGCTCGATCGCGAGCGACAGCGCCTCGCTGGGTCCGAGCACCTTCCCCGCCTCGACCTCTACCTTGGCGTAGAACTCGTTCACCGTCGCCTGGTCGTAGAGCTCGACGGGCACGTTCTTCTTCGTGAACCACTTCCCGGCCCCGACCACGGCCTTCATGGCGGCAATGGTCTGCCGTTCCTTGGGATCCCCGCTCACCGCGCGATAGAGGACCATGACCTTGTGCTTCGGGTGGTCCGCGCCCAGTCCCGGGCACTCGAACTTCTCGGCGATCTGTTCGACGACCCGCATGGCCTCGAAAAGCTTGTCCTCGTCGAAGTGGAAGCGGACCTCGAAGTGGGGCTCCCCGCCCGCGGGGGCCGACGTGCCCTCGTCCTTCACCTCGACGATCTCGGGATCCGCGGAAAAGAAGTCCTCCGGGTCCTGGGCGAGGAGCTCCTCGACCTTCCCCTGGTCCACCTTCTTGCCCTTCTCTTCGGCCGCCTTCTTCGTGGCCGCGACCTGCTTCCCCCACATGTCTTTCAGGCTCCCGTCCCTCTTCGCCGCGGCGAGGGCCTCGCCCAGGGCCTTCTTCTTGTCCTCTTCGGTCGCGTTGGCCGGGAGGTTGAGGTTCACGGGGGCCGCCGTGACCCCGCCGGAACCGATCTTCAGCGAGTTCGGGTCGAGCACCACGATCGTTGGCCCGCCGCCGTTCTTGACCTCGGTCGCCTTGGGCTCGCTCCCGCCGTCGCTCTTGAAGAGCTTCACGGAGGCGACAAGGACGCTCGATCCGCCGATGACGGCCGTAACGGCCAGACCGATCACCCAGCGCTTGGTTTCACTGAGGGGCATGAGAACACCTCCTGGTTCCGGCCCGGATCATGGGTCGCGAGCCTTCCTTCGGAGTGAGAGGTCACGGATTGTAGAAGAACGACTTACGCTGTCAAGGATGGGTGGTCATTCCACTTCTTCCAGGTCGCGGAACTCGATCTCGGCGGTCTTTCCAACCTCGACCGAGACGTCGATCGTCCTCCCGGCGAGCTTTTCGTGCCAGACGGTCAAACGATGCGCGCCCGGTGGGACGCCCTCGATCCGGAAGGCTCCCGTTTCGTCGGTGGTGGCGAAAAAGGGGGTGGGACAGACAACAATCCAGGCGCTCATGTCGCTGTGGATCGAACACTTGAGCGGGACGATCCCCGCCCTCTCGAACACCACGAATTTCGTCTCGCCCGGGCGATAGGAGCCCAGGTCGAACGCCTGGACCGACCCCTGTTCGGGGCTGTAGACGTTGTGCCGGATGACGTCCGAGTTTGGAAACGCCACCCGGCTCCCGGCCTGGACTGCGAGGACGTGCGGCTCGAAGGTCTGGTCCATCTGGTCGATCGCCGGCAGTTCGCCGTCCTCGGCTGGCGGATCGAATGTCCGGTCCGAGATCGCCTCCAGGTAGACGATCGCGGGCGTGTTCTCCCGCACGCGGGCGTGAACAACCCTTCCCGCGATGGATCCGGTCTCCTCGCCTCCCTGGCCCCGCGCCGCGGCCAGGAAAGAGAAGAGGACCATCGCCGCCAAACTCGCCGTGCGGATTCTCAACATGCACGCGTCGCTCCCGCTTCCCCAGCGGCGACCCCATAGTGTAGCGATCCGGGCCGCCACATTCCACCCCCCAGGACGAGAATCCATGGAACAGCTCCTATTCGAACGCTGCGATGCCCGTGAGGTGACTCCCCAGGATCAGCGTGTGGATGTCGTGCGTCCCCTCGTAGGTCTTCACCGTCTCGAGGTTCATCATGTGGCGCCCGACGTGGTACTCGTACACGATCCCGTTCGCGCCGTGGATGTCGCGCGCAACACGCGCGATCTCCAGGGCCTGGGCCACGTTGTTCCGCTTGGCGAGCGAGACCTGCCAGTGCTTCATCTTCCCCTCGTCCTTGAGGCGCCCGAGGCGGAGACAGGCGAGCTGGGCGAGCGTGATCTGGGTCGCCATCTCGGCGAGCTTCGCCTGGACGAGTTGGAAGCTCGCGATCGGCTTCCCGAACTGAACGCGCTCCTTGGCGTACTTGAGCGCGCTCTCGAAGCAGAAGCGCGCGGCGCCGATCGCTCCCCAGGCGATCCCGTAGCGCGCCTGGGTGAGGCACATGAGGGCGTTCTTGACCCCCTCGGTGCCGGGGAGCAGGTTCTCCTCCGGGATCTCGCACCGGTCGAAGTGGAGCTCCGACGTGTCGGAAGCGCGAAGGCTCCACTTCCCTTTCTGGATCTTCGCCGCGAAGCCGGGCGTCCCCTTCTCGACGAGGAAACCGCGGATCCCGTCCTTCGTGCGCGCCCAGACCACGGCGACGTCGGCCATGGTGCCGTTCGTGATCCACATCTTGGTCCCGTCGAGGACCCACCCGCGGGAGGTCTTCTCGGCACGCGTCCGCATGCCGTCGGGATTGGAGCCGAAGTCGGGCTCGGTGAGGCCGAAGCAGCCGATCTTCTCCGCCGCGGCAAGCTTCGGGAGCCACTTCCGGCGCTGCTCCTCGCTCCCGAAGGCATGGATGGGATACATGACAAGCGAGCCCTGGACGCTGCAGAACGACCGGAGCCCGGAGTCGCCCCACTCGAGCTCCTGCGTGATGAGCCCGTAGGCGACGTTGTTCAGCCCCGCGCAGCCATACTTCTCGGGCAGGTTCGCCCCCAGAACGCCGAGCTTCGCCACCTCCGGGATGAGCTCCCTCGGGAATGTCCCCGCCTCGTAGTGACCGGCGATCACCGGGAGCACACGCTCTTCCACGAACTGGTGGACGGCGTCGCGGACCATCCGCTCGTCCTCGGTGAGGAGGTCTTCGATAAAGTAGAGATCGAGCGACATGCGTGGTTTCTCCGAGCGTGTGACGCGCGCCGCGCCGTGAGCCCCGCGGCGCGTGGCATTCTACTCCAAGGTTGGAGTGAACCGGCGTCGAGACAGACGTCCCGCCGCAGCGAGCCCGGCGAGGGGCGGGGCGACGGTCAGGAGACCCCGACCTTGCCCAGGGGCCGTCCCTGTCACGCCCCAGATTCCCGGAGGTGCCAGAGTCGAGAGAGCCGGCCCCGGTACTCAGCCGCCGGAGAAGAACTTGACGAAGCGGACGCCAAGTGTCAGCCCGGACGTGGGCGTCCCGTCCGGCGAGACAGACGCGGTCAGGATCTGCGCGATGAAGTAGACCTGCGCTCCAGAAGAGAGTCCTCCTGCGACCTTGGCGTCCGCTGGGACGATCGGGGGACCGGAGAGCGTCACGGACAAGCCGTCGGTCCCGCCGGAAACGAGGACCGTTACTTCCTGCGCCCCTACACCGTCGCTCGATGGCTGCGCGCGAAGAAGCGTTCCGGTCCCGGTGAGGGACTTGCCGGCCAGACCTTCCGCGAGTTTTTTCAGTTTTTCTCTGGACCGGCCCTCGATTCGCTCGAGCAGATCGGGGACCCCCAGCGCCAGGGGCACCTCGGGCTCGACTTCCCCGGGCCGCACAGGGGGGTCTGTCACCTCGTGACCCACAGGATCGACCACCGGGAGGGAAGGCCGGCGGATGAATGCCCGATAGGGCTGATCGGTTCCGAGTGCGCGGTGGACATCCGACTCCACGATGCCCAATCGCCGCAGGCCGGCCCATGTGCGGTGGACGAGCGTGAGTCGATAGAGGAAGTAGAGGAGGTAGGCGGAGAGCGGTCCCCTCGCTTCGATGTCCGTTTCCAGGCTGGATTGAAAGGACTCGCGGGCCACACGAGCCGTTTGAAGCTCGAGCCGGACCGCCCCGGCGTACGTCTCCATCGTTTCGTCCGAAGAGTCCCCTCGATGTGCGAAGTGACCTTCGATCGCCTCCTCGGCCGCGAGCCCCACGCGCGCCGCAAGAAGCGCGTCCACCGTGCCGGAACGATCGCCTTCTCGCGGGCGGCACTTGCTCTCGAGGTCGCGCAGGTCCTTGTCGATCTCCTCCCGTTCGTATCGGGGAAAGAGGACGCAGAGGTCGAGTGCATCGGCACGTTCGAGGACGCGAACGAGGATGCATTCCGGTGTGTCCGAGGGAGCGAGCAAGGAACGCAGCGCCTCGTAGTGAGCGACGATCCTGTCGCTCCCCCGCACGAGCCAGACGAATGCGTCCCTCTCGGCTGCGGATTCCTCGACAGCCCTTCCTTCCGGTTTCTCGTCCTCCGGGGCGCTCGCGGTGGGTGGCCGCGAGGCCGGTGCTGAGGAAGTGGGCTCGAGTCGCCCCATGTAGACCTTGGCGAGCGCCGCAAGAACGAGAACCGCAAGAACCGCGACGGCGCTTGCCCCGAGACCGCTCCGTGTTCGGCCGCCCCGCATCTTGCGCCGCCGCGAAGAGGGGGGGGCCCCAGGCGAGGCCGCACGGGCCTTTGGCACAGCGAACGCGAAGCGGTCTCGCATGCCCGGGACTTCTTGCAACTTTATCCAGAAGGGCCATCCATCGCGCCAGCAAAGCGAGTCCGGGGCGAGCGATCCCTGCGCGAGGAACAGATCGATCTGCGCCTGGGTGTAGGGTCCCGCGGGTTGGCTTCCCTTGCTCGACAGGTACCAGCCGGGCTCCGCGACCGGGGGGGCGGCATGCACCGCGCCGGGCCCGGCGTCCTGGGCTGCGGCGTGCACCGCGGCGGGGGCGACCGGATCCTCCGAGAGCCTCGCAAACTCGGCGACGAATCTCCACGCGGCCCATCCTTCGTTCCAAACCATCGCGCTCCGGCCGAGGACGCCCTCGCTCAGGAGCCGGAAAATCTGCTCTTCGGCAACGGGCCCTTCCTGGCGCGTGCCGTCCGGCGAGTAGTACCACGCGACGCCCTCCCTCTCATCGGGGACAGGTGGCCGGACGCTGCACATCTGGGTGGTGGAAAGCACGGGTGGGAGCCGAGTTCGACCGTCTTCCGCGGGCGAGGGACCAGGCTCGCTCTTGAGCGCGCAATCGGCTTCGGACAGGGCGTCGATCTCGGCGGAGGAGCCCCAGTCGCACTCCTTGTCTTCCTGCTCGTCCGCGGGAGTTTGTGGAACCGACACGGCTCGGGAACAGCGTGGACAGCGAGTGATCTTGCCGGCGTGCTGCTCGCCTGCCTTGAGGTGCTTGCCGCACGCACATTTGAACCGGATCATCCCCTACGACCTCCTCGCTGCGGCTACCTCTCTTCGCGCGGATACCGGTAGTATGTCTCGAGCGCCAGCACGTTGATAGCGGTTGCGTAGACCCGGCCGCCCTCGGTACCCCAGGCATCGATGGCGTCCCAGGAGCCGCGCTCGTCTCCGTCCTTTCTCTGGTGGCTCACGATCGCGCTCTTCATCGACTCGTTCCAGGTCTTCCAGTAGTCGCCCCCCAGCTGGAACATGGCGAGCGTTCCGTAGTACCAGTAGTAGAAGTCGATCTTGCTCTTCCCGCCCGCTCCACCGTTCGTGTCCCAGGTCGGGAGGCGCTGGGAGAGGAGATCGCCCTGCCTCTTGACGAGAGGCTCCTTGCGCTCTACGCCTGCGAAGATGCGCGAGATGATCGAGATCGCGGTGCAGGTTTCGCAGGACGAGAACTTTCCGATCTGGTCCCGGAGTCGCGCGCCCGTATCGCCCTTCTGGATATAGCCGGTCCGGTGCGACTCCTCGTCCGTGACCGCGTCGAGCCAGCTAAGGGCCCCGGCGAACGAGTTCGGCGGGACGGATAATTCCGCGACCCTCGCGCTCTTCAGGGCCATGACGGCCCACCCGGTGACGGACGTGTCATTGTCGCCGGGCTTCACCTTGTACCGCCAGGCGAAGCCTGGGTTCTGGGCCGAGACGATGAAGTCGATCCCCTTCTGCGCCGAGTCCTCGAGGATCGGGGACTTCGTCATCCCGTACGCCTCGGCCATGGAGAGGCAGGCGATCGCATGGTTGTACATGTAGTTGCTGTTGCGTGGACCGAAGCACCCTTCCTGGTCCTGTATGTTTTTCAGGTACTGGAGGGCGAGCTTCACGGTCTCGCGGTATTTTCCCCGCTGGTGGGTGTGGCCCGCGCCGAGGAAGGCAAGCAGCGCGAGGCCGGTCTGGCCGGGGTCGCACCATTCCGCGCCGCGGCCGGAACAGGTGTTCTTCTTGCACTGGGGCTGGAAGTCGTCGGAGTCCCACCTGCCGCGCGACTTGTCCTGGTGCGCGGCGAGCCAGCGGAGGCCCATGTCCACGGCCGCCTGAGTCCCCGTCCCCCCCTCCGCCGACAGGAGCGATTCTCGCCGGGCCACACGTCCGGAGAAGGCATCGGCGGTGCGCGGCGACGAGGCCCATCGGGCACTGTTTCCCGCGCCTGCGAGCGGGTCGAGGAGGAGCTCGAGCGGCGGATCGAGGGCCGGCGTGCTCTCCGGCGGGGCCGGCCGCCCGAGCCGGGCCTGTGCGCGGACTCCCCACCAGTCGGCGCTCCTGGCGAGTCGCTCGTATTCCAGGCGAGCGTCCTCGCCCCTCCCGGCCGCCTCCAGAGCGCGCGCGTACCAGTATGCCGCCCCGGTGCTCGCGAGCGCGTTCGAGTCGAGTTCTCCCCCCTTCGTGGCCTCCTGGTGAAGAAGGACGGCGTCGAGCGGTTTCTTCACCTCGACGAGCGTCGAAAGCAACGCGCCGTGCGCGAACGCGTGGAGGACACGCGGCGCGATCTCGTTTTCCATTCGACTTTCGCCGAGCATCGCGTCCACGACTTCGCGGATCCGTGCGAGCCCCGTCTCGACCTTGCCCGATCGGACGAGCGCCTGTGCAGCCCGGACGGCGGCCAGGTGTGCACGCGCGAGTGGTTCGTTCTCCCAGACGAATTCGCCGGCCGCCCTCTCGATCTCGACCCAGGCCGCCGGGGAACCCCCCGCGTGGGCCTTCTGCCATAGAGACTCGAGCCTGTAGTAGGAGGTTCGACTGTAGAGATCGGGATCGACTTCCCCTCCGACCCCGACGCCCGTGAACAGCTTCTCGAGCGCCGTGGAAAACCTCCGGGCGGCGAGTCCCCATTCCTCGGCGCTCTCCCCCGCGCGAGTCGAGCCCCCTGAAGTCGCCCCACTCTTCTCCTCGGCCCGGAGATCGAGCCAGAACCCTCTCGCGGCATGAGCGAGCCCCGCCTGGATCAGAATATCGGAGGAACGCCCACTCTCGGGAAACCCCTCCGCGAGATCATCAAGCTCCTTCGCTGCCTCGTCGTAGAGCGTGAGGCGGCGCTCGGGATCCGTCTCCTGTCTGGCTTCGGCAAGGCGGACCTCGCAGATGCCCAGTTTCCCTGCGATTCGAGCGTCCTCGTCGCAGCTCGGATCCTTGGCGGTCGCGGCGAATTCCTCCCGCGCGAGATCGAGGTAGCCGTAGGCCAGGAGGGCACGCCCGAATTCATAGTCGGGAGGAAATGCCCTTGGTTCGTCGGGCGTTCCCGGCCCCGCATCGGGTGTCCCTCTGGGCGGCGTCTCGGCCTGACCTCCCCGAGCCGCTACGGGATCTCCCGCTCCACCTGTTCCCTCTCTTGGCGGGCGAGCGACGTCCGAGTCGTGTAGCGTAGGCAGAGACGATCCGGGGTCCCGCCGCCCGTCAGACTTTTCCGGGGAATCTGCGGGGGACCCGCCTTTCTCCGCGGGCCGGGGGGATTGCTCGGAAGGGTCGTTCCCGTTCGAGGGCGGCGACTCCTCATCTCCTGATCCAAACGTAAGGGCCATGGCCGTGGCAAGAGCCGCCGCACCCGCCGCCCCGGCGCCGAGTCCGATCCAAACTGCAAGCCCGTACTTCTTGCGAGCCGCGGGCAGGTTTTGCGAGGACGACCGCCGGCGGGGGACACGAGGAGACGGGGTCCCGCGTCTTGCTGAGGGCGGAGGGTGCATGTGTGCGGGTGGGGGGGACGGGGTGGGGGGACTTCAGGTCCCCGCCCCAGACGATCACGGCCC
>JACQVV010000109.1 GCA_016209595.1 Planctomycetota bacterium
CCGCGGCGTCGAGGGAGGCGAGACCTCCACCCGGAACTACGACTTCCAGGCATTTAAAGGAGTACCCACCGAGGTCTACAAGGTGGACGCCAAGACCGGCAAGGAGACGCGCGTCCGGGACGTCGAGTTCATCGGCACCCCGCTCGCCTCGCTCCAGCGGATCGTCGCCGTCGGCCGCGAGATCGAGGTCGACAACTCCTACTGCGTCGCGGAGTCGGGCGCGATCCCCGTCTCGACGATCGCGCCGCCCGTCCTGGTCTCCGAGATCGAGCTCCAGCGCAAAAGCGGCCGGACGTACCTCACGCCCATCCTCCCGCCGCCGTGGGAGTCGTAGGGCGGCCCGGGGGGCAGGCTGGAGACCGGAGGAAATACAGGCGGCGCGCTCTTGGCCGTTCCTCCAGCCTACAGCCTCAGGCCTGGAGCCTGGTTTTTGGGGCCCCAAACCGCGCTCCAGGCTGCTAGCATGCCATCATGCCCTGGTGGTGGGTCATCCCTGCAGCGCTCGGCGGGTACTACCTTTACAAGGAACTGACCCGCGAGGACGAGGTCCCGGCGGGCGGCGAGGGAGAGCTCGCGCCGGGGGAGCAGCGCGCGGTCCTTCCCGCGCCCGAGGGGAAGCCAGGCGAGGAGGGCGCGCCGGAGGCCGGCGTCGCGCTGCCGGCCTGGACCCGCCACATCGACCCGATCGGGCTGGGGCAGTTCCTGAGGAAGCATGCCGGCCGGATCATCCCGACCTCCTGGACCGGCGCGCTTCCCCGCTCCGCGGTCCCCGCGCTCGTCGCGGAGGCGCGGAACCGCGCGATCGAGCTCGCGAACGTCCTCTTCCTTCCCGTGTTGGCGGTCGCGGCCCTCGTCCTTTATCTCCTGGGGAGGACCGGGACGCTCTGGTGGTCCGTCGTCTGGGGAGGGGTGATCGGCTACGGGACGAACTGGCTCGCCATCAAGATGCTCTTCCACCCGCGGGAGAAGCGGCCGCTTCTGCGCTGGCAAGGAGTGGTTCCCTCGCGGCGGCAGCAGCTCCTCATCCGGGTGACCGACGGGGTCTGCGAGAACCTGATCAGCGAGGAGATCATCCGGAAGTACATCGAGCAATCGGGTTTCATCGAGAGCCTCACCCGCGAGCACCGGGAGCACGTCCGCGAGGTCCTGACCGATCCCGCGTTCCGGAAGGACTTCCAGGACCTCGTCCTCGGCTTCGTGGCGCGGGTCCTCCAGTCGCCGGAATTCCGCGACGAGGTCGTGGCTGCGATCGAGAAGCGCGTCGATCAGTGGGCCGGCCAGGAATTTCGGGGCAAGGTGGTCTCCTTTTTCAGGGACTGGTGGCGCCCGCAGGTGAAAAGCGAGGTGAACGCGCTCCTGGAGACCCTCCCCGCGGCGGTCGACCAGGTGCGCGTGCAGGCGGACCGCTTCCTCGACGATTTCCCCAAATGGATCGAGCGGGGCGGCTCCGACCTCGAGTCGATGCTCACCTCGACCTTCGTAGGGGTCCTCCAGAGGCTCGACATCCGGTCCGTCATCTACCACCAGCTCTCCCAGTTCTCCGAGACGCAGATGGAGGAATGGGTGATCCGCACGGCGAACAAGGAGCTCACCGTCATCACGCTCCTGGGAGGCCTCCTCGGCCTCGCCGGCGGTGTGGTGATCCACGACCCCATCCAGGGGCTCTACATGGCAGCCGCCGGCGCCGCGGTGCTCGCCCTCGACCAGGCCTTCGCCTGGGCAAGCCCCGCGCGGCGGAAGCGAAGAAGAAAGGAAGCACCGTGAACGCAAGAACCATCACTATCTCGCTTGTCTTCCTGGCGGCCCTGGCCGGATCGGCACGAGCTCAACTTTCGCCCGACCAGGTCCTCGAGCTCGCGGCCCAGGGGAAGACGGGCGAAGCCCTCGTCTCGGCCGTCGTGGAGGCGGGCGGAGTCTCGGGAGTGGACGACGCGGCCCTTTCGAAGCTGCGTCTCAACGGCCTCGACGAAGCGACCGTTCTCTTCGTCTCCGAGTACCGGTCGCTCGACGACTGGGTCCCCTGCCAGGGTCCCGAGGGCGCGTTTCACCTCCGCCGGCCGCCCGTCTGGAACATCTACGTCGCCACGATGGGCGCCGTCACGGCGAGCCGGGAGAAGATGGAAAACGACGAGACCGAGATCAACTCCGGCGTGACGATCCTCCTCATGGCCAATCCCAATCCCGCGAACTACACGGCCGAGAGACTCGCAGAGGCCGGCCGATCGCTCCACGAGGGCGTGGTCGCGCTGGCCGGAAAGCGCGGAGACAAGATCTGGGACATCAGCGAGAGCGAGACGTCGGTGGGCGGCGTCCCCTGCACACGGTTCGACGCCCTGATGGACACTCACCGGGGCGACCGCCTCGTGATCTGGACCCACTTCGGATTCCCCGCGGGGAAGATGCTCGTCGTCATGGCCTCGCGGAACCGGGAGGAGCCCAGCTCGGCTGCCACGCTCGAGCGCCTCCTGTCCACGATCCGCTTCGGCGGCCCCATGGAAGCGTGGCGGGATCCCGAGACCGGCGCCTCGCTCTCCTACCCGAAGGGCTGGGTCGTCAAGAAGGAAGGCGACTCGGGAGAGGTCCGCTTCCGGCCGACCGCGCTTCCCGGAGCCCGCCACGACGCCGAGCTCGCCTGGAACTGCGAACCAGCTTCCGGAACGGCGCTCGATGAGATCCACGCGAAGTTTCTCGCGGCCGCGCGCTCCCAGGACTCCGACCTCTCGGCGGAGCGCGAGGAGCCCCCCCCGTTCGCCGGGGCGCGGATGACCTGGCTCGGCTCGCCAAAGCGGCCGTTCCAGATCTGGCTCGTGACCTTGGTCTCGGGAGAACGCGCGCACCGCCTGCGGCTCTCTCTCACGGGAGACCATCGGGAGGAGACGGTCGCCCGATACGCCGAGGACCTCGACCGGATGGTCCGGAGCTTCCGCCCGGGGTCGTGAGCGCTGCCCCCGTGACTGGCGGCGCGTTCGGGTGTACCATCCGCGCCTCGTTCAGCGCGATTCAAGGGAACGCCACAAGGAGAAGAGAGAATGAAGTTCGCTAGCCTCTGTGCCCTGGGACTCGTCTCGATGCTCGCCGTCCCCGCCCTCGCTCAGGAGGACGGCAGGAACGGCGGCGATCAAGAGGCCGAGATGATGAAGAAGTGGATGGAAGTCGCCACGCCCGGCGAGCACCACAAGTTCTACGACTACTTCGTCGGGAGCTGGACGACGGAGTGCAAGATGTGGATGGCCCCAGGCGAGCCGTCGATCACGCAGGGGAAGGCCGAGTACAAGTGGATCTTCGGCAACCGATACCTCGTCGAGGACTACGAGGGCATCTTCATGGGCCAGCCCTTCACGGGCCAGTCGATCGGCGGCTACGACAACACGAAGCACATGTACACCGGGTTCTGGATCGACAGCATGTCGACGTCGATGATGATGATGGAGGGAACCCTCGACCAGACCGGAAAGGTCCTGAGCGCGTTCGGAACCATGAACGAGTGGACGACCGGAGAACACGACAAGACCTTCAAGACCGTGACCCGGATCGTGGACCCGGACACCTTCGTCTTCGAGATGCACGACCTCCACATCGTGCCCGGCGAAACGAAGGTGATGGAGATCACCTACAAGCGGAAGAAGTAGCCTCCGCCCGCCTGCGCGCCGCCCTCTCCCCCCACGAGGGGGGGAGAGGGCGAGTCCTACCTCCTCACCAGGACCTCGTACTTGTAGACGATGCGGACCTCCTTCGCGGAAGGGAGGGTCAGGCGCCAGTTCAGGCGGTTCACCGGGTTCACCTGGTGGAGCCCTCGGCCGAGCTTCACGACCTCGGGGTTCTCGCCGGCCTCGATGAGTTCCCCGGAGAGGGTCTTGGCGATCTCCGCCACGACGTCGTGGTTCTTGTAGCTGCAGAGATAAAGCGTGCCCTCGATCGTGACGAGGTCGTAGTAGTAGCCGTAGAGCTGCTCGGCCTGCTGCTTCCGGTTGACCTCGTGCTCCTGCTCCTCGGCCTGGATGTTCAAGGCCTTCGTGACCTTGACGAGCGTCTTCCCGCCGCTCGCGGTGTAGAAGCAGACGTCCTGGCCGAGCACGGCGCCGCCCTTCGTGACCGTGGCGGGCGCGGTCGTCCAGGGGCTCGCCGTGGTGTTCGTCAGGCGGAGCGAGTGCCAGACTTCCTCGGGCCGGTCCTCGTCCTCGCGGGACTGGTAATAACCCTGCTGGTTCAGGTAGTCGGCGATCTCCCAGCGGAAGATCTGCTCGCAGGGCACCTCGGCGGCGAAGAGCGGGTAGTTCCCCCGCGATCCCTTGTCGAGCGAGACCTCGCCGAGCTTCGAGAAGAACATGTCCTCGGCCGCTTCCCCCTCGAAGCCCCGGCTCGTGGCTGTGGCAAGGCCGGTCTCCGCCTGGAAGGCGGCATTGGAGTAGACGCTCTGCGCCTGGACCATCTCCCGGCGCATCGGCGTGTAGGGCTCGCTCGAGAGCTGCCCGATGAACTCATCCAGCGTCGTCCGGAGGGCGAGCGCTCCCTGGACATGGACAAAGCGGAGGTTCGGGAAGCCGCTTACCAGGCGGGCGGGCACGCCCTCTAGATCCATGAGATCGTTCAAGACATCGGTTCGGGCCTCAATCCGGGCCTTTCCCTCCTCCACGAGGTCCAGCCTGTACGAGGGGGCCCAGGCCGCGCCGTGGGCGAGGTACTGGACGAGGAAGGTCTTCCCCTCGGAGCCCTCCCCGACCCGCACGCGGAGCCGGCTTTCCTTCTTCCGGTTGGTGTAGGCGAGCCGCGCGTCCTCCCCCTCGAAGACGACCGACTGGACGGTTCCCGGGTCGATCCCGACGGTGCCGCCGTGGGTCTTCAGGATGACGAGCGAACCCGGCGAGCGGGAAGCATCCTCCTGCCCGGGCCAGGCGCTCTCGCCGTCCACGGCCGCCGGGAGCTCGGTGCCAGGATAGGCGAGGAGCGTCCCGCGAAGCTCCCGGTCGCCGGAGCGGAGAACACACTCGCGGCCCACGTTCGCCCGGAGGAGCTCGGCGACCGAATCGGCGGGTTCCTCCTCGTCCACGTCGATCCGCTCCGCGACGACCTCCTTCACCTCGAGCCGGGCCGGGTCGTGGGCGACCCAGAAGCTCCCGTGGAGCGGGAGGGACGGCGGGACCACGGCGATCCAGCCGTCGTTCGCCGGGACGGCGACCTCGAGCTCGACATACGCGAGGCCGTTCTTGAAGAGGCTCACCTGGAGGACCTTCGCCTCGGCGGAGGGAACCGGCGCCTCGTCGGCGAGGACGGGTGCGGTCGCGAGCGCGGCGAGGGCGAGCGAAAAGAGACGCGACTTCGTTCGGATCATCTTTGAAGACCTCCCACCTGTCGAGTGTCGGAACATCGAGGACGATAGGTTACACTGCCGGGTCTTTTCGAGGGGAAGAGAGAATGCGGATCGCCTGTCCAAGCTGCGGCCAGATGTTCCAGGTGCCTGGCGAGACGCCTCCGCGCTCCGGGACCTGCCCGCACTGCGGCGCGCCGTGGGCGCTGGGAGCTCCTCGGGCAAGCGCCGCCGCCCCGGCTGCCCCCTCCGCACGGGCCGTTCCGCGATCCGCGGCGCCGCCGATCCCGGCGCCGCGGGTCTCCCCTCTCCCGCGCCCCGCGCCACGCGCCGTCGCTCCGCCGCCGCTTCCCGCGCCTCGCTCGGCCGCTCCGCCGCTTGTCGCGACCCAAGAGGAGGCAGAGCCGCGACAGAGTCCTCCCAGAGTTCCGCGGCCTCCGGCCTCCAGCCCCCACCAGTCTGAATCGGCCGGCCGCCGGCGCAAGACCACTCGCCGCTTCCCCGAGGGAAAGGGCGCTCCGGTGTCGGGCTCGGCTGGCGCCCGCCGCAAGAGGACCGAGCGCGTTCAGAGCCAGGGCCCGCGAAGAGGCGGTCGCCGCATCCCCCTCATCTGGATCGGCGCAGGGGGTGGTGCGCTCCTCGCCCTTGTCATTCTCGCGGTGTTCTTCGCGACTCGACCGAGCTCCGGAGAGAGGCAGGCCCAGGTCGCGGGGCCCACGACGCCAGGAGCTTCCTCCCCAGAGCAGCCCACGAGCGATGGGTCCCCCGCTCCTCCCGTGGATGCCGGCCCGCGACCAGGCCGGAGCCGGGCGCTTCTCGAGGAAATCGGCGGGAAGCTCCCGCATCTGGTCGACCGGGAGGGCGGGCTCTACCTGGAGGAGGGCGGCGCCACCTTCCCGATCTTGTCGGTCCGACTGGGAAATCCCGTTGCCGCAAGCGAGATGGGGAAGATCGAGATCGACGCGGGACTCCTTTCGGCCGATCGTCCGGGCCTGGGATCTTCCCTTGTCGCGCTCGTTGCCTTGGCGAAGGCGGCGGGCTTCGGCGCGAAAAGCGCCGGGGGCGATTCGGGATTCGTCTACGAGTGGGACTTCCTCCTGGGATTCCACCTGCGCGCGGAGGACCGCGTGGTGCTTGCGGAGGGCGTCGCGACGCGCGAGGCCCTTCCTGGCGGCGGCGTCACGGCGGACGTGGGAACCGTTGCGAAGGCGGTCGAGCGCTTCGAGGCCGCGGTGGGTCCCACGCTCCCGCCGCTCGCCCGGACAGTTCTTTTCGATCTCGTCGGCCTCCTGGCGGACCGGGACGGTGAGGCCGAGATCGACGAGTTCCCGCCGAGTTTCGCGCGCCGGCTCGTCCGCCACGGCTGGCTCGACCGGGTCCTGCCGGAGGCCGCCCGCGAGCACGCCCGAGCCCTGGAGGCGGGCCTCGACGAGGCGACGCGTTTCCGGCCGATCGAGACCTTTAAAGGAGAGGGGCTGGCGCTGACGAAGTTCGAGGACGCCTTCGGAAAGGGGGGCTGGCTCCTACAGGCGCCGGCCCGGACCGCGTACACGCTCACGCCCCCCCGGCCGCACTACCACCCGAAGGCCTGGGAGGGACTCCGCGACGCGCGGCTCGTGGTCGAGCTTCCCGGGGGCGTGGATCCGAACCGGCGCGAGGACTTCTGGAAGGAAACGACCGCCCTGCGACTCTTCCACCGCGGGACGCTGCTCGCGAGCTGGGAGAAGGAGGCGGGCTTTCGGGCGGACCAGGCGGCCTGGAGGCGCGTGGTCCCCGAATTGGGGTCCGGCGGCGTGCTCAAGACCCTCTTGCCGCCCCACCTCCTCCTCGTCGACCTCGCCGGAGACGTTCGCGCCCTCTTCACGCCTCACGGCCGCCTCGTCCCGCCCCAGGACGCCACGCCGGCCGAGTCCGACCGCTTCCTCGCGGAGGCGGTCGCGGCCCTCCCCGACCCGCCCCATCTCGACCTCTTCGGCGAGTACTTCTTCCAGTACGTCTACGACAGCCCGGACACGGCCAACCCTTCGCTCGTCGGGAACAAGAAGCAGCGCGGGGACATCCATCAGACGGCGCGGGAGACGCTCTCCTCGGTTTTCGGCGGGATGTGCCGGGGCGACTGCGACGACCTCTCCGAGATGTACGCCGAGATCGCGACCCGCCAGGGGAAGCTCGCCCACGTCCTCTACCTTCCGGCGCACGCGGCGGCGGCCTGGGC
>JACQVV010000110.1 GCA_016209595.1 Planctomycetota bacterium
CGTCGCCGGCTTCGCCGACGACCCTCCACCAGAGATCCCCTCGCCCAGGAGGCCCGGTCCGTACCGCTCGCGAAGCGCTTCCCGGATCCGATCCCTCTGCGCGTCGAGCGTCTGCTCGCGCGCCCAGAGGTGCGCGGCCTGGGCAAGCCGCCCCCGGAGGGAGCCGTCCTCCACGAGCCGGGCGATTCCGCGCGCCAGGGCAGAAGGGTCGCCGGGTTCGACGAGGAGCCCGCGTTCCCCACCTCCGAGGAGGCGAGGGACCCCGCCCGCGGAAGAGGCCACGACGGGCAGCCCCGCGAGCATCGCCTCCACGACGACCTTCGGGGAGGCGTCGGCCCGGGAAGGGAGGACGAAGAGGTCCATCCGGGCGAGCGCTTCTCCCAGCTCATCCCGCGGCAGCCGTCCCCGCCAGGTCACCGGAAGCCCTCGCGCGCGAGATCGGAGTTCCTCCTCCATGGGTCCGACGCCGATCACGGTGAGGGAAAGCGCGAGCGACACCCGCGCCGCCGCGAGAGCGAGCTCGCGATCGGCGAGCGCCTCGATCAGCACATCCGGCCCCTTCTCTCGGGAGAGACGCCCCACGTAGACGAGCGCGAGCTTCCCGGGCGAGGCTGGCCACGACCGGAAGCGGGGGTCCGCAATCTCGCTTGCCCAGACGCTCGTCGCCACGTCCCGCCGGAACGCCCCGACGCCAGGGATTCCCTCCGGGAACTGAGCACCCATGACGAACGCGACATGCCCCTTGAGCGCGAAGGCGAGGACGCTCGGCAGGTGCGCGGCCACCCACCGGCGGAATGCGCTCTCCCGTGTTATCCTGATCCCCTCCATCCAGTTCCCGCCGAGCCACGCGAGGGTGGGCACGCGCCGCCCCCGGACTAGGATGAGAGCAAGGAGGCCCTCGTAGGAAGGGAGCCGAGCGTGGAGCAGCGTCGCCCGGCCCAATTCCGCGTTCACCACGGGGAGCGCCAGGAGGAGATTCCAGAGGAGGAGCGCCTTGGCGCCCCATCCGGCCTGACTCGCAGACACCGGCAGGGGCCTGACCGACATCCCGAGGCGCGTCATGGATGTGCCCCCTCGCGGGCCGGTGCCGGCCACGGGCACGCAGAGCCTGGTCTCGTCGAAGAGGGAGGCGATCGCCGCCACCTGCCGCGGGAACCCGCCGACCGTGAAGACCTCGCCTTCCGACCGCCAGTGCGGCTTCGAGGAGACAACCAGGAGCCGGCGAGGCACTTGCCTCGCCTCCTTCCGCGCCGGTACTTTCCGGACGATGCGTGGTCTTCCCGCCCTCTCCCGGAGGAGCTTCCCGTACAGGTCGAGGTACTGGTCCGCCACCCTCTCCATCCCGAAGAGAGACCGCACGCGCTCCCGGGCGCGCGCCGCGCGCTCGCGCGCTTCCAGAGGATCCGCGAGGGCCGCGTGAATCGCGCGGGCGAGGGCCGCGGAGTCGCCAGCGGGGACGACGTAGCCCGTGTCCGGGCGATGGATGACGGCCCGGTTGCCCGAGATGTCGCTCACGACCGCGGGGACGCCAGCGGCCGCGGCCTCCAGGAGCGAATTCGAGACCCCCTCCGAATTGGAGGGCTGGACGAAGGCCGAGGCCTTGGCGAGGAGCGCCCGGACGGCGGGAGGGTAGAGCTTGCCGTGGAACTCCACCGAGGTCCCGATTCCCAGAGACCGCGCGAGCGCTTCGAGGCTGGCGCGCTCCTCTCCATATCCGACGATGTCGAGCTGCGCCCCCGGGTGGCGGCTCGTGACTTCCGGCCAGGCCGCGAGAAGCGAGTCCACACGCTTCCCGGCGACCAGGCGGCCGACGAAGAGCACTCTCCCCGGGTCCACCGCTTCGGCTGGCCTTGCATCGGCATCCGGGACGCCGTTGGGGATGTGGACCACGCGGGCGCCGGGGAACCAGGCGGAGAGCGTCCTTGCGGTCTCCGGGTTGGGGACCACGATCGCGGACGCGCGCCGGACGAGCCTTCTCCCTTGTCTTCCAGCCAGCATCTCGGCCGCGAGCGCTCCTGGCACCTTGACGACGAGAGGGATGCCGGAAAGCCTCGCCGCCAACCACCCGACCGTGGCCGCCGAGAAGACCTGGTTCGCGTGGAGGAGATCGAACGCGCCCCGGCGGCGCGCCAGGGCGAGCGACCATGCGAGGGCGGCGCGGAGCGAGCCCCAGCGGGAGAATCGCATTGTGTCGTCGGGCATTGCGTACGCCGGTCCCCGGCGGTGCACGGCCACGCCGCGGACGACGTCCTCCGGCCCGGTCCCGGGCCAGCAGCGGGTGAGCACGTGAACCTCCACCCCGCGCCGGACAAGTGCGGCCCCGAGCTCCAGGGCCTGGTTCTCGGCGCCGGCTAGGGCCGGGTAGAAGGCGCTGGAAAGGAACCAGACCCTCACGGCAAGGTGTCTCCGGCTGGACCGCCGGCCGCGAGCTTCGACGGCACGGTTACGACGAGATTCCCCTCGTCGCGGAGCTCCCGCGCCCGATCGAGGAAGGGGACAAGGTAGCGCTCGTCTTGCGGCGACCCGTTGTGGAGCGAGTGCGGGTGAGCCCACGTCACGGCGAGGCCTCCCTGGGACGCAGCTCGTTCCAGGACCCTCCGGGGCTCCTCGTCGAACCCGCCCGCCCCTGTACAGCGGAAGCATCGCACGCCTTCGATGCCGACCGGCGCGAGCGGCCGGCTCAGGCGATCCCGTCCGGTCAGGCGCCGCCAGAGAGCGAAAGGGAGCGGCTCGTAGGCCACGCGGCAGGTCCGGTAGCCCGTCTCGCGAAGTGCTCGGCAGAGGGCCGGGAGATCGGTCGGCTGCCGCCAGGCTCGCCGGAACTGACCGAGCCCCAGCGAGAGCCGCGAGAAGAACCGGTGCGGCGCGTTCCAGGGGGGGACGAACGAGACCACCTGGGCCCCGATCGCGTCCTCGAGGGCCTGCTTGCTCCGCGAGAGGACCTCTCGGAGCGCCCGGGCGGGAAGGGCCGGCAGGTACTCATGCGTCCAGGCGTGGCTCGCCACCTCGTGGCCCCGGGTGTGGATCTCGGACACCTGGGCGCGGGCGTGGTAAGGGAGAGGACCCTCGAGCGCGAGGTAGCCCACGCAGGCGAAGGTTCCCACGAGGTTTCGCTCGTCGAGAAGGTCGAGGATGCGGGCCGTTCCCGAAAAGCCGAGCTCCCCGGCCCCCTGGGTTCCGGAGAGGCTCCTCTCCCCTCCGATCTCGCCGTCGTAGTCCCAGTAGAGGAGGAGCGTTGCGGGAAGGCGCTGGCCGCTCACCGGCTCTCCCCCCCCGGTGCGAAGATTCCCAGGAGGTAGTACGCCCGGTCTTGCGCCGGGAGAAGCGCGTCGAGGAGGAGCAGTGCGTAGAGGAAAGGGTAGACGAGGAACTTCAGGATGGGAGCCCCTTGAACGGCGCGCGAGATTCCCTTGGCGAGCGTCCCGAGGGGTCCGACGACGGGGCGGGCGAGGATTTCCACGAGCCCCGCTCGCCGGGCCTTCTCGCGCAGGCCCTCGACGGTGTACCCGTCGTAGTCGGGGCGCGGTCGGAACCGCTCCCACGGAAAGGGCTGGAGGTCTGTCGCCATGGGTCCCACAAAGAGCAGGCGTCCGGCCGGCGCGAGCGCGCGAGCAAGCCGCCCGAGGATCTCCACTTCCTCCATGCCGCGGTAGTGGATCGAGTTCATGCAAAGAATAAGGTCGAACGCCCCCCGTTTTTCCAGCCGGTGGAGATCGAGGACCTCGAATCGTGCCCGCGACCCGAGACCCAGTGCCGCGCAGGCGGAAACGCAAGCGGCGTCGATGTCCACCCCGAGGAAGCTCGCTCGCGGAAGTCGCCGCACGAGGTAGGCGCTCCAGAGACCGTGACCGCACCCGGCGTCCAGGACCCGGGGAGCCGGGGGAAGGCGGAGGCCAGCGAGCGCCCGATCGACGTGAGGCTTCAGGGCGCGCGGCGAGATCTGGAGCGTCCCGAAGCGCGGCGGGAAGCTCAAGGCCGAGCTTCCCCAGCGCGCTGGGCCACGTAGAGGCAACCCATCGCCAGGAAGCGAGAGAGTGCCCCGAGGCGGCAAAGCTGGTGGTCGATCGGAGTGAGGACCGGTAGGTCATAAAACCGGGCCCGGAGGGCCGGAATCCAGTGGAGCGGCGGCAGGACGGAGAGAACGATCGTGTCCGTGACCACGAGGCCCAGCTCTTCGAGATACCGGATCCAGCCGGACGGAGTTCGGGCCCCGATGTGGACCTCGCGCGTTTCGAGCGGCCGATCCCGCTTGCGGAGACCGAGCTTGCGGAGCAGGTTTCCCGCGAGCCGCATGGCGTGGCGATAGTCGTCGCCCCGGTAGTGCTGCAAGAGAACCCACGTCCCCCCAGGCGCCAGGACCCGCATCACCTCCAGGCCGACCCGGCGAGCGTCAGGCACGTGTTCCAGGATCTCGAAGCTCGTCACGAGATCGAAGGAGCGATCGAGGAAGGGCAGTCGGGCAGCGTCCGCCACGCCCAGGCGCACTTCGGGGCGGCGGCCGCGGAGTTCGCGGAGGGCCGGGAGCGCGAGATCGACCGCGGTCATGTTTCGGAAATGGCCGTCGAGTGCCACCTCCAGGTATCCCATGCCGCAGCCGACGTCGAGAACACGCGCGTCCCGGGGGGTTCCGAGCCTGGGCAGGAGTCGCTTCAGGTGGGCGCGGTAGTGCTGGACGATTTCCTCGTAGAATCGCCGCCCCACATAGTACCGCTCCCTGTAGAAGGCCAGGTTCTCGGCTTCTTGCCGGAGATCGGGTCCTGCCGGCACTAGACACCTCCAGGGTCGTCTTGGCGGGAGCTTGCCGCGAGATGAACGGGTCCCCCGGGAGTGATGTCCATGACCACCCTCAGCATAGCGACTTGCTGTCTAGAGGTGGAAATGGAAGAAGACACGCGCTAGCCCCTCCCAGACGAGGAACGGGAGGACGAGAAAGGCGAGAAAGAGGGGGAACTTGCGGGCTTTCACTGGCGTCTCGCCTGCCGGCCTCCGGTCGCGCTCGGGCTTTCTGGATCCCGAACCCTCGCGCCGGCGCGCGACGGGGCGAGCCCGACCCGGCGATCAAGCGAGCGGGGAACGCGCAGGGGCCTGGATTCGTCCGGAGGGAGGACGAGACAGCAGAGACCCGCGGCTAGCCGGCCGAGGGCGTTGGCAAACTTGGGAGATGCCTCTCGGGGATGTGTGAGGATCGCGCCGAAAGCCAAGACCGTATCCACGATCCAGTACTGCCAGAACGCGAGCGCATGGAGGAACCGGCGCTCGTCCCGGGTCGTCCGGAGGGTGAAGTACTGTCCGTATATGGCGCAGAACCCCTGCCGGAAGGCGGGGGGTCTGCCCCCGCCCGCGTGCAGGTCCCGGGCCCGGGCATGGCCGACCCAGTGGAGGCGGTATCTCTTCCCCACCCGCAGCGAGTGGTGCAGATCTTCCGCGGACCAGGGACCAAGCCGGGAGACCTGGCAGGCCCCTTCGGCAATCGGGATCTCGACAAGCACGCGGCGTCGGTAGACGGTCAACCCGCCGCTCATGTAGTCCACCGGGCGGGCCCCCTCGAAAGGCGGCTGGAGGTGGAGGGGGACCGAGACTCCGTTGGCGAGGTATCTCCCGGGCTCGAGAGGCCGGCACAGGGCGAGCCACTTGCGCAGGATCCACCGAGGGGTGGGCAAAGAGTGGCTTCCTTCGAAGTAGCCGAAAACTCCACCGACCTCCCCGGCCACGTCCTCTTCCAGGACCTTGATGAGCTTCTCGAAGAAGTCCGGCGCGAGCACGACGTCGTCGTCGAGGAAGCCCACGTACTCTCCGGTGGCTCGGGCGATCCCTTCCCTCCGCTGATTGGGGAGGCTGGGGTAGGCGGCTCGAACGTAGAGAACGGGATACCCGAGCGCGTCCCGGATCCCGTCGATCGACTCCCGGCTCCTCGTGTCGGGCGACGCGTCGACAACGATCGCCTTCATCACGGGGTAGCTCTGATCCCGGAGTGAGGCCAGGAGGTTTGCGACTTCGCCAGGACGCTTGTAGGTGCAGATGACGACCGACAGACTCATCCCGCGAGTAGACCCGTTGGATGGGGCAGCTCTATCCAAGTATGATACCTGATTCGCCGGGCGCTGAAAGGCGGTGAGACATGGGAGCTGGGCCCACGGCACGGGGTTCTGATCGAGACGCCGACCGGAGGCTCCGGATCCTGGTGCTCCTAAGATCCCTGGAGATCGGAGGGGGGATCGTCAACACGGTTCGTCTGGCCGTGGAGCTCCACCGGCGGGGTCACAACGTGTGCGTGGTCTCGGACGAGGGAGTCCTGGCCGCCGACCTCCACGAGGCGGGGGTCCCGGTGGTCTTCCTGCCTCTGGATCGGAAGGGGTTGCGGCCGTCTCCGAACATCGTCCGCGACCTCGCTCGCGTGGCAAGAAAGCACCGGGCCGACTGCATCTTCAACGGGGAAATTAGCAGCGAGACGGTGATCGAGGCCCCGCTGGTCAGTCTGTGGACGGGTGCGCCCCTGCTTCAAGCGCACTACCTGAACTGGCTCTCTCCCCTCTACCTTCCCCGGCTGGGTCCGATGCTCGTGACCAAGCCCTACATGGTCGACGACCTGGTCGATCTCGGCTGGCCCCGGGAATCGGTCATTCTGTGGGAGGCCCGGATCCCGTTGGGCATCGTGGTCGATCCGGAGCGCGTCCGGGCGTTCCGTTCCGCGGCGGGGGCCGGACCGGAGCACTTCCTGGCCGTGACCGTCTGCCGGCTCGACTGGACAGCGAACCAGCAATGGCTCCGGTTTCTCCTCGATGCGGTTCGGACCCTATACGGCGAGGATCCGGAGAGCCCCCTCCGGCTTGCCCTGGTAGGGGATGGGCCAGGTCGCGACGAGATCATGAGTCACGCGCGTCGTCTCGGGCTGATCGAGACCGATCGGGCGCCGGTCCGTTTTCTGGGCGCGATGGCCGATCCGCACCCTGCATATGCCGGCTGCGATCTGTTCATCGGGCGAGGAAGTTCGATCCTCCGGGCGATGTCCATGGCCGTACCTTCCATCGCCCTGGGAACCCACTACTCGCGCCCGGTGGCGAGAGAGTTCTTCGAGGAGCTCACCTACCACGAGTTCACCCGAAACCTTCCCTGCGACCCCGGCGCCCTGCTGGCGCTCGTCGCCCTCCTGCGCCGGCTGATGAGCGATCCCGACCTGCGCGGCCGGATGGCGCGCGAGGGCCGTGAGCTCGTCGCGGAACGTTACGATCTCGCCCGCGGGGCCGGCCAGATCGAGGGCTGGCTCCGGGATCTCGTGCGCCGGCCCAGGCCGGTCTCGCGGGCGAGAGTGTGCCTGGAGGTGGCCCATGCCTTGGCGGACCAGGTCTGGTATCGGATTCGCCGACGCTTCGGCTACCACCTCCCGGCGTTGCCGTCGCGCCAAGGGCTCCCGTTCCCGCAGTAAGCCGGTCCCGGTGCGCAGGGACCGCGGCGGAATCCGCTGGTCGAGGCCGCAGGAGACTGTGCTATCCTCACACCATGGCGCGGGCAGAGCCCCACATCCTGTTCGTCTGTCACGAGATGCCGCCCTGCGCCGTGGGGGGGTCGGGGTCGGCGGTGATGACGTCGGCGCGGGCCTGCCGGGACCGTGGCTACCAGGTTACGATCGCCGGTCTCTACGAAGAGGACTCGGTCGATGACTTCGAGGGTATCCAGGTCTACCGGACCGCGAGGAGTCGATCGCCCGTGGCCTCGGGGCATCTCGGTCGCCTGCGGCTCCGGGCCCTCCTTCGCCGCATCCACCGGGAGCGGCCCATCGACTTGATCGAGAGCCAGGACTATCTAGGCCTGCTCTTGCCGCTCGGCGGGAGGGACTCGCCCGCCGTCATCACGAGGCTGGACGCGAACAACGCGCTCTTCAGTATGCTGGGCGGGGTGCGGCGCAAGCCGCGGCTCGTCCGGTGCGAACGGCGCCAGATGCTTCGCAGCGATTGCCTGGTTGCGCCGAGCCGCTTCTGCGCCTCGGAGACCCGGCGCCTTCTCGGGTTGCCGGACCGCCTCCCGGTCCATGTCGTCTACTATCCGGTCGACACCGACCTGTTCCGCCCCGGAGAGAGGCTGGCAAATCGCATCCTGTACGCCGGGACTCTCACCCGCCGAAAAGGGGTGTTCCCGCTCGTCGAGGCGCTGGTGCGACTCGCCGCAGAGCGTCCCGAGCTTGAGGTCATCCTCGTGGGCAAGGACGGGCTGGAGGGGCCCGCGCGCGCGAGCGTCAAGGGAGAACTCCAGGCTCGGGTGCCCGCGGAAGTTCGAGACCGGTTCCGATTCCTTCCGCCGATGCCCCGCGACGAGCTGGCATCCCTCGTCCGGACAGCGACCCTGGGCATCTATCCCTCGCTCGCGGAGACCTTCTGCCTCGTCGTGGCGGAGACCCTCGCTTGCGGGGTCCCGGTCGTCTCGAGCCGCATGGGGCCGATCCCGGAGATCGTCCAGGATGGTGACAGCGGCCTCCTCGTGGAGCCCGGTTCGGCCGAGGAAATCCTCGCCGCGGCGCGAACGCTTCTGGCCGACCCGGAACGGGCCGCCAGCATGGGCCGGAAGGGCCGCGAGCACGTGGTCGCCAACTTCTCCGTGGAGCGCTGGCTCGAGACGAAGATCCCCCTCTACGAGGCGATCCTTGCCGGAGAATCGGGAGCGCGCGACCCTGCCGGCCGCGAGGAGGGCGACTGATGTGCGGAATCTGCGGTATCGTCGCGCCGCCGGGCGCCGTCGCGCCGGTGGAGATCGTGCAGAGGATGGTGCGTGCGCTCGCCCATCGTGGACCGGATGAACAGGCCACTCACACGGCCGGACGGGTGGCCGTCGGCCACACGCGCCTATCGATCATCGACCTCGCGGCGAGCAAGCAGCCAATGGTGGATGACCAGCGGGGCATGGTGTTGGTGTTCAACGGGGAGATCTACAACTACAAGGAACTGCGCGAGGAACTTCGGGCGTCTGGACACGTCTTCACGACGGCCGGCGATACGGAGGTGGTCCTGCGCGCCTACCAGGTCTTTGGCGCCGATTGCGTGACGCGCCTTCAAGGCATGTTCGCCTTCGTCATCGTGTCGGAGGAGGGCCGGCGGATCTTCGCGGCGCGAGATCGCCTGGGCATCAAGCCGCTCTTCTACGCCCTGGGAGACGACGGTCGCTTCTCCTTCGCCTCGGAGCTTTCGGCGCTTTTCGAGGATGCATCGCTGTCGCGGGTCATGGACCGCGAGGCTTTCGCCTACTTCTTCACCTTCGGCTACTGTCCCGACCCGCTGACACTTGTAGCGGCCGCGCGGCAGCTGCCGCCCGCGCACGTCCTTTCGATACGGGACGGCCGGGGAGCGATGCGGCGTTACTGGTCCTTCGTGATCGGCGGCAGGGGGGGGGGGCGTAGGCGGGGCGAGGCCACGGCGCGCTTCCGGGATCTCGTCGAGGAAGCGGTGCGCGCTCATTTGGTGGCCGACGTGCCGGTCGGTTCCTTCCTGTCGAGTGGCCTGGACTCCTCTCTCGTGACGACTCTGGCCGCGCGGGCCGCGGGGCAACCGATCCGAACCTTCACCGTGGGAGTCCGGAGCGAGGAGGGCGATGAGCGTCCCTTTGCAC
>JACQVV010000141.1 GCA_016209595.1 Planctomycetota bacterium
GAGGAGCGAAGGCCAGGATGGCCGGAGCGACGATAATCGTCCAGCTCGCGCCGTGTGGGGGTGATGGGATTCGAACCCACAGGTGTCGCCGGGTTTAAGCCGGCCGCCTTTGCCGTTTGGCCACACCCCCACGGAGTATAGGGCCAGGGGAGCCGGTCCGTCAATCCAAGCGGGAAGCGATGCACGGTCCCGTCAAAGTCGGCTTGCTCGGACTCGCACTCTCACCCGTAGTCGTTGACGTGGTCGTACTCGTAGTCGTTGGCGTTGGCGTTGGCGTTGTCGGTCGAGGTGGCTCCCGCTTCCGATCACGAGAACGAGAACGAGTCCGACACCGACTACGAGTACGAGTGGAGATGACTCCCGCAGGTCGCGGTTCAGGGGTTGGACGACTTTGGCGTAGCCCTGGGAAGTGATGGGTCTCCTCGCTTCGTGCGAATTCGCACGACCGCGGGGCGGGAAGTTGTGGCAACTTCGCACGCTCCCCGGTCGACCTATCGGAATCCATCAGAGCGGAATCTCTTGGCAGGCGGTCGATTCGGGCGATCGTCAGCCTCCGCGCATCCGGCGGCCCGCGCTTTGCGTGCCGAGGGCCCTCCGTTGGAAGTCCATCCCCACGACGGAGGAAACCGCCATGCGCACACGAGCCACACTCACAGCCTTGCTGTTTGCCCTCGCGTTTGCCACGCCCCAGGCGCTCGCCTCGGACGACGTTCGACCCGAGAACCTATCCTCGGTCACGATCGAGGTGCCGATTGCGACGGACGATTTCTCCCATCTCCAGAACCCGCAAGGAGAGCTCCGCGACGCGCTGAGGACCGCGCTCGTAAAGTCGAAGGTGCCGCACATGATCGAGAACAGAAAAGGTCACTATCTGCAAACCCCGAGCGGCCCCCGATTCATCGATGAGATCGAGAGCCAGATCGAACGCACGGTGCGAGAGACGCTCGCCCACGATGGCTACGCCGGGCGGATATGGGTCCACGACAAGGAGAGGGGGACGCTGACCAAGGTCATCATCGCTCTCTACCCGTCGCAAAATCCCGCTCTCTCCGCGGTCGTTCGTGCGCACGAGTCCGGCCACTCGGCCACCCACGCCCGGGCCGTCGGGACGGCCAAACACAACGCCACGATGAGCGGGAGCCCGGGGAAGTGCGTGGAACTGTGGAAACGCGAGATCGAGAAACATGAGGACGACGGCGCGGAGGAGTTCCACAAGCGCGTCGGGCGGACGGCGCTAGAAAACCTCGGGAACCTGGGATGCCATGCCGAGGATCCCGCGGTCCTCGAAGGGATCGGAACCGCGGCCGCGGACGCGAGGCTCGGCCGTCTCGAGCCCTTCTCGCCACCCGGTCCTCGACGCTGACCCTCACAGGAAAGGAGTGAAGACCATGAACACGAATGCCAGGCTATCGAGATTCTTCTTCTGGGCGATTGCCTCGGCAGGCGCGATCGCCTTCGTGTGGTTGTGGAGAGGGACAGCCGGCGCCCCGGCAAACGGCCCGTCCGCCCGGTCCGTTGCTGGCGCCGCGGCCGACGCGGCCGGCCGGGACCCAGCCCCTCTCGCAATCGAGGAGCCGGGGAGCACCTCCACACAGCCCCGGTCGGAGCCGGATGTGACCGTCAAAGCAGGACCCGGTTTCGGCCCGTCCCTTGAGGTCGAGTTCGGGGAGGAGTATGGCACCCTCCTCGTTCTCGACGACCAGGGTCGCACCGAGCGGGAGATCCATCTCTCGGGACTCGACGACTCCCCGGGCGGCGAGGAAGCGTCGTGGTTGAATGGCGGGTCCCTCCTCGTCTGCGGACTCATCCCGGGAAAGAAGAGCGTCGTCTACTGGGACGGCTGGCTCTCCGCGGGTCGTGAGGAGATCGAACTCTACGAGGGAACCGCGGCCGTCAGGCTCACCGTCGTCCAGCGGGGAAAATACCTAGACGAGGCAGTCTCCTTTCACGGTCACGTCGTGGACCGGGAGGGCTACCCGATCCCGGGAGCTCTCGCCCGGGTCCGGCTCCCTGTGACGGATCCCTTCACCGAGGGCGCCCCCCCATGGTCGCTCACGGAGGACGAATACTGGGGCGCAGTGGAGACGCTCCTGGGTTCGCGCACGTACATCAGTCGAGGGCGCCTGGAGAGCGACGGTTTCGTGACGATGGAGGGAGTGTGCGACAGCTTCGGCATGTTCGGGTTTGATGTGCCGGCGTGGCTCGGTGTTCCCGTCGAGGTCACGTTCGTCGTCGGAGAGGACGAGTGGGTCCGTCCGATGTTCCGCCAGAGACCGTCCTTTGGGGAAGCCACGCCCGACGAGCTCTACGAGGAGATCGTGCTCGAGGACGTCCCGCCGGCCTTCCCCGGGCTCGCCAAGGGCGACCGCGAACGGTACATCTTCACGCTCCTCGGGCGGATCGAGCGTGCCGAGTCCGCGCGGTCGGTCCAGGAGTCCGAGGAGGCCATCCTCGCCTGGATCCGGGGGCTCCGGGATCTCCCCGAGCATGTGGAGTACATCGCCGATCTCGCTCGGCTGGAACGGCTGGTCGCCGTGGTCTTCGACGATCTCGCCCAGGCCGAAAAGGAGCGACCCGTTCCCGGCGATCTGGTGCTCGACGTCACGGCGCGGGAGGAAGTGATCCGCAGGCTCGTGATCCTCGTCCGGAACCTCCTGGACTTCCTGTCCAGAGAAGACTACGAGTACGAGTACGAGAGGGATCAGGCCAGCCACTATTTCTACAGTGGGATGGACGATGAGGAGTTCGAGCGGCCGCGGTAGCGGGGCCGCCGGAACGCGGAGCCTACTCGCTCCCACTGGGCTCGATCTGGACCAGGAGATACTCCACTCCACCGGCTTCGTCCGCTGGGCCGCCCGTGGCGAGGAGGAGCCCCTCGCCGGTCGCGAGGATCGCTGAGTGGACGAGCGTTGCTTCGGCGACCCGCGGGCACTCGACGTCACCCCCCTCGACCTCGGTCACGGAGGGTGTCCCGAGGAGCCGGGCCGCTTCGCCTTCGATCTCGACCCGGAAGCGGCCCTCGGGGAGCGCGGCCACCTTGAGGTTCACAACGAGCCCTGTCCTGTACCACGCGGACACCGGCGCGCGGACGTCGGTCCCGCCCCCGGCCGCGGGGTCGAAGCGCGAGACGTAGTGGACCTGGTCCCGGCGGCCGGCACCGAAGAACTGCCTCTCGACGCCGGCCGCCGTGAAGCGCTCAACGTCGCTTGTTCCCTCTTCAGAGTCGATGCGTTTCGAGAGCGACGCGACCTCCTCCGCCGAGAGGACGCCTGCCTGCAATCCCGCGAGGAAGCCCGCGCCCGCGACGAACCTGATCATGCGGGCGCGCTGAGGACGTCCCCTGGTCTTTCGCCAGATCTCGAGCTGGGCGGCGACCTTCTCTTGCGTCCCCGGACGGTTGACGGTGAGGAGCTGCCCAGGGACAAGACGGATCGCGTTGCCCTCGGTATCCCACGATTCGGGGTCCACAAGCGCGCGGATGAGCTCCTGGAAATACTCCACGCGAGAGGAGTGGCGAGAGTACGGGATTTCCTCGCGGAAGATGACGCCCATCGGAGCGGTGCGCGCCGGGGCAAGCCTCGACGGATCGTGTCCAAGGATGAGCTTGATGGGCTCGCGCTGGATGTCGAGAGCGAGATCGCGGATGTCGTGGAGCACGAGGACGGGCGCCTCCCCCCACCCGCACGAATCGCGGGTCGCGACGATCAGGACGTTCGACAGGAAGCTTGCGGCCAGCCCGTGCAAATCGCAGAGGAGCTCGAGAAGCCGGCGGGCCGAGATCGAGCGGGCGTGGAAGCTCACCTTGAGGCCGTCCTCGCCGAGCTGGTCCGTCACGGAGCGGTCGATCACGACGTTGACGCCCGCCCGATCCGCGATCTCGGAGACGATCTCCTCGAAGGGGCGGTCGTCGAAGCTCGGCGCCATGTCGGTCCGGTCGAGCCGGTCGAGGATCTCCCGTTTCTCGCGCTCGCCCGCCGGCTCGGCCGGGGGCGGGGGCACGAGGCCGGGCACCTCCCGCGCGACCGGCCGGACGATCACGACCGTGGAGTCGCCGGCCTCCGCGACGAGGCACCGCCCGGCCGGGACCGTCTCGCGGAGCGCGAGGACGAGGCGCCGCGTGCGGGGGAGGTCGATCTCCCCGGCATCCGTCTCCGACGAGCGTCCCGGCTCGACGTCGCGAGTCCAGTCGAAGTCGGCGCCGATCAGGATCGCGCCGTCCGCGTCCCGCACGAACGGCACGAACGTGGCGCGGAGCTCCTCGTCCTTCCAGCCAACCGATGGGACCGACGCCGCCGAGCCCTCCAGGCCCCAGGGCTCGTGGTTCTCGACGAACGGGTGGGCGGCTCCGCCCACGACCGTCCGGCGGACACCCGACGCCGTGACGCAGGCGAAGCGACACATGAGCTCGTCACCCGCCCGTTCGCCCCGCGCGATCCGCGCGTCGAGCTGCTCCGGTAGATCGGTCGCGGGAGTAGGTCCCTCCGACCGGAGCTCGGCGAGCGACTCCGGCGAGAGACGGTAGACCGACGTCTCGATCTCGACCTGGCGCGCGGCGACGGCGCGGAGGCCCGCGATGAGCTCCCGGATCTGCGCGTGGACTTCCCGCGTGTGGCGGACGATGAGCTTCCCGTTCCGCACCACGAGAGAGTTGGGAGGGTCCCAGCTGCCTGGGGCGATCACCTCCTCGAAGATGGAGGGCGGTGGACCGAACTCAACGAAATACGAGTCGTCCCACTCCCCTTCGTCCCGGTCTGCCGAGTCGTAAACCAGCCCCGCGAGATCGTATTCCTCGAGCGTCGAACCGGCCGTGATCTCCTGGCGGTCCTTGACGACCATCACGCCGTGCTCGACTTGGGCCCCCAGTCTCGTCGTCGCCAGCACGACATCGAGCGCCGTCCGCGCGGTCACGTCCTTCAGCCGGACCGTGATCCGGAGCTCCTCCTCCGTCCGATTCTTGGTGAGCTCGGGGTCGGTCATGATCGTTGCCTCGATCGTCTCCGAGAGGAAGACGAGGACCTCCCCGATCGGCGCATCCTTGAACTCGAGGGAGACCACCTTCGAGTCGAGCCGGTCCCAGATAGTGTTCTCCTCATCGGCGAGGGCCGGCGTGGCGAGCGCGAGGAGCGAGACGAGGACCAGGGCGTGACGCGGCATGGCGAGCCTCCTCGGTGACGGGTAAGACACGTTGGGCAGGGCGTGTCCATGATACGCGAACCGCGCCCGGCGAGTTCCTCGACGATCAGCCGGACGATCCTCTTGATTTCGTGGGCGCTCAAGTCGCCCGCCATGGTCGGCCGATCGTGCGAATCCGCACGCCTCCGGGACTGGAAGTTGTGGCAACTTCGCACGCTCGGAGGCGGGTCGCTCGGGATCTGCCGGAGCGGAAACTCCTGCCAGGCCGCCGGTTCTGGCGATAGTAGGCATCCGCGCATCTGACGGCCCGCGCTTTGCGTACTGAGGGCCCTCCGTTGGAAGTCCACTCCCATCACGGAGGAAACCACCATGCGCACCCCAGCCACACCTTCGGTCTTGCTGTTCATCTTCACACTCACTACGCCCGAGGCGTTCGCCTCGGACGACGTTCGCCCCGAGAACCTCTCTTCGGTCCGGATCGAGGTGCCGATTGCGACGGACGATTTTTCCCATCTCGAAGACCCCGCGGGGGAGCTCCGCGACGCGCTCGAGAACGCGCTCGTCCAGTCCGGCGTTCCCCGAGAAATGGCCAATGCGAAGGACGAGAAAGGTCACTACCTCAAAACCCCGACCGGCCCACGGTTCATCCCCAGCATCCAGAGCCAGATCGAACGTACGGTGCGAGATACGCTCGCCCACGATGGATACGCCGGGCGGATTTGGGTCCACGACATGACGAAAGGGACCCTGACCAAGGTCATCGTTGCTCTCTACCCGTCCGAGAATCCCGCCTTCTCCGCGGTCGTTCGCGCGCACGAGTCCGGCCACTCGGCCACGCACGCCCGGGCCGTCGACACCGCGAAACACAACGCCACGTTGAGCGGGAGCCCGGGAAAGAAGGCGGACCGGTGGAAACAGGATATCGAGAAACACGAGGACGACGGCGCAAAGGAGTTCCACGAGCGCGTCGGTCGGACGACCCTGGAGAACCTTCAAAACCTGGGGTGCCATGCCGAAGATCCTGCGGCCTTCGAAGGGATCGGAACCGAGGCCGCGGACGCGACGCTCGGCCGTCTCGAGCCCTTCTCGCCGCCCGGCCCCCGACGCTGACCCTCACACAAAAGGAGTGAAGACCATGAACACGAATATCAGGCTATCGAGATTCCTCTTCTGGGCGATTGCCTCGGCAGGCGCGCTCGCCTTCGTGTGGCTGTGGAGAGGGACGGCCGGCGCCCCGGCGAACGGCCCGTCCGCCGAGTCCGCCGCCAGCGCCCCGGCCGGCCCGAAGGGACTGAACCCAGCCCCTCTCACACGCGACGAGCCGGGGAGCGCCCCTGCAGAGCCCCGACCGGAGCCCGATGGGACCGCCGAAGCAGGACCCCGTTCCGGCCCGGCCCTTGAGGTCGAGTTCGGGGAGGAGTATGGCACCCTCCTCGTTCTCGACGACCAGGGCCACACCGAGCGGGAGATCGATCTCCGCGGACTAGACGAGGCTCCGGGCGGCGAGGAAGCGTCGTGGTTGGATGGCGGCTCCCTCCTCGTCTCGGGACTTTCGCCGGGGAAGAAGAGCGTCGTCTACTGGGACGGCTGGCTCTCCGCGGTCCACGAAGAGGTCGAACTCCATGAGCAAACGGCGGCCGTCCGGCTCACCGTCCAGACGCACGACCCCCTGGGCGATCCCGTCTACCATCTCGGTCGCGTTGTGGACCGGGAGGGCTACCCGATCTCGGGCGCCCTGGCCCGGGTCCGGCTCCGGGCAACGGACCCCTTCGCCGAGGGCACCCGCCCATGGCCGGTCTCCGAGAACGAGGCCTGGGGCGCCGTCGAGACGCTCCTCGGCGCGCGCGAGTACACCAGACGAAGGCGCCTGGAGAGCGACGGTTTCGTGACGATGGAGGGGGAGACCGACCTCCTCGGCTTCTTCGAGATCGCACTGCCGGCGAACCTCGGTCTTCCTGTCGAGGTCCAGTTTGTGGTCGGGGAGGGCGAGTGGGTCCGCCCGATGTCCCGCCCAGGCGTGACCCTGGGGGAGTTCACGCCCGACGAGCTCGCTGAGGAATTCGTGCTCGAAGAAGTCCCGCCGGCCTTCCCCGGGATCGTCAAGGGCGACCGCGAGCGGTACATCTTCACGCTCCTCGGGCGGATCGAGCGTGCCGAGTCCGCGCGATCGGTAGAGGAGTCCGAGGAGGCGATCCTCGCCTGGATCCGGGGGCTCCGGGATCTCCCCGAGCATCGGGAGTACACGGCCGACCTCGATCGGTTGATCCGGCTTGTGGCCGTGGTCTTCGACGATCTCGCCCAGGCCGAGAAGGAGCGACCCGTTCCGGGCGATCTTGTGCTCGACGTCACGGCGAGGGAGAGCGTGATCCGGAGGCTCGTGATCCTCGTCCGAAGCCTTGTGGACTTCCTCTCCAGGGAAGACTACGAGTACGAGTACGAGAGGGAGCGGGCAAGCCACTACTTCTACAGCGACATGGACTGGGAGGAGTTCGAGCGGTCGCGGTAGCGGGGCCTCCGGAAAGGGGGGACGAGTTCTCCTCGCCGGGCTCGATCTGGACGAGGAGATACTCCACGCCCCCCGCCTCGTCCGCGGGTCCCCCCGTGGCGAGAAGCAGCCCCTCACCCGGCGCGAGGATCGCGGAGGCGTCGAGCCTCGCGCTGACGAACAGGGTGTAGACTGGTCGACGACCTGCAACAGGGACGGAGAGATGGCCAAAGTCACGAGACGACGAACTGGCGAGCTGCTTCGCAGGCTCATCGAGATCCTGATGAACCAGCCTGAGGGCATGCGGGCGAAGGACGCTCTCGCGGCACTCGCGGCGTCCGTGCAGCTCACGGACCATGAAGCCGGCAACTACCTGGAAAGACTATACGACCTCTGGGTCGAGTACTACGACAAGCTCGCGGAGAAGGCTCGGCGCTTCCTACCGCTCAGGCCCATTTACTTTCTTGCGCCCGAGAGCTAGGCCAGGGTATCGGCCAGGGTTGGCTCGGGTCGAGCAGGTTGAGAATCTCCCCGATCGGCGCGTCCTTGAACTCGAGAGCGACCACCTCTGAGTCGAGCCGGTCCCAGGTCGTGTTCTCCTCGCAGGCGAGGGCCGCCGAGACGAACGCCAGGAACGGGACGAGGACAAGGGCGTGACGTCCCACGGCCGGACTCCCGGAGACGAGGGCAGTGACGAGGCCTGTCTACTTGCCCCGGAGCGAGGCCCGGAAATCGCGGACGATCCGGCTCTGGCTCTTGCCGGAGACGAGGAACGCGGCGACCCGTTCGAGGTCGAGGCCCGGCAGGACGCGGCTCTTCCGGGCGCGCACGTATCGGTCGCCACGCAGGGCGTGGATCTCGATCTTTTGGTCCCGCCACAGCCAGACTTCCTGAATGCCAAGCCCCCGGTAAACCTCCAGCTTGTCCAGGCCGCCAGATGTCCAGATCACCTCGACCGCGAGATCGGGCCGGCGCTTGGTTTCGGGCCCCACCTCGTAGCACTCGTCGGGCTCTAGCCCCCGCTTCTTCCTCTTGACCTTGAGGGTCATCGAACCCACGCCGGTGAACTCGAGCCCGAGCTCGTCCGCGTAGGCCTCGAGTATCCGGGCGAGAGTCTTCTTGTACCACTCGTGGTCCCACGAGGTCGTCATGAGCTCGAGCACCCCTTCGAGGTAGATCATCCGGGGACGGGGCCTTTCGCCGCGGAGCTCCAGGAGCTTCTCGTACATCTCCCAGCTCACCCCTTCCAGAAAGACCCGCTGGTCCTCCTCGCGGGGGCGCAGGCGAACTGGAAGCGCGGTCGCGGTGGCCATGCGATGGATATTCTATCTTTCCGAGACCGCTTCGAGCTGGCGGAGTCTGCGCATGGTCTCGCGCTCCTCCTCGAGGTTCTTCGCGTACTCCGAGACGTCCCCGGTCGGGTATTTTCCGGAGAAGCAGCCGGTGCAGAAGCCCGTCCGGCCGGGCACGGCCGATCGGGCAGCGGAGAGCATCTCCTCCAGCGTGAGGTAGACGAGCCGGTCGGCGCCTATCTCGCGGCCGATCTCCTCGACCTCGCGGCCGCGGGCGACGAAGTCCTTCCGGGTCACCATGTCGATCCCGTAGACGCAGGGGTGGCGGAGAGGCGCGGAGTAACTCGCGAAGTAGACCTTCTTCGCCCCCGCCGCGCGGACCATCTCGATGATTTCGTAAACGGTGTTGCCGCGCACGATCGAGTCGTCGAGGAGCAGGACGTCCTTCCCGGCGAGGACCGAGGGGACGGTGCTGAAGTTCTGCCGGACGAGCCGCCGCCGGTCGGCGTCCTCCGGCATGATGAAGGTCCGGCCGACGTAGCGGTTCTTGACGAGGCCCTCGCGGTACGGGACGCCGAGGCGGCTCGCGAGCTCGATCGCGGCGGTGCAGGCGGCGTGCGGGACGGGGATCACCGCGTCGATGGGCTCCCCCTCCGCGGCCCACCGCGCGGCGAGCGCCCGGCCAAGGGCCAGGCGCACCTCGTAGACGCTCGCCCCGTCGGTGATCGAGTCGGGGCGGGAAAAGTAGATGAGCTCGAAGATGCAGGGGGCGTGCTCGCGCGAGTCCAGGACCCGGCGGTGGACCTTGCCGTCGAGCGTGAAGAGGACGGCCTCGCCCGGACGCACGTCCTCCAGGCGCTTGAAGCCGAGAAGGCCGAGCGCGACCGATTCGCTCGCGGCCGCGTAGATCGGCCCTTGCGGACCTTCCAGGCGACCGAAGAGGAGGGGCCGGATCCCGTGCGGATCGCGGAAGACGAGGAGCCCGGCTCCGCCGACGAGCGTCACCACGGAGTAGGCGCCGTGCACCCGCCGGAAGACCTCCCCCACCGCGCGGAAGACCTGGTCGGGCGTCGGCTGGGCGTTGCCGTCCCGTTCCATGGCGCTCGCGAAGACGTGGAGGAGGATCTCGACGTCGCAGCCCGAGTTGCAGTGGCGGAGGTCGCGGACCTTGAGCTCCGAGATGAGCTCCGCGAAGTTCACCACGTTCCCGTTGTGGGCCATCGCGACGCCGTACGGGTTGGGGACGAAGAACGGCTGCGCGTCCTCCCCGGAACCGGAGCCGAAGGTCGGGTAGCGGACGTGGCCGATCCCGACCCGCCCCCGGAGCCGCCGGATGTTCTTCTCGCGAAAAATCTCGCGAACGAGGCCTTCCCCCTTCTTGATGTGGAAGCGGCCGTCGAGATCGCAGGTGACGATCCCCGCGGCGTCCTGGCCGCGGTGCTGGAGCGTGACCATGCTGTCGTAGATGGGGAGGACCGCGTCCGTCCCCTCCGGCCCGCAGACGCCGACGATTCCGCACACGCCCCGTACTCCGAACCGTGAAACCCCGAAGACTCTCGACCCGGGCCCGATCTTACCGCTATTTCCCGAATTCGGTCGAGAACTCCGCGAGATCTCCGGGCCGCGCCTCCCCGTCGCGGATCGCCTCTACGATCTCGATCATGGCCCAATCGGCCCGGATGTCGCCCACCCGAACCCTCGCGCCGAATTCGTCCGGCCGATACGTGACGCCGGTCGTCCCGGGCGCGAGCCCCGCCGCGGCCCCGAGATCCACGTACGCCTTGCCCCCGGCGACCCAGAGGATCTTGCCCAGGAGGAAGTGAAACGGGCGACTCGAGCCGGGGGCGCGGATCTTCGAAAGCACCCGGGCGGCCCGCTCCCGGATCTCCAGGTCGGGATCTTCCTGGGCGGCCTCCAGGAGATCCGGCGCCCCCTTTCCTTCTTCAAGGAGGACGCGCTCCGCCCGTTCCCGTTCGGCCCACTCTGTCGAACCGAGCTCGGCGATGAGACGCGCCACCCGCTCTCGCGCGGACTCCGGCTCGTCGGGAGCCGGCGCGTCCCCGCGAACCTCCCGGAGGCGGAGCGCGAGGTCGCGGAGCTCCGCGGCCCGGCCGTCGATCGCGGCCCACTCGCCGCCGGTCCCCGCGGTCGTCGCCAGGAGCTCCCGGAGAGACTCGAGGCTCTCGATGGCGCGGCCGTACCGGCCCTTCTCGACCATCTCCTCCGCGGCCGCGATCCGGCGGGCGAGCTCCTGGGCCAGGACCGGCGGCTCCTGGCCGCGCGCGATGGACGCCAGGGCGAGGAGCGCCGCCGGAAGGACGATCCTACTGGCGGAAGTCGTACCGGTTGTCCGGGTTGTAGGGCGCGTGATAGTACCCCTCCTTCTCCACGGTCCACCGGTGCTCGCGGTAGCGGTGCTCGCCATAGTAGCCGCCGTAGTAGTAGTCCCCCTCGTCGACGTGCGAGCGCCGGTCCTCGATCACGTAGGTCGAGTCGCTGTGGTCGTAGGTGTTCTTCCCGGTGTGAACGCACCCGGCAGCGAACGCGCCGGCGAGGCAGCACGAAATCATCCATCCACGGAGCATCGAGCCTTCCTCCTGTCCAGTTCTCTCGGGCGTCCGGCCTCCCCGGCTCCCGACGCAGCCCGGATGATACCATCGCGCATGGAGGGACCCACCGATGAAGAAGCACTGGCGACTGGATCGCGTCAAGCCTGGGGATACGGCGATCCGGATCCGGAACCCGAAGCACCCTTTGCGCTGGCTCTGGGCGGTGGTCCGCGGAAGTCGGTCCGTCTCGATCGCGGGCTACCGGATCCGCTACACCCGCCACAGCGAGGCGGATGACGTGCGCCCCCCTCCTCTCGACCGGAGGATCCCCGGGGGCGCGGCCTACACGATCCCGCCGGGCGGGGCGCTCTCGATCTCCCTCGCCGCGCCTCTGTCGGGCGAATGTCCGGACGGGAACCTCACCCTGTGCCGGGAGACCGACGACGCCGCGCCCGGCGCGGCCCTCCCGGGCGACACGGTCGAGGTCTTCGACGACCGCGACAACCTGGTCGAGGCCAGGATCGCGATGCGGACGTTCCATCCGGTCGACTGGCTGAACGCGCTGATCTGGCACACGCGAACGCGGCTCGCCGAGCGGATCCACTGGATCGTCTCCCAGTTCCAGGACACCGGCGTCTTCAAGCGGGCCTCCTCGATGGCCTACAACTCGGTCCTGGTCGCGGTGCCCTTCGGCATCCTCCTCCTGCTCCTTTTCGCGCGGCTGGACGAGGGCGCGGTCTCGCGGCTTCTGGAGCGAGTGGTCCTCGCTCTCGCTGGGGCCGGCGGGGAAGGGGCCCAAACGCCGGCCTGGGCCGGCGAGTTCCTCGAGCGCATCCGCGAGGAGCACATGGGAACCGGGAGCACGATGGTCCTTTTCGGCCTCTGGAGCATGGTGCTCTTCCTCGGACAGGTCGGCGAGCACCTGAACGAGATGCGGGGAAGCCCCGGCCGCACGGCGCTATGGTGGCGGCGGCTCGCGGTCCTCTTCCTCGTCTTCCCCGGCGCGCTGGGGGCCGCATACCTCATGGTGAAGGGGCTCCTCGCCGCCGCGGCGGCCCGGGACCGTTTCGTTGCCTCCGCGCGCGGATTCGTCGACTGGGCCTGGCTCGATGAGGTCTCCTTCGCGGCTTTCGACGGCTTCGTCTCGCTCGTCCTCTGGACGCTCCTCTTCGCCGCATACTACTTCACGCCAACCGTGCGGCCGCGACTCGGGCGCACTCTCCTCGCCTCGCTGTGCACCTCGCTTCTCCTGGTCGGCGCCTTCCTGGCGATCGAACCGCTCACCGCGTCGCCGCGCTTCGCCCTCTTCGGGCCGCTCCGCTTCGTCCCCGTGGCCCTCTTCGGTTGCTGGCTCGGCTGGGTCCTTTTCTTCCTGGGCGCCTTCTGGGCCTACGCCGACAGGACGCTCACCCCCTCCGACCCCAAGTCCGGAGCGATGCACGTCCGGTTCGGCATCCTCCTCGCCCTGGAGGAAGAGCCGAGCGGAAGCGTCTCGCGGATCGGCGAGCGCCTCGGCGTGGACCCGGCGGTCGTCTGGTCGGAGGCCCTCGCGATGCAGACCCACATTAAGGAAGAGGGGGAACGGCCGCCGGTGCGGGTCGGGCTGTGCTCCCGGACGGGGGAGCCCCGCGTCTACCTGGAAAACGAGCGGCAGGACCTCCTGGAGGCCGCGCTCGGACCGTCCGATCTCCTCTTCTACCTGCACGGCTCGGACAACCGCATCGCCGAGGAGCTCCAGCAGCGCCTCCGCCGCGCCGGCGGCGCGATCGGGCCGATCCGCCCCGGGGCGGAGCCTGTCCGGGATCGGCCTTCTTCCGTGATTCTCCTCCCCCCGGCCGCCGCGCGCGGGGCCTGTGAACCGCCCTCCTGACGGACCCGGGGCGTGGTAGATTGTCCGGTCCACACCGCGGAGCACGACCCATGGCCGAGGAATTCACGAAGGAGCAACTCCTCGAGGCCCTCCGGGCCTTCCGGAAGCGCCTCAAGGTCTACCGCCAGGACGACGAGTCGAGCTACGGAGGACGCGGCCTGACCAGCGGCAAGACCTCCGGGATCTTCGCCGTCAAGCCCCCGCAGGGATACCCGCCCGAGATCTGGCAGAAGCTGGTCGAGCAGGGGAAGCTCGTTCCCGAGGGGAACGGGACCTACTCGATCAAGGACTGATCTCTCCGGCCGCCCTCCCGATCAGGCGGGAGACAGCTGGACGGGACGATCCCCGCTGGTAGGATCCCGCCGTGAGCTCGGCCCCCGGCGCGCCTTTCCCCCCGGCTCTCGTCCGCCGCGAGGACCTCGGGGCGCTGGTGGACGCCCTGCGGGCGGAGCATACCGTGATCGGGCCCACGGTGCGGGACGGAGGGATCGTCCTTTCCGAGATCGACGGGGTGGAAGCCCTCCCCGCGGGCTGGACCGACATCCAGGATGCGGGCCGGTATCGGCTGGAGCGGCGCGCCGATCGCGCCCTCTTCGGTTTCGTCCTGGGTCCGATGTCCTGGAAGCGCTTCCTCCACCTCCCCAGCGCCACGCTCTGGCACGCCGAGAGGAAGAACGGGACGTTCGATGTCCGCGAGACCTCCTGCGAGGCGCCGCGGTTTGCGTTTCTCGGCGTGAGATCCTGCGAGCTAGCCGGGATCTCGGTCCTCGACAAGGTCCTGCTGGGGGACGGCCGCTTCGATCCCCACTACGACGCGCGCCGCCGGGGCGTGTTCGTGGTGGCCGTCCAGTGCACGAGCCCCGGTGGGACCTGCTTCTGCGCCTCGATGGGCACCGGGCCGCGCGCGAGGGGAGGCTTCGACCTCGCGCTCACCGAGTTCCTCGCGCCGCGGCCTCACGAGTTCCTCGTGGAGGTCGGGAGCCCCGCGGGCGCGAGTCTCCTCGACCGCGTGCCGCACCGGAAGGCGGCCCCCGAGGATCTTCGCCACGCGGAGGAGCTCACGCTGGGCGCGGAGCGCGCCATGCCGCGCGCCCTGGATATGGCGGGCGTGCGCGAGATGCTCTATTCGAAGATCGACAACCGCCGCTGGGGCGAGGTGGCGGACCGCTGCCTCGCGTGCGGGAACTGCACGATGGTCTGCCCCACGTGCTTTTGCACGACGGTCCTCGACCGGACGGACCTGGCCGGTCGAGCCGAGCACACCCGCGTGTGGGATTCCTGCTTCACGCTCCCCTACTCGAGGATGGGCCCGGGAAGCGTGCGCGCAAGCATCGCGTCGAGATACCGGCAGTGGCTCACCCACAAGCTCGCGTCCTGGTCCGACCAGTTCGGCACGCCCGGCTGCGTCGGTTGCGGGCGCTGCATCACCTGGTGTCCGGCGGGGATCGACCTCACGCGGGAGATCCCGGCGCTGCGGGTGGCAAGGGACACCCGCGTCCTCGCGAAGGACACCCGCACCGTGGAGAAACCGTCATGAGCACGCTCGAACCCCTGCTGCGGGAACACCCCTTCCTTCTGGGTCTCGAACCCGGACATCTCGCGGAACTCGCGCGCCACGCGACCGAGGGCGACTTCGAGGCGGGCGACTTGCTCCTTGAGGAGGGAGGCGAAGCGCACTCGACCTTCCTTATATACAGCGGGGCCGTGGCCCTCGAGATCCACATCCCCGGACGGGGGACGATCCAGTTCCAGACCCTCGGGCCCGGGGACTGCCTGGGCTGGTCATGGCTCTTCCCTCCCTACCGCTGGCACTTCGACGCCCGGGCGATGGAACCCACGCGCGTCGTCGCTCTCGACGGGAAGGGGCTCCTGGGGAAGTGCGAGGAGAACCGGGAGTTCGGCTACGAGGTCGCCAAACGCTTCCTCGCCGTCGTCCTCCAGCGACTCGAGCGGATCCGGATGCAGCTCCTCGACGTGTATTCTCATGGCTAGCGAGGCTGCCGCCGCGGCGAGATCCGCGGGGACGCTGCCGGAGCCGTTCCGCGTGATCGAGCGGATGGATGAGACGAGCGACACCGCGACCTTGGTCCTCGACGCCGCGGGCCGCCCGGGCGGGTTCTCCTTCGCGCCGGGACAGTTCAACATGGTCTACCTCTTCGGCGCCGGAGAGGTGCCGATCTCGGTCTCGGGCGATCCGGCGCTCCCGCATCTCCTCGTCCACACGATCCGCGCGGCCGGATCGGTGACGAGGCCGCTCGCCGCGGCGAGGCCGGGCGACCGGATCGGGATCCGGGGCCCCTACGGCAACCCGTGGCCACTGGCCGAGGCGAAAGGGCAGGACGTCGTGGTGGCCTCGGGCGGGCTCGGGATCGCGCCCCTGCGTCCCGCGATCTACCACATCCTCGCGCACCGCGCGGACTACGCCCGGTTCATCCTCCTCCATGGGGCGCGGACGCCGGCCGACATCCTGTATCCCAAGGAGATCGCCGAGTGGCGAGGACGCTTCGACCTCGAGGTCCACGTGACCGTCGACCGCGCCGAGGGCGGCTGGCGAGGGCAGGTGGGGGTCGTGACGACGCTCTTCCCGCGCATCGTGTTCGACCCCGCTCGCACGGTGGCCCTGATCTGCGGGCCGGAGGTCATGATGCGATTCACGATCCGCGAGTTCCAGAACCGCGGCGTCCCCGATGAGCGCATTTTCGTCTCGGTCGAGCGGAACATGAAGTGCGGCATGGGCCTCTGCGGCCACTGCCAGCTCGGCCCCCGGTTCATCTGCCGCGAAGGTCCCGTGCTCCGCTACGACCGGATCGCGCCCTTCTTCGGCAAGCGGGAGTTCTGACGTGGCAAGCACGACTCGTCCGCGGCTCGCGGTCTGGAAGTTCGCCTCGTGCGACGGCTGCCAGCTCACGCTCCTCGACTGCGAGGACGAGCTCCTCGCCGTCGCGGAGGCGGTCGAAATCGCGAACTTCCCCGAGGCCTCTCGCGCCGTCCTCCCCGGGCCGTATGACGTGTCGCTCGTCGAGGGTTCGATCACGACCCAGCACGACGCAGAGAGGATTCGCGAGGTGCGGCGCATCTCGCGCACGCTCGTCGCGATCGGCGCCTGCGCGACGGCCGGCGGGATCCAGGCGCTCCGCAACTTCAAAGACGTGCGCGAGTTTACCTCGGTGGTCTACGCGAAGCCGGAGTACATCTCGACTCTCGGTTCCTCCACGGCAATCTCCGAGCACATCCCGGTCGACTTCGAGCTGCGCGGATGCCCGATCGACAAGGGCCAGCTCGTGGAGCTCCTCCTCGCCTTCCTCCACGGCCGAAGTCCCGCGATCCCCGCTCACTCCACGTGCGTGGAGTGCAAGATGCGCGGGAACGTGTGCGTGCTGGTCGCCCACGGGACGCCCTGCCTGGGACCCGTGACGCAGGCAGGCTGCGGCTCGATCTGCCCCTCGTACACGCGGGGCTGCTACGGGTGCTTCGGACCGGCGGAGACCGCGAACACCTCGTCGCTCGCCAGGGTCTGGCTCGCGTCGGGCGCTCGCCGGGACGAGGTATCGAGGGCGTTCCGTTCGTACACGGCCGGGGCGGAGCCCTTCCGGAAGGAGGCATCGGCCCATGGAGACTAGGGAGAGCTCATCCCAAAAGCCCGGCGACGGGAGGGTTTTGGGATGAGCTCTAGGACGATCCGGGTCGACTACCTCGCGCGCGTCGAGGGGGAGGGCGCCCTCACGATCCGTCTGGAGGGGAACGAGGTCCGCGACGTCGAGCTCCGGATCTTCGAGCCACCTCGCTTCTTCGAGGCCTTCCTGCGGGGCCGCCAGCACTTCGAGGCGCCCGACATCACGGCGCGGATCTGCGGCATCTGCCCGGTCGCCTACCAGATGAGCTCCTGCCATGCGATCGAGGACGCGCTCGGCGTGCGGGTGGACCCGGAGCTCCGCGCGCTCCGCCGCCTCCTGTACCTTGGCGAGTGGATCGAAAGCCACGTCCTCCACATGTTCTTCCTCCACGCTCCCGACTTCCTGGGTTATCCGGACGCCGTGGCGATGGCGAAGGATCACGGGGATTGGGTGCGCGCGGCTCTCCGGATGAAGAAGGCGGGGAACGCGGTCCTGCGACTCCTCGGCGGCCGGGAGATCCACCCCGTGAACGTCCGCCTCGGGGGCTTCTACCGGGTACCCGGGCGCTCCGAGATCGAGACCCTGCTCCCCGAGCTCCGGTGGGGACTTTCCGCCGCCCGCGATGCCGTCCGCTGGGCGGCGGGCTTCCGCTACCCCGAATTCGAGCGGGACTACGAGTTCGTGGCGCTCTCCCATCCGGACGAGTACGCGCTGAACGAGGGGCGGCTCGTCTCGTCGAAGGGGCTCGACATCCCCGTCCGGGCCTACGAGATGCACTTCGTCGAGGAGCACGTACAGCGCTCGAACGCGCTCCACTCCCGTCTCCGGGAGCGCGGGGAGTACGTCGTGGGGCCGCTCGCGCGCGTGAACCTGAACTTCGACCGGCTCTCGGAGACCGCCAGGGAGGCGGCGCGCGAGGTGGGCTTCTCGCCGCCCTGCCGGAACCCTTTCCGGAGCCTGCTCGCCCGCGGGGTGGAGACGGTCCACGCCTTCGACGAGGCCCTGCGGATCATCGAGTCGTACCGCCCGCCCGAGCGCGCCTCGGTCGAGATCCCTCGCACGGCGGGGACCGGTTCCGCGGCGACCGAGGCCCCGCGCGGCATCCTCTACCACCGCTACCGCGTGGATGGGGACGGGAAGATCGAGAGCGCGAAGATCGTTCCCCCCACGGCCCAGAACCAGAAGTCGATCGAAGAGGACCTCCGCCAGATCGCGCCGCGACTCGCGACGCTCCCCGATGAGGAGGCAACCTTGCTTGCCGAGCACGCCGTGCGGAACTACGACCCCTGCATCTCCTGCGCCACGCACTTTCTCAAGCTCAAGATCGAAAGGAAGTAGGCGGAGTGCCGACCCGAGCGCGCGTCATCGGGATCGGAGAGCCCTCTCGCGGCGACGACGGCGTGGGGCTCGCGGTCCTCGGGGAGCTCCGGGCGCGCGGAGCGCCTCCCGGGACCGAGCTCATCGAGGCACGCGACCCCTCGGCGCTCGTGAACCTCCTCGTGGGAATCCCGCTCGCGATCCTCGTCGACGCGGTCGCCGGCGGGGGCCCGCCCGGGAGCGTCCTCATCCTCCACCCGGAGGATCTCGAGGGGGCCGGCGTCCGACCGCTCTCCTCGCACGGCATCGGCGTCCCCGGCGCGATCGACCTCGCGCGCACGCTTTTCCCGGAGCACGCGGCGCGACGAATCGAGGTGGTCGGCATCGCGATTCCCTTTCCCGCGCCTCCCGCCGCCGGGACCGGCCTCTCCCCCGATGTCGCCCGGGCCGTCCCGGCCGCGGCGGAGCAGGTGCTGTCGCTCCTTGGGACTCCCGGAGGCGAGTGATGCACGAGTCGTCGCTCGCGCGGAGGATCCTCGACCTCGCCCTCGAGCGGGCCCTTGCCGCGGACGCGACGCGCCTCGTCCGGGTCACGGGGTGGGTGGCCGAGACGGAGAGCCTGTCCGCGAACTCTCTCGCGCTCCACTTCGGGCTCGCGGCGCGCGGGACTCTCGCCGAAGGCGCGAGGCTCGACATCCGGACCGAGAGGGTCGCGGCCCGCTGCTCCGCGTGCGGCACATCGTACGAGCCGGAGCACCATGTCCTCGTCTGCCCTTGTTGCGCGGCAAGCGGAGCGGAGCTCCTCGGCCGGACCGGGTTCGGCGTTGAGTCGATCGAGGTCGAGTAGCCGATGAGCCGCAGGCTGTCCATCGAGGTGCGGGGCGTCGTTCAGGGAGTCGGCTTCCGGCCGTTCGTCCACCGGGCCGCGACGCTCGCGTCTCTCTCGGGATGGGTCCGGAACGGCGCCTCCGCCGTGCGGATGGAAATCGAGGGAGAAGATCGCGCCCTGGAGCGCTTCCTGGAAGGGCTCCGCCGCTCTCCTCCGGCCGCGGCGAGGATCGACACCGTCCTTGTGCGCGAGGTGTCCTCGACCGGCGAGCCGGGTTTCTCGATCCTCTCGAGCGACGCGGGCGATCCTCCGCGCCCCGTCCTTCCCGCGGACCTCGCGCCCTGCGACGAGTGCCTCCGGGAGATTTCGACACCCGCGAACCGTCGCTTCGGGTACCCCTTCACGAACTGCACGCATTGCGGCCCGCGCTACTCGATCGTGGAAGCCCTCCCATACGATCGGAGCCGGACGGCCATGCGGGAGTTCCCGATGTGCGGGGCGTGCCGGGCCGAGTACGAGGACCCGTCGGACAGGCGCTTCCACGCGGAACCGACTGCCTGTCCCGCATGCGGGCCCCGGCTCGCGGCCCTCGCGCCGGACGGCGAGACGCTCGCGCAGGGCGAGGAGGCCCTCGGGCTCGCCGTACGGGCGCTCGCGGGGAAGGGGATCCTCGCCGCCAAGGGGCTCGGCGGATTCCAGCTTCTCGTGGACGCGACATGCGAGGACGCCGTCCTCGCCCTGCGGGCGCGGAAACGCCGGCCCGCCAAGCCGTTCGCGCTCCTCTTCCGGTCGGTCGAGGCGCTCCGCGAGGAGTGCGATCTCTCCGGCGCCGAGGATGACGCGCTCCGCTCGCCGGCGGCCCCGATCCTCCTCCTCCGCCGCCGCCTTGGGGGTTCCTCGCGAATCGCCCCGTCCGTCGCCCCCGGAAATCCGCGCCTGGGTGCGATGCTCCCCTCCACTCCCCTCCACCATCTCCTCCTCGCGCCGGCAGCTGGACCGCTCGTCTGCACGAGCGGAAACCTCTCGGAGGAGCCGATCGCCATCGAGACCGCCGAGGCCCTCGAAAGGCTCGGCGGGATAGCGGACATCTTTCTCGTCCACGACCGCCGGATCGTCCGCCCCGTGGACGACTCCGTCGCGCGCGTCACGCGGTCCGGCCTCGAGCTCCTCCGCCGCGCCCGCGGCTACGCGCCGCTCGGGATCGATCTCGGGATCTCGTCCCCTCCCGTGCTGGCGGTCGGGGGGCACGAGAAGAACGCGGTGGCGGTCCTGGTCGGCGCCCAGGCGCTTCTCTCGCAGCACGTCGGCGACCTGGGATCCTCCCTCGGCCGCGATCTCTTCCGCCGCACGGTGGAAGACCTTCTGGACTTCTTCGCGGTCTCACCCGTGGCCGTCGCCGCCGACCTCCATCCCGACTACGCCTCGACTCGCGAGGCCGAGGAGCTCGCCTCCCTCTGGCGGGTTCCCCTCCTCGGGGTCCAGCACCACCACGCGCACGTCGCGAGCGCGATGGCCGAGCACGGCCTCCGCGGGAAGGTCCTGGGACTCGCCTGGGACGGCACGGGCTACGGACCGGACGGCACGGTCTGGGGAGGAGAGGCCCTCGCCGCCGACGAGCGGCACTACGAGCGAGTCGCGCACCTTCGCCCGTTCCGTCTCCCCGGCGGGGAACGGGCGGTCGAGGAACCCCGCCGGGCGGCGCTCGGCGCGCTCTTCGAGGTCCTCGGCCCGCGCGCGGCCGAGGTCGCCCGCGGGTGGTTCCGCGAGCGCGAGCTCGGCTCGCTCGTCACGGTCCTCGCGCGCGGGACCCACGCGCCCTGGACGACGAGCGTGGGGCGCCTCTTCGACGCGGTGAGCGCGCTCCTGGGCCTCGTGCTCCGGTCGGGATTCGATGGGGAGGCGGCGATGGCGGTCGAGTTCGCGATGGAGGGGGCTCCGCGGGGCGAGGCGTACGAGATCCCGCTCTCGGCGGGGCGGCCAGCGGTCGGCGACTGGGGACCCATGCTGCTCGCGATCCTCGCCGACCGGGATCGAGGGGTCCCGGCCGGGACGATCTCGATCCGCTTCCATGAGGCGCTCGTCTCGCTCGCCGTCGCCATCGCTCGCCGCGCGGGACTCCCTCGTGTGGTCCTTTCGGGGGGCACGTTCCAGAACCTCTACCTGGCGACCCGCATCCGGGCCGCCCTCGAGGCCGAGGGGTTCGAGGTCCACACGCACGCCCGCGTGCCGGCGAACGACGGGGGTCTGGCGCTCGGGCAGATTCTGGTAGCTTCCAGCATCCTGGAGGGCAGCTAGATGTGCCTAGGCGTTCCGGGCGAGGTGACGAGTGTGTGGAAAGGCGATGGCGACCTCGCCATGGGCACGGTCGCGTTCGGCGGCATCGTGAAGAAGGTCTGCCTCGCCTACGTCCCCGAGGCGAAGGTCGGGAACTACGTGATCGTCCACGCGGGATTTGCCTTGAGCGTCCTCGACGAGGAGGCGGCCCGCGAGATCTTCTCCTATCTCGCCCTGGCCGTCGGGACCGAGGAGGCGGGAGGCGAACCGGCATGAGGTACGTCGACGAGTACCGCGACGCCTCGGGGGTCGAGCGCCTCGTTCGCGCGATCCGAGGGCTGACGACGCGGCCGTGGACGCTCATGGAGGTCTGCGGCGGCCAGACCCACGCGATCCTCCGATTCGGCCTGGACGAGATGCTCCCGCCGGAGATCTCCCTCATCCACGGTCCCGGCTGCCCGGTGTGCGTCACGGCGCAGGAGAGACTCGACCTCGCGAGCGCGATCGCCTCGCGCCCGGAGGTGATCTTCGCGAGCTTCGGCGACATGCTTCGCGTGCCGGGAACCGACAAGGACCACCTCCTGGTGAAGGCGGAAGGCGGCGACGTCCGCGTCGTCTACTCCCCCCTCGACGCGCTCGAGCTCGCGCGCACCAACCCCCACCGCGAGGTGGTCTTCTTCGCGGTGGGCTTCGAGACCACCGCCCCCGCCAACGCGATGGCCGTCCACCAGGCGCGGACGCTCGCGGTGAAGAACTTCTCGCTCCTTGCGGCCCAGGTCCTCGTGCCTCCCGCCATCCGCGCCATCCTCGGTTCGCCCGAGAACCGGGTGCAGGGGTTCCTCGCCGCGGGACACGTCTGCACCGTGATGGGAACGAGCGAGTACGGCGAGATCGCCCGGGAGCACCGCGTCCCGATCGTCGTGACCGGCTTCGAGCCGCTCGACATCCTCGACGGGATTCGGCTCTGCGTGAAGCAGCTCGAGGAGGGGCGCTCGGAGGTCGAGATACAGTACGCGCGCTCCGTCCGTCCCGAGGGGAACCTCCACGCCCTGAGCATCGTCCGGAAGGTCTTCCAGGTCGTCCCGCGCTCCTGGCGCGGGCTGGGCCCGATCGGCGAGAGCGGCCTCGCGCTCTCCCCCGCGTACGCCGAGTTCGACGCCGAGCTCCGCTTCCCGTGCGAAGGGCTCCGGGTCGCCGAGAACCCCGAGTGCCTCTCCGGACTCATCCTCCAGGGACGGAAAAAGCCTCCCGATTGTCCGGCCTTCGGGACGCGCTGCACGCCCGACACGCCCCTGGGCGCGACGATGGTCTCCTCCGAGGGCACGTGCGCGGCCTACCACCGGTATCGCCGGGAGACCCCTGCGTGAGCGAGCCGGAGAAGATCCAGCTCGCTCACGGCGGAGGGGGGCGCCGGACGCGCGCGCTCCTCGACAGGCTCTTCCTCCCCGCGTTCGAGAACCCCGCCCTCGCCCGCCGGCACGACTCCGCGGTCCTTTCGATCGTCCAGGAACTCTCCCTGCCCCAGGCGCCCGGCGGCGGCTCGGCGCGCATCGCCTTCACGACCGACAGCTTCGTCGTTTCCCCGCTCTTCTTCCCGGGCGGCGACATCGGGCGGCTCGCGATCTGCGGGACCGTGAACGACCTCGCGATGGCCGGGGCCGAGCCCCGATGGCTCTCCGCGGGCTTCATCCTCGAGGAGGGCCTGGAGGTCGCCCTCCTGGAACGGATCGTCTCGTCGATGCGCGCCGCGGCCCGCGAGGCGGGCGTCGAGGTCGTGACAGGCGACACCAAGGTCGTCGACAGGGGAAAGGGAGACGGCGCGTTCATCGCCACGTCCGGCATCGGGATCGTCCCCGGCGGCCTCGACATCTCCCCGGCTCGCGTCCGCCCGGGGGACGCCATCCTCGTTTCCGGGGACGTCGGTCGTCACGGGATCGCGATCCTCTCCGTCCGCGAGGGTCTCATCTTCGAGGGAGACGTGACGAGCGACGTCGCCCCGCTCGCATCCCTCGCGTCGGCGGTCCTCGCGTCCGGCGCCGAGGTTCATTGCTTCCGCGACCTCACCCGCGGGGGGCTCGCGACGGCCCTGATCGAGATCGCGCTCGACGGACGCGCCGCGATCGAGGTCGAAGAAAGAGACGTTCCAGTGAACGGCGCCGTGTCGGGCGCCTGCGAGATCCTCGGCCTCGACCCCTTGTACGTCGCCTGCGAGGGACGATTCGTCGCGTTCGTGTCGGAGGAATCCGCGGGGCGAGCACTCGCCGCGATGCGCGCGCACCCGCTGGGACAGGGTGCCGCTCGCATCGGCTCCGTTGGCTCAGACCGCCCCGGAACCGTCCGTCTTCACGCCCGGTCCGGAGGAAGCCGTCCCCTGGACCTCCTGTCGGGCGAGCAGCTCCCGAGGATCTGCTAGGGGGGCGTGCGCCAGCCCGACGAGGCATGCCCCACAGACGCACACGGTCACGGTCACGGTCACGGTCACGGAACACGACCACGGTCACGAACACGTTCACGCCGTGACTGTCGACCGTGACCGTGTCCGTCGACCGTGACCGTCGACCGTGACCGTGACCGTGACCGTCGACCGTGACCGTCAAAGGCGACCGTGCGGTCGAAAACCGCGAAGCCCCAGGCTAGCCCCGACGACTCATAACGGACGGGCACTGCGTCACGAGTTCGCGTCCGGATGCCCGGCGCCAGAGCCCGCGCCGACGCGGCGCGCGAGCGCCTCGTGCTCTTCCCGGATCCCGGCGGGGAGTCGCGCTCCTCAAGGCGCTGGTCGGGCTCGTGCCGCTCGCCCCGCGGACCGGTCCTCGCCAGGGGATGCCCCGTTCTGTCTCTCGATTCACGCACTGCGTGCCTCTTCCAGGATCAGCCCGGCTTCTGAGCGGAGACGCTTTCGGGAATCCTCTGCGGAGGCAGCGACACGACTCGCGCGCCGGTCGGCAGCGGCTGAGCCTGCAGCGCTTGGAGTATCTGGTCCACGTCGTAGCCCTGCGCCTTCGCGAAGGCGTCGCGAGCAGCGCGAACCTCATCCACGATCGGATCGGGGGTCATCGTTCTTCCTCCAGCAGCTCCTCGGGAGTGCAGATGATCGGTGGACGATACCCTGCGGCCAGGCAGACTTGCTCGATCCGCCGGCGGACCGCGGCGTTTGCGATGTGCGCGCAGTTCCATGTCAGGAGAAAGTCCATGCCGTTCACGGCGGCGACGGCGACGTGGACAGCGTCGACCGCGGCCTTCTCCGGGATGGCTCCAGCCGAGAGGAGCGCCTTCGCGAGAGCGGCCACCTCCTGGCCGGCTTCGAGCACCGAAATCCCCTCTAACACGCGGAGACGCCTCGATACGGCCTCCGGGTCACCCGTCTCGGCCTCGACGAAGACCGCCTTGGATACGAAGACATCGAATCTTCTTCGTTTCGACCACCAGTCGTGCGTGACCCTCTGGTGGGCGGCGACGATCAGATCGCGGCTCGGATGGGCAGCGAGGTAGCTCGCGATAGTCGTCTCCAGATAGACCTTGAGGGACATGCTGGACGCATTCTATCCCCCGGGCTGCGCTGGAGTCGATCATCGAGTCGAGCGGCCGATCGTCCGTGGCGTGGTCGGGGGAGTTCTCAGCTCTCGTCCCGCGGGACACCGCCACCCGGGTCCTTTCGATCGCCGTCCGACTCCGGAGCTGTCTTGCGGGCATAAGGGGAAAGGGAGAGTGGACCGGAAGGGAGGACTTTCCTTTCTGCACACCCGCCGTACGCTGCCGGGGGAACGATCTGATCGGAGGCCGAGATCCCGAAGAAGAAGCCGGGGATGTCCGAGACGAACCCGGCCGCAATCGAAGCCCGGAGTAGCCGGGCGCGGGTCCTCACGGTCCGTCTATCCGAGGACGAAGCGAACGCTGTTCGGGAGAACGCCCGGCTCCCTGGCCTGAACATCTCGGCCTACCTCAGAGTCGCCGTCCTCGCCCTGAACGGTCGGCTGGAGCGAGAGAGCGTAGCGGGCGGCGCAGGTCCGCGGGGGAATCCCCTTCCCGGCCCCACTTTCTCAAGCGTTTGACTTTCGGCGGGCGTGGGAGTACCCTTGGGGCGTTCTAAAAACCTCAGCGAGACCGGCGACGGGTTGGCCGCGGGTCGAGCGCGATTCTAAAATTCGAAAAATCGCTCGCGCTCCCCGCTCCGCGGAACCCCGGGTGCGACGAGCCCTCCGACCCCCCGTGTTCCGAGAAGGTGACTCTCTCGTGCGACTCTACACATTCCAGGAATTCAAGTCTGCACTGCGCAATGCGGCGTCTGTGGACGACCTGACGCCCATCACAAGAAAAGAGGCCCGCGAGATGGCGGAGCGAGCCATGCAAATCATGCAACAGCGCGAACTCACCTACGAGGAAAGACGCGACAGTCTAAACCAGACTAGATACGACCTTCAGCACTTTGTGGATGCGGTCGCAAAAATGATGAAAGTACTCGAGACCAACTATTTGTTTCGGGACGACTTGTAAATCGTCACTATCCGAGCTCGCGACCTGCATCGGGGGTTTTCTCTCCGTCCTCGGCACGTGCCTCACACTGACGTTGGGCGAGACCAGGAGACGCCGCGACGAGTTTCGCCTCCGCTCGAGGGGGCGCGCGCGGGACATCCTGGAAGAGCTGCACCGGCTGGCGAACGCGGATGGGGCGTCATCGCGACGGGGCGGTCACGATCCGGCTCGAGTCGAGCGCGCTCTTCAAGATCGAGCGCCAGGTCCTCCGGTTCTGAAGGGACGGTCGAGGTTCTGAGGCCCGCTGCGCTGCGCGCTTCAGTGGCCGCCTCGGCGAGGGGGCTGACGCGCCTTCATCGCTCGCCCCGGCCGTCCCGATGACGGACGCGGGTTCACGAGTTCGCGTCCGGATGCCCGGCATCGGCGCCGGCGCCGACGCGGCGCGCGAGCGCCTCGTGCTCTTCACGGATGCCGGCGGGGAGTCGATCGCCGTACGTCGCGAAGTACTCGTGCTGCGCCTGCACGGCCTCGGCCCACTCGGGGAGGTCGACGCGGAGGAGCTCGGCAAGCGCGCCGTCCGTCAGCGTGGAGCCAGTCCGGTTGATCGCGCCGGCGGCCGGCACGTTGCCGATCGCGGTCTCCGTGGCCGGCGCGGCTCCGGCGCAGCGCTTGAGGATCCACTCCAGTACGCGCATGTTGTCGCCGTAGCCCGGCCAGAGGAACTTGCCGTCCGCGCCGGTTCGAAACCAGTTGACGCGGTAGATCCTGGGCGGATTCGTGAGGCGCTTCCCGACCGCGAGCCAGTGCCCCCAGTAGTCGGCGAAGTTGTAGCCGCAGAAGGGCTGCATCGCCATGGGGTCGCGGCGCAGCACGCCGACCTTGCCGGTCGCCGCGGCGGTCGTCTCCGAGGAGAGCGTCGCGGCGAGGAACGTCCCGTGCTGCCACGAGAACGCCTCGAAGACGAGCGGCACCAGGCGCTGCCTGCGCGCGCCGAAGAGCATCGCGCTGATGGGGACGCCCTTCGGGTTCTCCCACTCCGGCGAGATCGTCGGACACTGCCTGGCGGGCGCCGTGAAGCGGCTATTGGGATGCGCCGCCTTCTCCGCGGACCCGGGCGACCAGGGCCTCCCCTGCCAGTCGGTCATGCCGGGCACGGGCGCGTCGTCGTGCCCCTCCCACCAGACCGTTCCGTCGGGCTTCCGCGCCACGTTCGTGTAGATCGAGTTCCGCGCGATCGTCGCCATCGCGTTCGCGTTCGTCTTCGTGCTCGTCCCGGGCGCGACGCCGAAGAAGCCGGCCTCCGGGTTCACGGCCCACAGGCGGCCGTCATCGCCCACGCGAAGCCACGCGATGTCGTCCCCCACCGTCCAGACCTTCCAGCCCTTGTACGCGGCGGGCGGCTGGAGCATCGCCAGGTTCGTCTTGCCGCAGGCGCTCGGGAAGGCGCCGGTGACATAGCGGATCTCCCCCGCCGGGTTCTCGATTCCCACGATCAGCATGTGCTCCGCGAGCCA
>JACQVV010000011.1 GCA_016209595.1 Planctomycetota bacterium
GGAGGTGCGGGCGAGGGGTCGGGTGTTTCGGTCCGGCCGGCCGCCTCGCCGCCCTTGGCACTCCCGCCGGGGCCGCGGCCGACGAACCAGCGCCCCGCGAACCAGCCCGCGGCGAGGAGCGCCACGGCTCCGACCACGACGAGGACACGGCGCGCGAGCCTCGCCCGGTCCTTTCGCCGGGGCCTGGCCGCCGGGAGGATGGCGCTCGTCACCGGCTCTCCAGCCAGGATCCGGTCGAGCTCGTCCGCGAGCTCCCCCGCGCCCGCGTACCGTTCCCCGGCATCCCTTGCGAAAGCCTGGAGGCACACCGCCTCCATGGTCCGGCGAACCGCGGGAACGACCCGCCGGGGAGCGACCGGCGTCTGGTGGAGGATCGAGTGGTAGACCTCGACCGAGTTCTTGCCCCGGTACGGCAGCCGCCCGGTGAGGAGCTGGTAGTAGATGACCCCGAGCGCGTAGACGTCTCCCCTCTCGGAGAAGGCTCGCGATCCGTGCTGGATGAGTTCCGGGGGGACGTAGTAGGGCGTTCCGACCACGTCATCGGAATGCGTGAGCTGCATCTCGTCCTTCCCGACGAGCTTCGCCAGCCCGAAGTCGGTGAGCCGGGGGCGGCCGGTCGAGTCGACGATCACGTTCGACGGCTTGAGGTCCCGGTGGAGGACCCCCTGAGAGTGGGCGTACGCCACTGCCCGCGCCAGGTCGCGGAGGATCCGGGTCGCCTCGCGCGGCGCCGGGAGCGCATCGCGGAGGATCGCGTCGAGCGGCCGTCCCTCCAGGTACTCCATGGCGATGAAGTGGCACCCCTCCGCCTCCCCCACCTCGTAGATCTGCACGATTCCGGGATGGGAGAGACGCCCGATCGCCTGCGCCTCGCGGTGGAATCGCTGGATGCGGGTGTCGCTCGACTGCCGGTCGGCACGGATGATCTTCAAGGCGACCGTCCTGGCGAGGTTCGTCTGCTCCGCCTTGTAGACAACCCCCATGCCGCCCCGCGCGATCTCGCCGATGATACGGTAGCCGGCGATCGCGCGACCTTCCTGGAGGGGCGCCGCGGAACCGGTCGACTCTCCCGCGACAGGCAAAGGACGCGCGGGCTCCGGCAAGGTCGATGCCATGTCAGAGGGAGGGGAACTACCCCCTCTTCCGGGCGACGGGGGTCGGGGTTCGGAGTTCGAGCGATCCGTCCCCCGTCCACCGTCGCCCGTCGCCCGGGATGGAGGCGTCGTGGCCGCGAGGTGCTGGAGAAGCTCCTCCATCTTCGGGATGCGGAGCTCGGCACCGCACTGCGAGCATCGGAATGCCTGGCCGGGCGAGCGTCCTCTCCCCGACTCGAGATGCCGGCACTGGAAGCACTCCAGCGTTTGCTCCTCGAGTTTCTGCGAGAGGTCGAGGAAGACCGACACGGGGAGGGCCTTCCTCTTGACGAGCATCTGGCCGAGCGTCATCGACTGGCCGCGCCGCTCGAAGGCGCCCCTCTCCGCCAGACACGATTCGAGTTCGGCCAGGCTGACGTGACCGAGCGACACGGCGAGGTTTGCAAACAGGATGTCCTCGGTCTCCCCGCCGGGCCCCGGGGACCTCGGGGGCCCCGCCGCTACGAGCTCCGTCTGGCGGAACTTCGATTCGCACTCGATCAGAGATAGAACACCTTGATCGTCGAGGAACCCCCGCTCGATCAGAATGAGGGAAAGGGGGCGGCCCGACTCCTGTCTCGCCTCGATGCACCCGGAGAGCTCCTCGCGCGTTAGCATGCCCTGCTCGACGGCCAGCCGTCCCAGGTGGAGCTCCTTCTCGGGGACCAAGGGACCTACTCTCTTTCCCGGTTCATGGCGAGGATCTGGAGGGCGCGGTATTGCGCGAACCGATCCCCTTCCTTCTCGATCAGCCGGGCGAGCCGTTCGACTTCCTCCCGCCGGTTCGAGCGAGACGCCTCCTGGATCTTCCGGAAGAGATCCCGGATCCGCTCGCGCCCCCGGAGCGTCATTTCCTCTCGCAGGGCCGCCACGTCCGCCTCCAGCGGGGTCCCCCGGTACACGTCGAGGAGAAAGTCCATCCGCTCGCGAAGGCTCGCGATCCGGTCGCCGTGCAGAAGCTCCTCCGCCTCGCGACGCTCCGCCGCGAGCCTTTGCGCGCGCGAATCCGCATCGTCCTCCCCATCCTCCTCTTGCCCGGGAGCGACATCGCCGTTCCCGGCCGGCGGCTCCGGCCCCGGGCCCGTCCCGCCGGCGCCCGGCTCGACGATCCCGAACGGCGAGGCCGCGAGAGGGCGCCCGTCGCTCCGGCTCCCCACCCCGTCCGGCCCTCCCGCGCCTCCCGCCCCGGAGCCAGCGCCGTTCGGGTCCGCGCCGGAGGCCATCCCGTCACCGTCGGTCCGGCCGTCTCCCGCCAGCCCGGCGAGGATGAAGCCCCCGGCGGCAAGTCCAGCCACCAAGGCGCCTAGGGAGAGGAGGGCAGCCGCTCGGCTCGACTCGCCGTGCCGGGCGCGGGGAGTCGCCTTCCCGAGAACGGGGGCGGATGACGGTCCGTGCATCGCCTCTTCGATCCGCGCCGCGAGCACCGCCGGTCCCTCCATGGGCGGGGGACCCTCGGGGCGGAGGAGCTCCAGCACGAGGCGCCGCGTGCGGCCGCTCACCTCGTCGCCTACCGCGGACTCCGGCGTGCCGGTGAGCGCGGCGGCGAGGACGCGCCCCACGCCCGCGAGATCGAGGATGCGCTCGTCCTTGTCCGGTTGGATCTCCGGCGGCAGCCAGAAGCCGTCCAGGAGCGCTCCCCCGCCGGCGAGGAGGACGACGCGGTCGGGTCCGACGCTCCCGTGGGATACGCCGGCCGCGTGGGCGTGGACAAGCGCGCGGCAGACGTCGAGCGCCACCGCAAGCGCGTCCTTCTCCGGAAGAGGGCCCCGCTTGCGCAGGCGCCGCGCGAGGATCTCTCCGTCGAAATGCCCCGCGACGACGAAGTGGAACTTGCCGTCGAACCCGTGCTCGATCACCGGGAGGATCCTCGCGTGCTCGCCCAGACGCCGCGCCCGCTCCACGCGCCGGCGAAGTTCGTCCGCGAAGCCCTCCCGTCCGGAGTGCTTGCGGGAGAGGACCCAGACCGTCACGGCCCTGTCGCTCTCGCCGTCCTTGGCCGCATAGCTCGTGGCCCGGTCGTCGGAAGCGAGGCGCCGGACGAGCCGGTAACTGCCCAGTTTCTCCCGCTTCGCCATGCTGGCAGCCCCTTCCATCTCCCGTAATGCTGGCTTTGGAGGAACTTAGAAGAATGCTAGCACGTCCCGCGAGCGGGGGTCAACGAGGGGCGACGAACGATGAGTATTGACACGCTCGACTCCGGAGTCCAGCTTGGGACTCCACGGGAATCGCGGAAGGAGTGGGAACGATGATCGAATTCCAGTGCGCGTGCGGGAATCCGCTCAAGGTGCGAGACGATCTGGCCGGGAAGAAGGGGAAGTGCCCGAAGTGCGGGCAGTTCGCCCTGGTGCCGCAGGCCGGCCCCGCGCCGGAGCCCGCATGCGCGACCCCGGACAAGAAAGGGGCTCTTCCCGTCTTCGACCTCGCACCGGAGCCGCAGAAACCCGCCGAGCACGCCCCGGCACGGCCGGCTCCGGCGAAACTCGACTTCGCGGACGCGCCGCCCGCCGCAAGGCAGGCTCCGGCGCAGGGCGTCTGCGTATCCTGCAAGGCCCCGAAGACGCCCGAAGACCCCTTCTGTTCCGCATGCGGCTGGGATAGCAAGCTCCTCGTGCGCAAGTGCATCTACTGCAAGCAGACCGTCTCTCTCAGCGGCCCGGGCGGCGCCAAGGGGATCTCCACGGGCGTGAACCCCGTGACTACCCTCGCGGGCGTCCTCGGCGTCGCGCTGGGAGTCGTCTTCGTCGTGCTGTTCGGCTGGTGGATCGCCATGTCCTGCGTGCTCTTCCTCGCCGGCATCGCGGGCTTCGTCGTGGCGCTCGTCGTCGACCATCGATGCAGCGATTGCGGGAAGAAGCCCCCCCCGGGCGTCCTCACACCTCCGGAACTCGCGATGGTTCGCGCGGTGCGCACGAAGGGCTTTGCGGTTGGAGGCGGCGCCCTCGCGGCTTCGCTGCTCTTCGGGGGGCTCGTGGTGATCCGCGTCCTCTCCGCCGTGCAGGAGCCGCGAGACGGGGACGGCTCCACCCAGACGGCGTCGGCCGGGAACGGCGAGGAGAAACCGGAGCCCGTGGTCCCGCCGATCCCCGGTGTCACCGAGCTCCCCGACCTGCCGGGGGGAGGGGGTCTGATCGAGCCGGGCGGCGGGGGCGGGAGAACACCTCCCAAGGAAGTCGAGGGTCCCTTCCCGACGGACCTGGAGGGGCTGCGAAAGAAGCGGAAGGAAGACAAGGATTCCAAGGATCGCCGCAAGTGCGTCGAGGCCCTGGCAGCCATGGGCCCCGAGGCGATCCCGGCGCTCGTCGAGGCGCTCGAGGACACCGACGCGCCCGCGAGGCAGCTCGCGCTCAAGGGTCTCACCGAGGAGGGGGAAGCCGCCCGCGAGGCGCTCCCCGCCATCGAGAAGCGCCTCGAGGACAACGTCAGCCACGTCCGCGCCGCGGCGGTGGTCGCGCTCTCGGCGATCGACGCCGCGGGGTCGGTCCGGATCTTCCAGAAGACGCTCGTCACCGATCCCGATTCGAACGTCCAGCAGAAGTGTCACGACGCCTTGAAGAAGGCCGGCCTCGCGGCCGCGCCGTGTTGGATCGACCTTCTCGCAGACGGCAAGCGCCGGAAGCAAGCCTACGAGGCCCTCAAGGAACTCGGCCGTCCGGCGCTCGGCGAGATCGAGAAGGGCCTGGCGCACACGGACGCGACCGCTCGCTACTCCTCAGGGGATCTCCTTCTGGACATCGGAGGGCCCGAGGCGGCCACCCCGGCGGTCCCGGCCTACATCGCGGCCCTCTCGGAACCCGAGTGGAGCGCCCGCCGCTGGGGCGCGACCTGCCTCGTCCGGGTGGGCGGCCCCGAGGCCAAGAAGGCGGTCATGCCCGTACTGATGGAGGAGCTCGCTCCAGCGAACGACTTCGACAACCGGCAATGGGCGGCGGAGAACCTGGCCGTGATCGCCGGCCCCGAGGACGAGGCGGCGATCCCCGTCCTCGTCGCGGCGCTTCTCGAGAACGCGTGGCAGCTCAAGTCAGGGGCGATCCGCGCGCTGGCGAAGATTGGCCCGGCCGCGGCCGCGGCGCTCGCCCGCGAGCTCAAAAACCCCACGAACCGCTTCACCGCCCTGGAAGGCCTCGGGGGTATGGGTGAAGCAGCGGTACCGGCGATCACGTCCGTCTTGACGGACCGGGACGTCGAGGTGCGCCTCGCCGCCCTCGCGGCCCTCCAGAAGCTCGGCCCCAAGGCCGCCGCGGCGATTCCCGCCCTCGAGAAGGCAATCCGCGACAGCGATAGCCGGGTCCGGAGCGAGGCCTTCTCCGCCCTGGCGGCCATCGGGGAGCCCGCGGTCGGCGAACTGGTCAAGGCGCTCGCGGACAAGAGCGATTCGGTCCGGGGAGAGGCCGTGATGACGCTCCAGAGAATCGGCTCCGGGGCGAAGGAGGCCCTCCCCGCCCTGGTCAAGTGCCTCAAGGACGAGAACGACAACGTCTGCAGCCTCGCGGCCAACGCGATCGCGGAAATCGGCGGCGAGGAGGCCGTGGGGCTGGTGCGCCCGCTTCTCCGCGACCGGGATACCGCCGTGCGACGCCGCGCGGTCGGCCTCCTCGGCCGCCTCGGCGCCGCCGCCGTCCCCTCCCTCGTCGACGCGACCAAGGACCGCGAGCAGGACATCAAGATGGCGGCGATCGAACGGCTGGGCCAGCTCGGTCCGGACGCCAAGAGCGCGGTCTCGGCTCTGACCGCGCTCGTGCGGGACCCCGACCCCCAGATCAAGGCGCTCGCCGCGAACGCGCTCGGGGAGATCGGGCCCGACGCGAAATCGGCCCTCCCGGCGCTCCGGGAACTCGCCAAGGACCCCTCGCTCAAGTACTCCGCCGACGAGGCGATCCGGAAGATCCAGGGGAACTGATTTCGGGCCTACGATACGAAGAAGATGCCGGGTTGCCCCCGCACCCGGCATCTTCCCCCTCTCGAATCGTTCGAATCGGGACTCGCGCTCCCGGGCCCGGAGGTCCGGTCAACGCCCGGAGGTCGGGATCCTCGCCACCAGGTACCAGTAGAGGGCGAACTGCTCCACGATTTCGCGGAACTCGTCGAAGCGGGAGGGCTTCGTGATGAACGAACAGGCGCCCTGGGAGTACGAGCGCACGATGTCGGTCTCCCGGTCGCTCGTGGTGAGCACGATCACGGGGATGTGCCGGAGGGACGGATCCTCCTTCATCTCCTTCAGGACCTGGAAGCCGTCCTTCCCCGGCATATTGAGATCGAGCACCACGAGACCGGGGCGCCGCGCGCGCCGGTAGCGACCCTTGCGCCTCAGGTAGGCCAGCGCCTCGACCCCGTCGCGCACGACATGGAGTCCGTCCGTGTCCCAGACCTCCGAGAGGGCCTCCCGGATCAGGACGATGTCGTCCTCGTTGTCCTCCGCGATCAGGATCTCGATCGCGGACAGCTCCCCCGCCACCTCCAGCGGCTCCTCCTCGGGATACGGGGAATCGGTCTCCGTCTCCGGCTCGAGATCCACGCCGATTCCGCCCTGGAGTTCCTCTTCCTCGTCCACGAGGATTCCTCTCGCCTGCCAGGCCTTCGTCAGAGCCCTCGCCGGATTCGTCCGACCCGGCTCCATGGCCACGATCTCCTCCACCCGGAATGCGCCGGACCGATGGGCGCCCCAGAGTCTGTTCATGTCTTGCCTCCTTCCGCCGGTTGTGCAAACGTGATGACGAACTCGGAACCACCTCCCTCCCGCGAACGGACCCAGGCCCGGCCTCCGTGTTTCTCGGCGACCTCGCGCACGATGGCCAGGCCCGCTCCCGTCCCCTCCACCTCGCGGCCGACACCCCGCTGGAAGAGCTCGAAGATCTTGTCGGCCTGATCGGCCGGAACGCCCGGCCCCCGGTCCAGCACGGCGATCCCCACTCCCGAAGGCTCGTTCTCCCGCGGGCGATAGGGCGCGATCTCGACTTCCGGCGCCTCGCCGTTCTGGGTGAACTTCAGGGCGTTGGAGAGCAGGTTGTAGACCGCCTCCGTCGCCCAGGTCTTCTCCACCAGGAGCCTCGGGAACTCCCTACCGACCTTCACGCTCGCTCCGGTCTCGCGAATCCGTCCATCGAGCCGCGCCAGCGCCTCGCGAACGACCGCCTCGCCCCGGACCTCCTCGCTCGGGGAATCCATCTTCCGGACCCGGGAGAGCTGCAGGATATCCCCCAGCAGGCGGCGCATGCGCTCGCCCGCGCGCAGAACCCGCTGCAGGAAGTCCTGGCCCTTGGGATCGAGGCGCTCCCGTTGGCGCTCCCACAGGAGCTGCGTGAAGTTCTCGATCGCCCGGAGGGGCTCCTTGAGATCGTGCGAGATCACGTGGAGAAGAGTCTCGAGATCCTGGTTCGCGCGGGACAGGGCCGCGGTCCGCAGCGACACCCGCGCCTCCAGCTCGTCCCGGGCCCCCTCGAGGTCGCGGTTTGCCCTCGCCAGCGCTTCTTCGGCTTCTTTCCGCTCGACGATATCCTCTTCCAGCGCGGCGCTCATCTCCCGGAGTTCTCTCTCCGCTTTCCGGCGCTCGGCGACCTCGACCCCGAGCTCCGTGGATAGCCTCGTCCATCGGAGAAGCATGACGACGGGCCCCACGCCCAGGATGCACGAGGCGATCCCGATCCCGACCTGCCACAGGTCGCGCCGCTCCCGTTCTCGCCTGGATTCCTCGGATTGGGCGGCGGCGGCCGCCGCCGCCGCGCGGTCGACCGAACGGCTCCGCTCGATCAGGACCTGGATCCTCTCCGGGGGAGGAGCCTTCGTGCCGGCAGGAAGGGCGACGACCGATTCCTCCCGCAAACGCTCGAAGAGTTCCCGCTGCTCCAGGAGCTTCTCTCGGAAGGAACCGTGCGCCGCGCCCAGAGGCGGCGCCGGGTCTCCTTCCCCCTCGGCCGCCGGCGACGAGCCACCCTCAATCAGGACCTCGAGCGAGCGACCCGCCACGTCCGCGGCCACCTCCGGTTCCGCGGGAAGACCAAGAGAAGCAAGGAGGACCTCGTCCGCGTGCCGCCGGTGCAGGACTCTCTGGCGCTCCGCGGCATCCGCCACGAGCGCCGCGGCCCGCTCCTTCCCGCGCGCATCGATCAAGATCGAGAGGACGACAGCGAGGGCCGCCACGAGGAGCACGGGAGCGAGCGGGAGCCGGCGCGCGGTCTTCAGCTGCTTCCGGATCGTGCGCGTCGTCCGATCTCGCATGGAAATCAGCGTCGCTGGACGCGCCGGGGACTCGCACGGTAACGAAGCAGGCGGACCCGTTCGCGGCTGCTACCCGCTGCTCTCGACCCGGCGCAGCTTCGCCGCGGGAAAAGCCTCCTCGAGGATGGAGCGGAAGTCCCCCGCATCGAGGGGCTTCGTCCTGACCTCGGCCGCTCCCGCGGCCAGAAGCGCCTCGATCTCGCGCCGGTCTCTCGACGCGGTGACTCCGACGACCCGGGCCTCGGCCGTGAGGGGATCGCCCTTGATGGTGCGACAGACCTCGATGCCGTCGACCCCGGGCATCCGGATGTCGAGGAGCACAAGCTGCGGTCTGTAGCGACTGACGAGGAACCCCGCGGCGAAGCCGCAGTCCGCCGTGAGGATCCGGAGATCCACCCGCAGCGAGGCGATCCGTGCCGAGAACGCCGCAAGAATATCGGGGTCGTCGTCGACGAGGAGCACCAGCGGCGAGGAGTCCTCGGATCCCCCCGAGAGCGGGAGACCGCGTGTCTTTGCGAATCGCACGAGTTCGGAGAGGGCCATCCGCCGGTGCCCCCCGGCCGTCCGATGGGCTGCGAGGAAGCCGGCGTCGATCCAACGCTGCACGGTGGACGGGCTGACCTGGAGCAGCCGGGCCGCTTCGTTCGGTCCGATCGGTCGAGATGGGTGCTGAATGGCGAACCCTGTCCGGACATCCTCGCGGGGCCTCCCCATGTGCAACCTTTGCTTAGAGTAGATGGTTTGATTGGTTCTGTCAACGCCTACGAATGTTGGAAGGCTACAACAGCCGAAGCCGCAAGAACTTAAACGTGCAAGAAATAATTCGACAAGAGACGCCCACAGCGCGACGCTCGCGCCCGGCATCGATTCCAGCTCGCGCATCCCTCCACTCGGCCTGCTCCCGCCATCCCTGGCGCTCGCCACGGCCTCGCTCCGGGCCGGCCCGCGCCTCGGGGCACCTGCACCGTCTGCCCCTTCGGCGCGGGCGTTCGGCGGACATCCTGTCCGCCTCACCCCCCGACGTGGAAGGCGCAGACCTCCACGAACTCCCCCTCGCTCGTGAGGAGGCGCCGGTACTCCTCGCGGTGCTCGTCCGGGGTCCCCTCGAACAGGATGACGGAGATGACGACGAGCGTCTGTCCTCCCTCTCCGCCGTAGTACTTCGTCTTGACGATGTATGTCCCGTCGATCGCGTTGGAGAGGAGGAAGGTCTCGGGGCCGAACCCGTCCGTGTCGTCGTGGTCGAGCTGGCCGCCGATCTTCGACTGCGGAGACGAGTAGAAGCACTCCTCGCCCGCGGGGTCGATCACGTGGAGGTCGATGTCGGTCGGCGTATCCCAGGTCATCACCACCTTCACGTCGCGCTTGGGCACGACCGAGTGGATCGCGACCGCGTCCCTGCCGACACCGGTCTCGTTCTCGGCCACGACCTGGATCAGGTTGTCGCCGGGAGCCAGGATGAGCAGGTAGGAGAACGACCCGTTCGAAACGTCGAACGGGTTCGCCGAGCCGTTCACGACGATCGTGGCCCGCGAGATCGCGGGATCGGCAATCGTCCCCGTGACGGTCACCGCGCGTTCGGAGCTCACGCCCCCCTTCGGGGTCGCGATCCGGACGGTGGGAAAAGGACGTTCCTCGGCCCGGAGGGCGGGGCAGAGCGAGGCGAGAATCGCCAGGAGCGCGGCGAATTTTCCGGACGACATGGCTAGCGCACCTCCAGGACGATCTCGTCCGAGTGGCCCCGGACCTCGGGGTAGTACATGAGTTCGGCCGAGGCGGGCAGCGCGTGGTAGTTCCCCGCGAGCGTCGGCCGGAAGAAGTAGCGGAGCACTGTCGTCCCGGCCTCGAGGCGCGTCAGGAAGAAAGCGGCCTCGCCCGTCCGGAACTCGCGGTGGTCGGGGTCCCGCGGTTCCGGGCGATCCTCGACCGCGAGTTCGCGATCGAGCGCCAGGGGAAGAGCGGTGCCCAGGAGCGCGTCCCGCACCAGGACGAACTCCCTCGGCTCGCTCGTCCCGACCTCAATTTCGACCATCACGATCTCGCGCGGCCCCACCGTCTCCTCGACCGGAACGGGAGTGTGGACGATCCGGTCTCCTTCCTTCTTCTCCAGGAGCCGGAAGAAGCGCCGCGAGACCGTGAAGCCGGCGGAGGTCGCTCGGATCGGCGTCGCTGTCTCGAACCAGACAAGATGCGCCGAGTAGAAGAGCCCCTCCGGCCGTTCGGTTTCGATCACGGCCGACACAGGACCGGGCGGGAGATCGTCGGCGTAGATCACCGCCGAGAGCCGCGCCGCGGGATCGGTCGTCGTGACCGTCCGGGCCGCGTTCCCCACGCGAATCACGACGTCGGTCCGCTCCGGAGCCCCCTCCTTCCGGGCCGCGATGTAGGCGGCCAGCGCGTGGACCGCCGCGGCGCTATCCCTCGTGGATCGCCACTCTCCCCCGGACCGAGCCGCGAGGAGAGCGTCCGCCGCCGGGCGCGCGAGCTCGTGCTCGGGATCGAAGGCGACGAGCGAGGAGAGGACGCGCGCCGTGACCTCCACCGCGTCGAGGTGCGGGTCGCTCGCGCCCGCCTCGCCCCAGAAGGCCGATCCGTCGTCGGCGCGAATCGCCTTCGCGGCGAGCGCCTTCGCGACGTGCTCCGCCTCGGGCCTGCGACCCAGCCGGACGAGGGCGTCGAGGAGGTACGCTAGCGTGAGGGGATCAGCCTCCGCGCGCGCCTCGTCGTCGAAGGCCTTGTCGAGGTCGGCCGCCGTGGCACGCCCCGCCGCCGCGAGGACCGAGAGGGCGTGGGCCTGTTCGGGGTAGGCCAGGGCGGGATCTCCCGCCAGGGCGGCGAGCCGTTCCAGGCCGCGAGAGACGCGTTCCTCGTCCACCGCGTGGCCGAGCTCCCGCGCGAGGAGGAGTCCATCGAGGACATAGGCGGTCATCTGCGGGTGGGTGGCGTCGTTCTCCCACCATCCCCAGCCTCCGTCCTCGTGCTGGAGGGCGTAGAGCCGCGCGAGCCCGGCGGCGACCATTTTCGCGAGATCCTCCTGCGGGCGAGTCTCCCTGGAATCGTCGCGCCCGAGGAGCGAGAACGCCCGGACCGCTGCGAGGTCGGGCCCGAAGCGCGACATCGTCTGCTCCGTGCAGCCGTAGGGGTAGCCCGCGAGATAGGGAAGCGCCTGCTCGATCGCCGCTACGTACGAGGGGGTGATCCAGACCACGAGCCGCGCCGAGCCGGGGTCCGCGCTTCCGGGCAGCACGAGCGCTCCAGCGGGCGTCTCGGTGGAAACGCCCGCGAGTCTGCCGGCGACGGACGAGCCCGTCAGGATCCCGTGGCGGAGTACCTCGATCGCCGTCTCCTGGGCGTCGGACTCGCCGCCGCCCGCCGCCTCGACGCGGAAGAGAACGGGCCCGGGAGCCTGGGCGCGGTACTCGCCGTAGACCTCGACCTGGTTCCCGTCGGCGACCCCATCGGATGCACCCTCCTTCGACCAGCCCTCTTTGTCCCGGACGGATACGTTCAGCCGCTCGACTGTCCCTCCGGTCGCGTTCCGGCCCCAGGCGACGAGCTTCGTGACGTCGCCGGCAACGAGGAAGCGAGGGAGCGAGACGCCCGCCATGATCGGGAGGCGCGCCACGACCTTCGAGCGGACCTCCCCCACCCGCGTCGCCCCGTCCACCGTGCGCACCGTGAGGCGCCAGGTGGTGAGGTTGTCGGGGACCTTGAAGGAGACCCGGGCGCGACCGGACGCGTCGGTCCGGACCCACGCTTGCCAGAGGGCGGTGGTCTGGAAGTCCGAGCGCGTCGCGGTCTTTCCTACCTCGTCGGGTCCGGACTCCTCGCTCTTTTTCTCCAACTCCTCCCCCTCGGTGAGGGCCTCGGCCGGGCGGTCCCCGGGGGCCTCGCTGCGTTCGGGCTCAGGGGCCGGCTCGCCCGAGTGACCCTCCCCGTTCCGCCGGCCGCCGCTGCCGCCACCCGGACCGTTCTCATCGCTGTCGGGCGCTTCCTCCCCGAACTCGGCGCCGGCCCCGTCCTTGTTCTTGCCGCGCTCGTCCGGGAACTCCACGGCCGGCAGCCGGTCGGTCGGCCTCGCCCAGTCGTAGGACCGGAAGGCGATCGAGTGCGAGCCGGAGACATTCGGACGGCGGAGCGGGTGGAAGAACGGAACGAGCGAGGGGAGCGCGTCGGGGGCGAGCGCAAACAGCGACTCGTCCACCACCGCGAGCACGAGGTCGGTCTCGACCGGCCGGCCCTTCGAGTCGACGACCGTGACCGTCGCCGCCGCTTCCTCGCCCGGCTTGTACCCGGGCTTCTCCCACTCGACCGTCACCGCGAGGACCTTCTCCTCCGGAGGAACAACGAGGGCGCGAACGCCTTCCGCCGCGCCGCCTCCCTTGACCCCCGTGACCCGCACGAAGGCGTTGGGCACCATCGCGGCCGTGATCGCGACCTCGATCGTGCGTGAGTTCCCCGGGACCGCCTCGGTGGAGGCCGATAGGATTCCCTGCCCTTCGACCGTGACGAGGGGCGATACCCCCGACATCGGCAGGAGGACGAGGACGCGCGCCACGTCGCCCACCCGATAGGTCTTCCGGTCGGTGACGATCCGGATCGAGTCGCCCCCGTAGGGTATGGGCTCCCCTCCCGCGGACGCCCAGACGACGGTCGAGGCCACGGCCGGGCTTCCTCCATCCGCTCTTGCCGTCACCGCGAGCTCGATCTCGCCCTCCCGTGGGACAGGGAACTCGATCGTCCCCTCGCCATCCGCTCCCGTCCGGCCGGCCAGCGTCACGAGGACCTCGTCGGGAGTCTCCGGCTCGCTCCGTTCGGGAAGGAACGCGCCGGGCTGGTGGAACCCCGCGTGTCCGCCCGCCGGGTACTTCCGGCCGCGCCGCACGGCCCGCACCTCGAACGGCGTCTCCACGGGCGCGCCCAGGACGGAGGCGGCCCGCACCGTCACGTGAACCGTCTCCTCGACCCGATAGAGCTCCCGGTCCGCGGCGAGGTCGAGCCGGAGCGACGACGGATAGAACGCGACGGAGGCCGATCCGCCGGCCCACTTCCGCCCCGCGTCCTGGACCGACACGTCGAGGCGGTAGTGGTAGGGGTGTTCCGACGCCTCGCTCTCCACCTCGAGCGCGAACCGTCCTCCCGCGAGCTCCCCCTCACCCGTCTTCACGAGCTCCGCCTGGAACGACCGGTACTCCGCCCGCGAGTAGAACGATGCGAGCCCCGTGGTCTGGAAGAGGGGCTGGTCGAATCGCGAGCGGAAGAGCTTCCACTCGACCGCGCCGGAGGGCAGGCGGCCTCCCGCGTAAAGAGAGGCCTCGATCTCGAAGGCGACCTTCTCCCCCGCCACGCCCGCGCGGCGGTCCGAACGAACGTCGACGAGGAAGGTCGGCTTCTCGAACTCCTCGACGCGGAATTCCGTCCCGATCCCCGCCCCGCCCACGTCGGTAACGAGCCGCCACAGGCCGAGCGCGGAGCCGCGAGGCGCCTCGAAGGAGCCGTCGAACGCACCCGCCCCGGCGACGGTCGCGTCTTCCTTGGCGACCTCGCGCCCCTGGGCGTCGAGGACCGAGAACGCGACTCTCGCCGGCCACTGGCTCGGCAGCGAATACTCGCGCCCGTCCGTCTCCCGGACGATTCCCGCGAACCGGACGGTCTCCCCCGGCAGGTAGAGCGGCCGGTCGGTCAGGACATATCCCCGCACGCCCGGGACGCTCGCCGGGTAGAAGTCCGGGTCGGCGATCGCGAGATCGTCGCCCGATCTTCCCACGAGGAGCACCCGCGGCGCGTACGGGAAGGAGAGCTTCGCGAGGCCGTCCTCGCCGGTCGCCGCGGACGCGATTTCTTCTGAGTACTCGGAGAAACCGGACCGGAAGGCCGACAGTTTGACGCCGGACCGCGGAGTCCCCGCCTTCCGATCGACGGCGTAGACCAGGGCGCCCTCCTCGTGCCGCCGGACGGCCAGCGCGAGGTCCGAGACGACGGCGAGACAGTAGGCGACGAGGTTCCCCTCGCGCCCCTCGACGAGGTAGAGACCCGGGCCGGCCTTGCCGAGCTCCACGCTCGGATACGGGGCGGCCTCGCCCGATTCGCTCTCGACGGCCCAAGGGCCCTTCACCGTCGCGCGGCGAACGTAGGAGAACGTCCTCGCGGCGTCCGCGCCCGCCTCCGACGGCCCGTGGACCTCCGGCTTGTCCTTTTCCTCGGAGACCGCGATCGCGTGGTTCAAGGCCGCCCGCAGGGGCGTTCCCTCGACCGCGAGCTTGTGGACGTCCCCGGACGCCGCGAGGAAGGGAACGGGGTTCTCGACACGATAGACCGTGAACTCGAGCTCCGCCGACGCCCCTCGCACGCCGACCGCGAGCTCCCGTTCCGGGCCGCGCACCTCCTCCTGCTGCAGATAGAAGCGGGCGTCGGCGAGAGCGGTCGAGGTCGCGGCGAGCGACAGGATGAAGAGAACGAGCGCGGCGCGGCGAGCGAACATAGGTCTTCCCCTCCTGGTGAATGTCCGCGAAGCGTAGCGCGGTAGCATCGGCGGAGCAATGGGCGAGACATCGGGCGCCAGCCCCGATTTCGGAAAATACCGCCTGCTCCGCGAGGTCGGGCGGGGCGGGATGGGAGCCGTCCATCGCGCGCCGGCAGCAAACACAACCCACCGGCAAACGGCGCGCTATAATCGCCCGCAGGCCGCACGCAAACAGAGCGGGCTAGTACACTGGACCGTCATGAGCGATCGGAAGCGCATCCTCGCCGAACTCAAGAACAACCCCGCCTGGCAGATGGTGGCCGAGGGCCAGCTCTGGCTCTGTCCATTCTGCGGGCAGTGCGGCTCGCGCTGGCAGGCTGAGCAGAAGGAGATGCTCCCCGACGTGGAACGTCACCTCCAGGAGGCGTGCTCCGGATGGCAGGAAGGAGCCGGCGCCGCGCTGGCGCTGGAGGATCTCAAGGCGCGTGTCGTCCGCCTCTCGATCGCGCGGAAGATCTCGACCGATCCGCAGTGGAAAGTGATCGACGGCCGCGGGACGTGGTACTGCCCGCGATGCGGGATGCCCACGCGGGCCCGGTTCGACGCCGCGCGCACGGCCACCGCGGAGGTCCTGGAGCAGATCCGGGGGCACATGGCCAAGTGCAAGCCCCGCCACGAGGGGGCCCTCGTGCCCGTCCAGCACCTCGTGGTCGCGATGGGGCTCTTCTCCCGGCCGGAGTGGCAGGGGTACACGAAGGTCCGGCTGTGGGTGTGTCCGTTCTGCCTGAAGCTCACGAAGGTCGAGATCGGGCCGGACATGAAGCTCACGTCCGACCTCGTCTCCGCGGCGCTGAGTCACCTCGCCGAGTGCTACCCGTACAAGGAGCGGAGCGGGAACCCGCATACGTCTGCGGCGGTCGAGGAGGTGGTGCGGCGCGAGAGCCGGATCGAGGAGTGGAGGGTCAAGGCCGCGGTGCTCATGGAGAACAACCCGGTCTGGTCCTTCAGCGTCGACGGAGACATCTGGGTCTGCCCCTACTGCAAGTCCCGCGTCGACCAGGTCCGGTTCTCCAGCCCCTTCGTGCGCCGGGAGACTTGCCCGGGACTGATCGCCGCGCACCTCGTCATGAAGTGCCCGAGCTTCTTCGACCAAGCACGGCCGGCCGAGAGCGTCGAGGAGCTTGGCCAGGCCCTCGGCCTCGTGGCGCCGCCCTCGCCGGCGGCAACGCCATCGCCGGCGGCGGCGCCCGCGCCGGAGCCCGAGCCGGTCGAACGGCGCGCCGGGAAGACAATCCCCCTGGAGATCCAAGCGACCGAGAGCAGCAACACGATCCTCGCCATCACCCACGAGCTCGACGAGATCAAGCAGAAGATGCGAGGCAGCCAGGATATGGAACGCGACCTCGCGGAAGCGCGGCGGAAGCAGCTCCAGATGCTCCCAGCGCTCCCGAAGATCGAGGGGTTCGAGTTCCTGGCCGTCTATCGCCCCTGCGCGAGTGTCGGGGGAGACTTCTACGACTTCGTCCAGGTCTCCCCGACGGCCGTTGGAGTGGTCGTCGGGGACGTCAGCGGCCACGGCATGGACGCGGCCATCGTCATGAGCATGGCCAAGAAGCTCCTCAACATCTACGCCAAGAGGCGCCGGAGCTCGCGGGAGGTTCTCTCGATCGCCCATGAGGACATCCGCAAGGACCTCGATCGCCGGACGTTTGTCACCGTCTTCTACGGCATCCTCGACACGAAGGAGCGGACGCTCAACTTCGCCCGCGCCGGCCACAACCCGCTCCTCGTCTACAACGAGAAGCGCGACCCCGATCTCTCCATCCTCTCTCCCCGCGGCATGGCGCTCGGGGTGGGCACCTCCGAGGTCTTCGAGAAGACGATCGAGGAGAGCCAGATCGCCCTCATGTCCGGGGACTGCCTGCTCCTTCACACCGACGGGGTGACGGAAGCGACAAACCCGGCGGGCGAGGAGTTCGGTCTCGACCGGCTGGCGGAGGTGGTCCGCAAAGGCGGACGATACGAGGCCGAGTACCTGTCCTTCCAGATCGAGACGGCGCTCTCCCGCTTCGTGGCCGGCGGGAAGCAGGAGGACGACGTGACGATCGTAATCTGCCGCGTGCTTTGACGCGGAGGGAGTACAGGGATATGACACTCGAACTCGAGGAGCTCCAGGGCGCGCACGTCGTCCGGTTGGCCGGCCGGATCCGGATCCCGGACGTGGAGCCGCTCCGCGAGGTTTTGCTCTCCCTGCAAGAGAAACGTCCCGCGCGGGTGGTCGTCGACCTTTCGCGGCTTGAGTCGATCTACAGCGCCGGGATCGGCCTCCTCATCGGCTTCGCGACCGAGGTGGAGGAGGGCGGCGGCAAGGTCTTGCTCGCCGCCGTTCCCTCGAAGGTTCGGGCCGTGTTCGAGCGCACGGGGATCGAGATCTTCCACGTGGCCGACTCGGTCGAGGCGGCGCTCCTGGCGTAGCAGTGGTCGGGAGTCGGGAGTCGGGAAGGCCCGGCGTGCAGCCTTCTCTACTCCAAACCCCGTTTACCCCCCGCCGCCCGCCCCACCCGAGGCGCTTCCCGGCGTGGCTTCTCCGCCCTGCTGCGTCTTGCACAGATCCTCGACGAGCTTCTCGAGTCGCGCCGGCTCGATGCCCCCCATGTCGACGGCGGCGACCAGATGTCCCTCGGCGGGGTTCCCAGGGATCCAGAGCCGCACCGCGATCCGCTCCCAGTCCGCCGGGCGGAATTCCGCCTTTTCCCTTGGCAGGAGGTCGATCCCCGAGAACCGGCCTTCCAGGTCCGCGGCGGAGACGATGACGAACAGGAACTCGCGCTTCTTCTTCGGGTCCGCCTCGTCGCTCGCGAAGACGACGAGGGCGGGGGCCCCGGCGAGCGTGGTGGCCACGACTCGCGTGGCGTCGACCTGGTCGATCGGGCCGCGCGGGTGCAGCTTCGGGCGCTCCTTCTCGGCGAACTTGGCGATCTCGCTCCAGTCGTCCGCCTCGGGTCCCTCGAAGGTGCGCCCCAGCGGAAGCTCGCCATCTTCGGCGCGATCCTGGATGCGGGCAAGCTGCTCGAGGATGTCCGGGCGCGAGGGGCCCTCCGGCGACTCCGAGGGCCCTCCCCGAAACATCCTGTACCCGGCGATGGCGAGAAGCGCCGCCGCCGCCGCGAGCGCCCATCGGAACTTCCGGCCCGGGGCCGGCCGCGCGCGCTTCGCAAAAACGTCGGACTGGGTGACCGCCCTCCCGATCCCCTCCCAGATCCGCGCCGTGGGAGTTCCCCGGACGAGCGTCCGAGAGAGGGCGAGCTCAACCGTCTCCTCCGCCCGGAAGCGGCGCAGGCACTCATCGCACGTATCGAGATGTCGCGTGATGCTCCGATGCACTGCCGGCTCGAGCTCGCGGTCGAGGTACGGCCAGAGGTGGTTCTGGGCTTCCTGGCAGTTCATCGGGCGCGTCCCCCCTGGGCCACGAGGCCCCTCTCCCCCACGTATCCCGAAAGCTCCCTGCGGAGCTTCGTCCGGGCCCGGTGGAGGTAGCCCATCACAGAACCGATGGGGATGTCGAGGATTCTGGCGATTTCCTTGTAGGCGAGGCCCGCGGTAGCGCGCAGGATCAGCGTCGCGCGCTCCGGCGGGTTCAACTCCAGGAGCGACCTCTTGATCCGGTCGTCCACCCTGTCCAGGACGAGGTCGGGGTCGGCAAGTGCCTCCTGCCACAGCGCCTCGCCGTCGCCCTCGGACACCGCGGCGGCGTCGTGGGGAATTTCCTCCCCTTCGATCCTACGGATCCGATCGTGCCGGCGGTTGTGGTTCATGACCGTGTTCCAGAGGTAGCGGTAGATCCAGGCGCGGAAGTTCGAGCCGTCCTCGAACCGATCGAAGCCGGCGTACGCCTCGAGAATCGCGGTCTGGAGACAGTCCTCCATCTTCCCCTTGTCCCAGAGGAGATGGCGGCAGGCCGCCTCCAGTCCACCCCGCAGCGGGGCCAGCGATTCCATGAATCTCTCGCGCTTGGAGTTCAAACCGTCCCTATCCTCGTCCCCTTCATTATGTCACGAGTTCGGGGGAATATTACTGGGGTGGAACAAGATGGGGTCCTTCCCCACGCGGGACACCACCCGTGGGGAGCGGAACAACGAGACCGCAAGATCTCCGAACCGAGCGCCTTGGCCCATCTCCTTGGACGTGGTAGACTTGCACCTTCCGATCGCACCTTCCGACGCCACTCCCGGTCCTTCGAGGAGCCTCCGATGCCCGAGTGTATCCGGCTCGCCCGCGTCTTCCTCTTCGGCCTCCTCCTCGCGGGAACATGGGAGATTCCGGCCTGGGCCGACGAAGGGGACTCCGGCGGCGGGGCGATCGAGCTCCGGTCCGGCGACAGGGTCGAGATTCGCATGGACTCGCGCGGTCGGGCCCGAATCGTCCTCGTCCGGGCCGCCCGGGGGGCCGAGCGCGAGGAATTCGATCTCAAGACCGGCGAGGAGCGGGCCTTCGTCGTGGGTTCGACCCTCCCGGACGAGGAGGAGGCGCGCGTCGTGCGGGTCCTCGACGGCGACACCCTGGTCGTGGAGCTCCACGGCAAAGAGGAGCGCGTGCGGCTCCTGGGAGTCGACACCCCGGAGATTTTCGGTGACTTCTACTCGGTCGAGGCGTGGCACAGGACATCCTCCCTCGTCCAGGGAAAGACCGTACGCCTCGTCTACGAGGAGAGACGCACCGATGACCTGGGGCGCGTCCTGTGCTTCGTCTACGTCGGGGAACGCTGCCTGAACCACATCCTGCTCCAGGAGGGTTTCGGGTTCATGCCGGACCGAACTGATCAGGCCCTCCTCCCCAGCTACGAGCGGCTGCGCTCGCTCGAAAGCGAGGCGAAGAACGCGAAGCGTGGACTTTGGGACGAGGCGAAGGCCCGCCTGTGGGCGACGGCGTTCGTGCGGCAAGACCACTACGTCGCCAGTAAAACCACATTCCACCGTCCCGAGTGCCCGCACGCGCAGGGCCTCGCCGAGTCCGATCGCTTCCGGACGATCGAAGAAGCCCTCGCGAAGAAGAGGACGCCCTGCACCAAGTGCCTCCCGACCCGGAACTACGAGCCCCCGCCGGACGGGACCGACGACTGAGAATCAGTGGTCAGTGGCCAGTGGTCAGTGACCAGTGGAGGAAAGTTTTTTCCTTTCACTGGCCACTGTTCACTGGCCACTGGTCACTGGCTCTTGACTTCCGGCGGTCGACCCGGTGTAGTTAGGGGGAAGTCGGGTTCGCCATTCGTTCGGACCTCGGGAGTCAAGGCCGTGTTCCTCACCAAGAAGCAGCACCGCCTCCTGGAATTCCTCAAGGAATTCCGCCAGGAGAAAGGCTACTCCCCCACGCTGGAGGAGATGTCGGTCTATTTCGGCGTTTCCAAGATCACGATGCACGAGCACGTGAGCGCGCTCGTGAGGAAGGGGGCGATCACCCGCGCAAGACACCGGGCGCGCGCGATCGAATTCCCCGGCGAGCAGGACGGATCGCGCCCCCCCTCCTTCCCGCTCTGCGGGACCATCCAGGCCGGCGCGCCGATCCAGGCCATCGAGAAGACCGAGACCGTCGTCCTCGACGACCTGTTCAAGGCTCGCCGATCGTGCTACCTCCTCCGCGTGAAGGGGGATTCGATGATCGACGAGCAGATCCGGGACGGCGACTACGTCCTTGTCGAGCAGCGCCGCACGGCGCGGAACGGAGAGACCGTTGTCGCGCTCCTCGAGACCGGCGAGGCGACGCTCAAAGCCTACTTCAAGGAGAAGAGCCGGATCCGCCTCCAGCCCGCGAACAAGAAGATGAAGCCCATCTACGCGCAGGAGGTGAGGATCCAGGGGGTCGTGGTCGGGGTGCTGCGAAGGTACTAGACTGGAGTTTCGCGGTTTTCGACTGCACGGTCACGGTCACGGTCACGGTCACGGTCACGGTCCACGTTCACGGTCACGGTCACGGTCACGGTCACGGTCCACGGTCCACGGTCACGGTCACGGTTCACGGTCACGGTCCACGTTCACGGTCACGGTCACGGCGTGAACGTGTTCGTGACCGTGGTCGTCTTCCGTGACCGTGACCGTGACCGTGTGCGTGGCATGCCTCGTCCGGGCCGGGGCGGAGCTGCGTTCGTCGGAAGATAGACCCGGGGACGTGCGGGCGGGAGCTCGCCATGGGGCATGACGTCCATTTCCTGGAGCGCATGGGGCGCCTGGCCCGCACCCAGGTCGACTTCGCGCTCTCGCTTTACCGCGACCCGGAGCTCGTGGCCCATCTTCTCTCCCGGGTCGAGCTCCCGGAGGGAGCCGAGCGTGTCGCGATCGCGCTCGACGGCTCCGAGAGGCCGCCTCACGTCGTCGTCGCGACGAACGGTCACTTCGTCACCTGCCTCGGGTCGGGGATGGAAACCAAGGATCTCCCCGTCGTGACTCGCGCGCGGCTCGACACGGCCGCCGGGCAGATGGATCGGCTGCGGTCGCGCCGAGCGATGGCCCAGGAGGCCGAAACCGAGGAATCGCTGGCAGGCCTCGTGGGCCGGCTCTACGAGGCCGGCCACGAGCTCTCCCGCGAGGAGTTCATGGCGGTGGCCCGGTGGCAACCGATCCTCGGTCCGCATCTCTTCGCGGAGATGTTCAGAATCGCCGTCGATCTCGATGACACCGAGCGACTCGTCGTAAAGATGAAGCGGGCGCGCCGGCGCGACGAGGAGCTCCTCCGCACTTATTGGAACTGCCTCTGGGCGATGGGGCACCTGATCGTCCTGGCCGGAATGGAAGGGCGCGGGCTCACCGAGAACTACCCGTCGGTCCAGGCCGAGCAGTGGGGAGTCATCTCCTGGCCCATCCTCAAGCGAGCCTGCCTCCCCCTCGCCTTTCGCGCGGCCTGGGCCGTTGCCGCGGTCGGGCGGCCGCTCCTCGTTCCCTACAAGCGGCGGATCGAGCCGGACGCCTCCGACTGCGCGCTCTTCGACACCATCCTGTGCCTCGCCGCCATCGGAGCCAGACACCCGCGCCTGCGAACCCAAGTCCTCAAGGCGCTCTCGCCGCGGGAGCCGGACAAGGAAGAGGACCCGCTGGGCGCCGCGACCACTCAGATCGTCAAGGCGTACGGCCAGATCGTGGAAGTCGGCTACAAGAACCCCGAGAGGATGGACCAGTGGGCCCTGGCGGTGGGCCGCCAGCTGTGCCTGGGGGTCCCGGCCGGGGAGGGGAAGCCCTCCCCCTTCGCGACGGCCGAGGACGTTCCGGAGACGATCGCGCTCGCCGTCCTGGCGAACGCGGAAGGAGACTACCTGAGCGATACGGACACCGCGGCCACGGCAGTCCGGATCACTTTCCGGCTCGCCCGGGCGAAGCCCGAGGAGCTCTACCTGCCCCGGGAGTACCTCGAAACGTATCTCAAGCCGTGGAAGCCAGCATGCACGCTCGCCGCCTTCGAGCGGATCCGCCGGGCGGACTCCTCCCGGGTGCCGTACCGCGCGCCGACACGGCACGGCCGAAACGACCCCTGCCCCTGCGGCAGCGGGAAAAAGCACAAGCACTGCTGCGGGGGCTAACCCCAGTGGCCAGTGATCAGTGGCCAGTGATCAGTGAAGGAAAAAAGATTTCCTTCACTGGCCATTGACCACTGACTTCGTATCCGCCTTCTTCTTTCGACCGCCGGGTACGGCGAGGTGCGGGACGACCGACGCGAGTTTCTCGGCGCGGCCCTCGAGCGTGAGGAGGCCGTCCACGATCTTCGAGATACCGCGGTAGCGACGGAGCCAGGCTTTCTTCTCGGCCGACTGTTCCGTCAGGCCGCTCCGCGCCGACAGCAGCGCTCCGCCGGCGCTCTCCGCTTCCTTCTTGAGTTTCCCCTCGGCCGCCGCGACCCGCTTCGCGAGCTTCGTTCCGTCCGGCACGGTCTTGTCTTTCTTGAAACCCTCCTGGGCGACTCGAAGCGCCGCCAGAAGGTCCGGGGTGGAGTAGCCGACGCCTTCCATGCCCTTCGGGAAGAAAAGACCGATCTGCCCCGCCCACTCGTCGAGATCGCGCTTCGCGGCAAGGTGCTTCTGGATCCCGCCAAGGAGCTTCCGGGCCGCCTTGGCGGCGGGGGTCTTCTCGAGGACCGCGCCCGAGAGGTCGGAACTCGCCCCTCGCGCCTTGGTCATCGCCTCGTCCATCGTCTTGTCGGCCTTGCCCTGGAGTCCGATCAGGTATTTGGTGAACGTGCGGACCGGAAGAGGCGCGGACTTGAACGCCGCCTCGATGTTCTTCCGGAGCTTCGGGCCGTACTTTTGAGTCTCCTGGTTGTCGATGTACGTGTCCATGTCATCCTCCTCCTCGCCTCACGGGCGCCGAGATCGTGCTCGCTGAACGTCGCATGGTGGAGCTTCCCCGTCAAGGACCTTCCTTCGAGTCCCTCTCGCAAGGACCTCGTCCTTCGAGACCCACCCCTCCGGCGCCCCAGGGGTGGTTCTTGTCGCTCGAGACCCACCCCTCGGGTGCCCACGCGGCTCTCTTCGTCGACGTGGACGTGGCAAGCGTAGAATGGCCGCCAACCCCTCGACTCGCCTCGCGTTGTCGCGCGAGGTTCGCGCGGGGAGAGCGAGGGTCCGGGAGAGAGGCCATGGCGATCAAGTTCTCTTGCGCGTGCGGCAAGCACATCGTGGCGCCCGACGAGCTGGCCGGAGAGAGCGCCCGGTGCCCCCGGTGCGGGAACATGGTCCAGGTCCCCGGCGTGTCGCTCGCCCCGACGGAAACTCTAGGTCCAGGTCCAAGTCGAGGTCCAGGTCCAGGTCGAGGTCCAAGTCGAGGTCCAGGTCCAGGTCCGTCGCCGCTCCCCCGGGTGCCGCTCTCACCCTCGCTCTCGGAGTTCCTCTCGCGCTCCGGAACCGACCTCCCGACCGTGGTGCTGAGGCGCCCCGACGACGATCTTGCCGGCATTCGCAAGCTCATCGCCGGAGCCGGCGGCGCCACAGGCCCCGGCCAGGACCGCCTCGGCCGCTACCCCGCCCTCGGGTCGCTTGGCCGGGGCGGGATGGGGGAGGTCCTTCTCGTCCGGGATCCCGAGATCGGCCGGGAGCTCGCGGCCAAGGTGATCCTCGGCGGCACGCTTGCCGACCGGAAGGCACTCGAGAAGTTTCTTGTCGAGGCCCAGGTGACGGGGCAGCTCGAGCACCCGAACATCGTCCCCGTCCACGAGCTCGACATCGCCCCGGACGGGCGGCTGTACTTCACCATGAAGCGGGTCCGGGGGAGGGACCTGGAGAAGGTTCTGCGAGAGGAAGCTACATCCAATTCGGACACGGCCAGGGAGAGGGAACACGGTCACGGTCACGGTCACGGAACACGGTCCACGAA
>JACQVV010000123.1 GCA_016209595.1 Planctomycetota bacterium
ATCCTTCAAGAATCCGCGATTCTCCGCTGCCGGCTCGTCGGATGGTCCCGAACAGCCGCTCCGAATGCAACCATGCGGGTTGCTGACCACTGATCTCTGGTTTTGGGATGTGCTTTTACTTCCGCTTGTCGATTTCCTTCATGAGGTTCGCGATCTCCTCCTTCTGGGGGTGCTCCGGGGCGAGCCTGAGGCACTCGAGGAGCGCCGTGCGCGCCTCGGCGTACTCCCCGCGGAGGTGGAGGGCTCGCCCCAGGTGGAAGAAGACGTCGGCGTCGCCCGGCCTGAGTCTGGTTGCCTCCGTGAGGTCGAGCACCCCCTGCTCCAGCCGGCCGAGCGAGATCGCGGCCCGGCCGCGCAGAAGGTGCGCGCGCCCCGACTCCGGTTCCAGGACGAGCACGTGGTCGAGCTCCTCCGCCGCCTGTTCGTACCGGCCCGCCTCCAGGAGCCGTTCGGCGTAGAGGAGCCGGGCCTCGGGGTCGCCGGGGGCGAGCCGCACCGCCTCCTCGAAGTCCCGGGTCGCCTCTTCGAATCGCGCGAGGCCCACCCGCGCGCGCCCGCGCTCCATGAGGAGCTTCGGGTCCCGAGGCGCGAGCGCGAGCCCCCGCTCGGCAGCCTCGAGCGCGCCGCTGAAGTCGCCGCGGCTCGCGAGCTGTCTCGCGTCCCTGAGCGCCCGGCGGCTGTCCTCGGCGTGCGGGTCCTCGCCGCGCGCCGGGCCAGGGACAGCGTTCTCTTTCCTCGACCCCGAGCCGAAGAACAGGAACGCGGCCGCGGCCCCGGCGAGCGCGACGAGCACGGCCGTGACGGCGATGGCGCGGACCGGGGGGCGGCGCACGGGGACGACCGGCGAGGAATCGGACGGACCCAGGTCGAGCCGGCTGCCCGGAGAGAGGTATCGCGAGAGCTCGTGCGCGAACTCGCTCGCGGACCCGGTCCGCTCCTCCGGTCTGGGGTGGATTGCGCGCCGGACGACGTCCGCGAGCACGGGCTCCAGCCGGCACAGGCAACCGTCGGGGTCGGGTTCCCGCGCGTTCTTGATCCGGCTCGAGAGACCTTCCTCGTCGCCGTCCGGGTCGCCACGCGGAAGCCGCCCGACCAGGAGCTCGTAGAGCACGACGCCGAGCGAGTAGACGTCCGAGAGCGGACCCGGCCGTCCGGGCGGGCCCCCGAGCTCCTCGGGAGCCCGGTACGGGAGCGTGGACGAGTCGTCGGGGAGCCCCAGGAGCCGGTAGAGCCCGAAATCCGCCAGGTAGACCGACAGGTCCGGCGCGATCCGGACGTTGGCCGGACGCAGGTCGCGGTGGAGGACGCCCTTCCTGTGGGCGAAGTCGAGCGTCCGCGCCGCGTCGCGGATGAACGCGATGCGCGCTTCGGGACCGGGATCGGCCCGTGCCACGTGCCGGTCGAGGGGCTCGCCCTCGACGAACTGCGTCGCGATGTAGTAGAGATCCTTCTCGTACGAGACCTCGACGACGCCCACGATCCCGTCGTGGCGCAGGCCCGCCGTCGCCTCGAGGGCCTCGCGGTGGCGCGCGAGCCTCGCGCCCGGAAGCGTCTCCTCGGCGAGGACCCGAAGCGCCACCTCGTCCCCTCCCGCAGCCGGGACCGCGCGGTAGACCACACCCATCCGGTCCCGTCCGATCTCCTTCTCGACGCGGTAGCGTCCCAGCATCGATCCGGGCCCCACACGCGGGGCGCTCCAGATCGCCTGGGACCCTCCGAGGAGCTCGACCGTCTCCCGGCGGAAATACCGGGCCCGGGACCTGGCCTGGAGGATCCGGGCGAGCACCGGCTCCATCGCCCCCATCTCGGGAAGCACCTCCCAGAGCGGGCGAAAGGTCCCTGCCCTCTGCAGGCCCACGGCCGCCGCGAGCGTCTCCTGGTCGATCGAGCTCTTCGAATAAACCTGCCGGCGGAAGATCCGGTCCACGCCGCGCATCTGCGCCGCGTCGAGGGGAGTCTTCATTCGAGCCTCGAGCGTTCGCTCGAGCTCCTCCGCTCCGCGGGAGTCAAGAAGTCCCGTCCCGCGGAGCCGCCCGGCGAGGCCGCCCGCCATGTCCTCATCCATCTCCCGAAAGACCCGGCGGACCAGATCGACGTCCGCCAGGTGCTTTCCTAGAACCGCGAGCACGCACAGGTAGTCCCGCCGGGACCCCTCGGGGTCGAGTTTCTGGGAAGAGGGCTCCGGTTTCACGACTTGGGCGCCGACGCGAGACGGGACATCCGGTAGACGAAGACGAGGAGCTCGGCCACCACCGGGTAGAGGCGCGGGGGAATCTCCTCGAAGGGCGGGACGCGACCGAGCAGCTCGGCGAGGTCGCCGTCTTCCCGCACCATGACGCCGTGGCGGCGGGCGATCCTGCGGATCTCCTCCGCCGTTTTCCCCCGGCCGCTCGCGAGGATCCGCGGCGCCCGGTCGCGGGCGGCGTCATAGCCCAGGGCCACGGCGACCTGGCGCGAGAGCGCGAGCGCCGGCCGGGAGCCGGTCAGGCCCACAGGTCGATCCTCCTCTCCTCTGCGCCCTCGGGCGGCGAGTCGAAGAGGGCGGGCCGGGCCTCGCGGCTCTCGTCCACTTGAACGCCGATCGCCGCCGCGAGCCCGATTCGCGAAAGAGCCTCTTCCAGGGAGCCCTTCTCCCGCTCGAAGAGGCGCGCGAGCTCGTCCTTCTCCACGCCGAAGCGGACCGCGACGCCCTCCCCGGCCAGCCGGACGAGGCCCGTCACCCGTCCGAGAGAGGGGGTAGTGAGGTCGAGCCAGATCGTGAGCTCGCGAGACGGATCCTCCCGCGCGTCTCGCCCGGGGCCCCGCTGAAAGACGAGAAGGCGCCCTCCCTCGGACCCGGGCGCGGGGAGGCTCCCCACGTAGACCGGCGGTTCCCCCCCGGCCGAGAGAGCGAGGCGCGCCAGACGCGAGCCACCCTCCCGGGCGAGCGCTCCGTCGAGCTCCCGGAAGGCGCCCCGGAACTCGCGGACTTTCTCGTCGGAATCGAGGAGCCTTGCCTCGAGCCGCTCCAGGCGCCCCGCGAGCTCGCGCCGCCCTTCGCTCGCGAGCTCCTGCGCTTCCTTCTCCACGAGACGCTGGGCGCCGGCGATGTCGCCCGCCTCTATCGCGCGCGAGAGAGTCTCCATGACCCGGTCGAGCAGGGGCGACGGCCCGTGGGCCTGGCGGGCTTCCCAGGTCCCGCGGCCACCGAGCCGCTCGATCAGGCGATCGAGGAGGGCGAGGCTGGCGTTCCCGGCGAGGTAGCCTTGCGCCTCCCGCGCGACCGCCGCGCGAGCGGCGACGAGGAGCGGTCCTAGCTCCCCGAGTTGTCCGAGGGCCATGCGACCGGCGACGAACGGATGCTCGAAGAGGCGCAGGAGCTCCGGGAGTCCCGCACTCCTCGCCACCGCGAGCGTCGCCGCGAGCTCCGCGGCGCCGGGAAGGGAGGGGGCCCCTCCCACGAAGGCGGCGAGACCTTCCGCGGCGCTCCCCTCGGCTGCGATCCCGCGGGCGAGGAGGAATGCCGCGGTCCTCGCCGCCGCCGCGGGATCGGAGCGAGAGGAAGAAACGAACTCTCGCGCGACTGCCAGGAGCTCGCGTTCGAGGGGGAGCCCTTCGAGCCGGAACGCCTCGACAAGGGCTCGTGTGGCCGTCTCGCCGGCCAATTCGGGGGACGCGGCCGCGGTCGGCGGAGGCGCGGGCTCGGGCGGGGCGGCGGGCGGCAGAGTCGCGGATGGTGCTGGCGGTCCGCCCGGGCGATCTGGGCCGGTGAGGATCCGCAAGGTCGGGCCCGCGACTCCGGCCTCGACCGCTAGCTGGACCGGCTGCCCCGCGCCGAGCGGCGCTGGAGACGGGATTTCCAGGACCCATGCCCCGACCGCGATCCGGTAGACACCCTCCCCGAGGGCGGCGAGGACTTTCCCCGCGAGGACCTGCCCGGGCACCCACGCCGGCGGCCCGGTTGGCCCCGATCCGGAAACGGGAGGGAGCTGCATGGCGACGCGGGTTCTCAGATCTCGATCAGGACGCCGTCCTCAAGGCTCATTCTGTCGCGGGTGGGGTCGCGTCGCTCGCGCCGTCGGGGGGCCGTGCAGAAAGTCGCGCTCGAGGATCTCCTCCAGATCCCCCTCCCCCCCGAGCGGCGGGACGAGGACAAGACCCTGGCGGCCCACCCGCAGGGTCGTGAACGGACTCCCGCCGGCGGTACGGTCCGGCCCGAGATGGAATTCTAGTTCCAGGCGCCGGCTGGGGAGGTGTCCGCCCTTCTCCCTCGTCATGTGGCGATACCCCGCGCTCGTCGCCTGCCACATCTCCAGGACGCCGCCCAGGGGGTCGAACGACAGGAGCTCGGGTACTCCGCCCTTCTGGCAGAGGGCGCGGCTCCCCATGCGATCCTTGAGAGCGGTCGACGGGGAGGTCACGTCGATCGCGACGTCGGGCGGGCCGCTCTCCTCCCAGACGCGGAAACCGGATCGCGGGCCGGGCTTCCTCCCGAGAGCGACGATCAGGTCGGGGAGGGCTCCGTGGTCGGGGACGGTCTGGTCGAAGTGAACGGGCAGGTCCAGACAGACGGCGGCGCCGCCGCCCGCGAACAGACGTCGGAAGGCCTGGAACAGGTAGCCGATGACCCGGGCGTGGGGGGCCCCCTCGTAGGGAGCGGCTTCGATTCTTCCTCTTTCCGCCATCGCCCATCATCCTACACCGCTCGCTTTGGAGCCCATCCAAAAACCCTCCCGTCGCCGGCGGGCGGCGGCGCTCCGCCGGGCTCGGTCCGGGTTTATGGATGGGCTCTTGTCAGCGGAGGAGCCACACTCCAGCAAGGACCACGGCAACGACGGCGACCCCCAGGACGAAGAGCGCCAGAGGGCCGAGCCCTCGCCGCCGGCGGAGAGCCCGGCGTTTGCGAGTCGTGCCCATCCGGACCCCGCGTCGCCGTCCGGCGCCCTCTGCCTCCTCGTGCCCGCCCGGAGGCGATTCCCCTTCCTTCACCTCTGCCGGCGAGTCCGTGCTCTCTTCGTCAAGGGGAGGAGAACGGCCCCCTCCCCCTTCCTCCCCTTCCTTGATCTTCCGGTAGAGCTTCTCGAAGAGCTTCTCCTTGGTCCGGACCTGGAGGCGGCGAACCACGTCTTTCTCGAGGAAGCCTCGCTCGACGAGGATCCTCGCGAGTTCTGGTGTCTCGCTTTTCCCGACGAGGAGTTCTTCCTGTATCGCGAGCGCCTCGCGGACCTGCTCTTTGGTCAGAACACCCTCGGCGAGGGCGACCTTGGCCAGGACTCGGTCCTTCCGGTCCATGTCACGGACTCTCGTAGTTCTCCGTGGGGTCTATGAGCACGAAGTCCCGGCCGAAGGCCCGCCCCAGGACGTAGCCGAAGTCCCCGTTGTCGTCCGGGATCCAGTAGAGGACCGGGGCGAGAGCGGCGAAGAGGGGGAATCCGACAATCCCCATGGGCATCTCGTAGATCTCGTGATACCAGCCGTAGTCCTCGGCGCTCGCCCGGTCGATGTTGTAGCCGTCGTCGATGCCCTGGTTGAACGCCACGCACCCCGGCGCCCCCGCCACGGCAAGGGCGAGGGCGACCGGAATCACGGCGCGCTGGAGCTGAGCCATCCGATTCGCTCGCGGAAAAGGGTGTTGGCAGCCCGTGCTGTTAGCCGCCGTAGTTGACCGTCGGGTCGAGCAGGATACGCACGCCCGCCCAGGTGTCCCCGAGGAGGTAGCCCGCTCCGTGATCCTCGGCGGGGATCGGGGCGATGAACGGGGAGAGAACCACGAACACGGGGATACCGACGAGCCCCAGCGGCATCTCGTAGATCTCGTGCCCCCACCCGTACTCCTTCGACGCGTTGTTGGTGAGTCCGTCCCTGTATCCCTCTTCGAAGGCGCACCCGGCGCTCACGACCAGGGCGAGAGAGAGGGCGGCGGCGCGGGCGAAGCGACTGGCAGTCATGCTCGTTCTCATCATCGGTCCATCCTTTCCGTAGGAAGAAGAGGGGGACCTGCCCCCGTCCCCAAGAGGATAGCCGAGAGGGATGGAACCGGCTATCTCCTCGCGATCCCCTGCTCCCTCGCCGGATCGGTAAAGAGATCGAGCTCTCCGAACTCGCCGATCGTCTCCGGTGTGAACGTCCCCTGGGGAGTGGAGAGCGTGAAGTCCGTGAGAAGCGCGAGGTCGTGCCCGCCCACCTCGTCGGCCTTCATCCGGCCGATGTGGTACGGCTCGTTCAGGAGCTTCGCTTCCACCGTCCCCTTGCCGATCGTGAGAACCTCGAACCAGAGGTGCTCGCGATCCGTCTCCTTGCCTCCGTCGACCCGGTATCCGAGCTTGACCAGGAGCCGGCGGTCGTGGGGCTCAAGCGAGAAGAAGGCCATGGCGGCGAGCGGCCACCGCTCTCGGGCGAGGATCTCCATCCGCCGGGTCTCCGCGTGTGTCACGTAGACGACGGGGTTCCCGGCCATCCGTTCGAGCGTCGGCGCGAGGGGGACGAACGACCCGTCCAGGGCGTTCCCGGTCGCCTCCCCGCAGACGAAGCGGAAGCCGCCATGGAATTCGTCCTGCCGGTCCCGCGCCCCCCCCAGCGCGCCGGGCGAGAGCTCCTCGACCGCGTCCCGCCAGGGCACGAGCTGCACCGCCAGATCGTGGCCGAAGACATGGACGCCTCCCGTCTCCTCGACCTGGGCTCCGGCGTCGAGGAGCTGGGCCGAGAGCGCCTGCAAGACCTCGCCGGCGACCCGGGCCTGGCCGCGCCCGACCCCAAGGATGTCGAGCTCGGGAGCGCCCGCCCTGGCGAGCCCGTGTGTGTGAAGCCACGCTTCCTCGTCGCCGTTGTAAACGAGGTGGATCGTGTAGAGGGCGTCCGGCCGAGGCGGCGCGGGCGAGCTCGCGAGCTCGCGGAGCGACAGGTTCGAGCGAAGGGTGAAGGAGGAGACGTCCAGACACGCGACGACGAGGTCGTCGGCCAGCGCGGCCGCAACCGAGAGCTGCCGCTGGTAGGAGCGCACCGGATCCTCGCGCTCCAGGAGCGTCTCCACGTAGATCATCCAGCGCGCGGAGCGGGCGGCATCGAGTTCGCTCTCGTCCCGCCAGCGGACCCGGTTGTAGAGGAGGAGTGGGTCCTCCGACGGCCGGCCCTCCGCCCAGACGAAGAACGGCATCGAGTGATCCTCGAGACGAACCGCCTGCGCCCAGAGGACGCCGGGATCCTCCTCGAACTCCGTCTCTTCGCCCCGGTAGCCCGAGGTTCCCAGCCGATTCGCCACCTCGTATTCCATCGGCGGCTCTTCACCGCGCCAGTAGAGCGCGAGCCTCGATGGGCACTTCCCCCAGCAACCGTTCGTCCCCCCGTTCCTCCCCCGCATCAAGGCTCTCCACGATTTCCCACGGTCGAATCCTCGCGAGCGGACCCCCGGAAAAAGTGCTTCAAGGACACCGGAACACGACCCGGAGGTCCAGCTCCACTGGCTCCCAACGGCCCAAGACGCTATCAGAACGCCCGGAACGCAGGAAGGGGTCCAGCAAAACCTATCCCCGCAGCGCGGCGAGCGCGATCGCCGGGACCCTCCAGTACGCAGGATCGGACTCGAAGCGAGCGATCCTGCGCGCCACGTGGTGCGCGTTCCGGTGCGTCGCGAACCAGGGGGGCTTGGGGCTGACCGTGAACGGCCCGCGCACCACGCTCTTCTGCGGCCGTTCGAACATCCCGGTGTTGTGCACGAACCCGATCCCGCTCCCCACGTTCTCCAACGTGTGTCCGGGGAAGGCGCCCCAGGTCGTCACCACGAGCCCGTAGGCGAGCGCCGACCAGTGATTGACGGCCACGCTCCCGTAGCGGAGACGAGCCACCGCGTCATCCACCCTTCCTCCCAGCCGCGCTTCCGTGCGCGGATCGACGAGCACCGAGGCCGAGAGCGTCCCCCAGAGCCGGTTGTTCGCGAACTGGGCGGCCGCTTCGAGGTATTCCCCCGGGTCCCTTGCCGGGAGCGCGGTCTCCGCGAGGACCGCGCACCAGGCCTCCTGGTTGAAGACGACGTCGTCCGCGCGCGAGGGATCGACGCCCTCGATCAGGGTCCATGGGATCGCGCCCTCGGCGCGCTTGGCGAGCTGCCTCGCTTCCGGGTGCGCGGCGAGGAAGAGGTCGTACTTCCGGTCGGCTCCGGGGTAGTACGCTCGGCGTTGGGGC
>JACQVV010000112.1 GCA_016209595.1 Planctomycetota bacterium
CCGGACGCCGGGGCGCTCGACCGAGATCCCGCTGGAGGACTGGCGGGCGGTCTCTCACGGCGGCGAGATAGAGGTCGTCCGGCCCGCGGGCGGGAGCCCGCACCTCTCGGTCCGCCCGTCGGAGGGATTCCTCTTCGGGGTGGCCTACCCTCTGGACCGCACGTTCGCCGCGGATGGGACCGGAGACCGCCTCCGGCTGGCCGTGCGCGGAAGCGGCCGGTTCGTGCTGAACGCGGTCGTGCGGACCGAAGGAGGGGAGAGGCTCTTCCTCGCCTTCAGCCCGATCTTCCCGACGATCATCAAGAACCCGGAGCAGATCGACCGGCTGGTCGTCAAGTGCATGAACGACACCGTTCACTGGAAGTGCCTCGGCTTCTTCCGCCCCGAGGGGCTGCGCACGGTTGGGCCGCTCCTGGGGTACGACTACGTCTACTATCGGACCGGCGAGATCGAGGAGGAGGAGTCCTTCCCGCGCCACACGCTCGCGCTCTCCGGGGTCTTCGCGGACGAGGAGAAGAAGTACCTCGGGCCCCCTCGCGGCGCCGAGGGGGAGATGCTGTACGACTTTTTCTTCGAAGAGCCGCTCGGGAGCGTCTCTCTCGCCGCCTTCGTCTCCCACATCGCCCCCGGCGACCGGGCGCGGATCGATCTGGCCGTGGAGGACGGCCCCTGGCAGGAGCTCGGCGAGATCTCCGGATTCCTGGGTCGTAGCCACTGGGGGCAGGAGCTCGTGGAGCAGGTCCGGGGCCGGACGCGATTCCGGCTCCGGATCGCGCTCGCGGCCTCGGACTGGCTCCCCGAGTCCGCGCGCCGCTTCGCCCCGATGGGGCTACGCGACCTCGCGGTCGGAGTCCGGTATCTGAGCCCGGAGGGGGTCGGGCGGTAGAGATGGTCCGCGGGACTCCACCGGCCCCCACACCATTTCTCCGCCGGTTCATCGAGCGGCACTTCTATCGCGGCGGCCTCTTCCACAAGACGAGGAACAACTCGGACTACGTGCGGCGGATCGCCTCCGACACGTCGCTCGTGCGCGTCGCCAACATCGGTTCGGGCGGCCGCCGCCTTTTCGAGCGCGTGATCAGCGTCGATCCCTACCGTGTGCGGCCGGGGGACGTGCGGGCGTTCGGCGAGGCGCTTCCGTTCCTCGACGCCTCGCTCGACGGGGTGATCTGCGCGGCGGTCCTCGAACACGTCCCCGATCCGCACGGGATCCTCGCGGAGATCCGCCGGGTTCTCCGCCCGGGCGGCGTGGCCTACGTGGAAGTCCCGTTCCTGCAGCCGTTCCATGCCGCGCCGGACGACTACTACCGGGTGACGCTCGAAGGGCTCCGCCGGTGGATGGCCGGCTTCGACGAACTCGACGCGGGGGCGTGCTCCGGGCCGGGAAGCGCGCTCACCTGGATCGCCGTCGAGTACGCGGGGCTCCTCTTCCGCGACCGGTTCCTGTCGAGGCTCGCCTCCTACGCGGCGCAGGTGGTCCTCGCGCCCCTGAAGTACCTCGACGCGATCCTGCTCCGGCGACCGGGGGCCGTCCATCTCGCCTCCGGCGTCTACTTCTACGGAAAGAAGCCGGGAAGGCCTCCCGCATGACGGGGGAAAGGGCGCCGGGATCCGGGCGGATGGCCTGGCGAGGATGGCTCGCGCTTGCCTGGACGGTCGCGATGCTCGCCGGGTACGCGGCCGCGAAATGGGACACGGCGAAGGCCCTCCTGGGATACCTCCGGTCCCTCGTGGGCTCGTGATGGCGGCGCCCGGCCAGGGGATTCCTGGAGTCCGCGCGTTCTGGGGCGCCGAGCCTTGCGGGACGCGGTTCACGGCCGCGCCGTTCGGAAGCCCCGCCTTCTACGAGGAGTACGCCGAGTTCCGGTTTTCCACGGAGTGGCATCTCCTCGAACTCGTCCCCTTCGCCGCGTGCGCGGGGAAGGAGCTCCTCGAGATCGGCACGGGCCTGGGAGCGGACGGCGTGCGTTTCGCGCGGCACGGCGCGATCTACACCGGACTCGACGTGACGGGCGAGGCCGTTCGCGCCACGAGGGAGCATTTCAGGGCTTTCGGTCTGGCCCCGCGGCTCCTCGTGGGGGACGCCGAGAGGCTTCCCTTCCCGGACGCGTCGTTCGACGTGGTCTACTCGCACGGCGCGCTCCACCATACGCCGCACCCGGATCGGGCCTTCGACGAGCTCCACCGGGTGCTGAGACCTGGCGGGCACGCGATCCTGATGCTCTACCATCGGGCGAGCGCCAACTACTACGTCCGGATCCTCGCATACATGCGTGCGCGCCTCCTTGCCCATGTGGTGCTGCGGCGCTTCTTCCCCTCCTCTTGCGGCGGCGACTGGGAGGTCCGCTACCGCCGATGGAAGGCCTTGGGGAACGGGTTTCTGTCCGCCGAGGAGTTCACGCACTCCGCGACGGACGGTGCCGGATGCCCCTACGCGTTCACCTATACGCGCCGGAGCGCTCGCCGGGCGCTCTCCCTGTTCCGGGACGTCCGCTTCGCGGTGGCGCATTTCCCGCTCGGGAAGTACATCGGCCCCAGCGCGCATGCGCGATCCGGAACCAGGCGGGCGCTCCGGTGGATCGAGAGGCTCCTCGCGCGAAACCTCGGCTGGTACCTCTTCGTCTGGACCCTGAAGTGATCGGGCTCGGCTTCGCCGCCCTCGTCGTCGCGATCGCCGCCGCACTTGGCGAGCGAATCCTCGCGGCGGGCAAGGTCGGCGTCCTTCCCGGCGCTGAGCGGCTCGCGTTTGCAGGCGGCGTCGGCTTGGGAGTCCTCGGGATGCTGCTCCTCGGCCTCGGGCTCGCCTCCTGCTTCGGAAAGCCCTGGCTGGCGGGCGCTCTTGCCGGATCCGCGCTCCTCGCCGGCCGGACGGGATGGCGGGCGCTCGGCGGAGACGCGCTCCAGTTCGTCCGGTCGGCGCGGAAACTCGCCGCGGGGGGCGGGTGGGGGACGAGGATGGCCCTTGCGGCGCTCGCGCTCCTCGTCCTCGCCGCGCTCCTGGGAGGCCTCGCGCCGATTCACCACGGGGACGCGCTCGCCGGCTACTGTCTCGTCCCGAAGATCTACGCTCGCGCGGGAGGAATCGAGCCGCCGCCGATCGTCCACGCCTCGTATCCGATGTACTTCCCGCTGCTCCACGTCCTGCCGCTCGCCTGGGGCCTCGACTCGGGAGCGAAGGGGCTCGGGTTCCTCGCGGGGCTCCTGATGCTCCTCGCGACCTACCGGCTGGGCCGGCGGCTCTTCCCCGAACTCGCGCCGGTGTGGCTTCTTTGCGGGGTCGCCGTCCTCTACGGGAACCCCATCGTCGTCGAGGAGGCGGCGGCGGGGCTTCCGGATCCGGGTCTCGTCCTCTACGTCACGCTCGCCCTCCTCTCGGCCTGCCTGGCCCTCGGGGGGGTGAGGGGGGCTCTCGCGCTCTCTGGTCTCTTCGGGGGGCTCGCGGCGGGGACGAAATACACGGGGCTCTACTTCCTCGCCGTCCCGGTCGCCGCCGGGGCGGTGCTCTGGTGGCGAGGCCGGAGTCGGGCGAGCCTGGCGCGGGCGGCCCTCGCCGCGCTCGTCGCCCTGGTCGTGGCCTCGCCCTGGTATCTCAGAAACTGGATCCGGCACGGGAACCCGATCCACCCGTCAAACGCGGGGGTCCTTGCCGGGGGCTCGATCGCGGGGACGGCGGAGGCAGCGGCGCCCGGCGAGGTCGTGGAGACTCCGCGCGAGCTTGAGCGGCCTCTCTGGCTCACGTTCCTTCTCTCCCCCTGGGACCTCACCATGGGGTCGTCCTACTACGAAGTCCACAAGTACGGTTTCCTCCCGCTCTACCTGGGCGCGCTCCCGTTTCTGGCTCTCTGCGAGCGCCGCCGGGGGATCTGGGCCCTCGCGCTTCTCGCTCTGGGATACTACGTCCCGTGGTTCTGGATCCTCCGCGACGGAGCCTATCTATTCCCCTGGCTGCCGGTGGCGAGCGTTTTCGCCGCGCGGGGACTTGCCGCCGCGTGGGGATGGGGCCGCGCCGGGCGCGCGGCGGTCGCGATCCTCGCTGGGGCGAGCCTCGCGGGAGGCGCGGCCGCGGGGGTCTTCCACGGCTCGCAGTACGTGGCCGTCGTGACAAGCCGGGAGAGCGAGGACGCGTTCCTCGCGCGGAAGACCTGGCTCCACGCGGCGTACCGTCGCGCGGAGGAGATCCTCCCCGAGGGTTCGGTTCTCTACGTCTGGAGCGACTACCATTACTATCACCTCCGGTGCGCGTTCTTCCCCGGCTGTCCCGAGACTCGTGCCGGTGACTCCGACTACGAATGCCAGACGCCGGCCGACTTCTTCGCCGACCTCAGGGCGCGCGGGGTGACGCATTTGCTCGTGGCGTACCGGATGGGCTCGGAAGGCCGACCTGTCCTCCTGCCCGCGAGCGGCCTCTCGTCCTGGTTCGAACGACACATGGCCTGGGGGCTTGGCGAGGGCCTGGCCCTCCGCGAGGTGGACCGCGGCCGCGCCGCGCTCAACACCTCCACCCTCCTCGGGAGGACCGAGGATGTCGAGTACGTGTTCTATCGGCTGGAAACGCCCCCTGGCGGAGAGTGACCGATGCCCCTCGAGCTCCCCGAGCTCCTCGCGATCATGGTCTGCGAGACGGTGATACGCGACGAGCGGTCGAAGAACATCAGCCTGATCGGGACGTTCAATGCGATCCTCGCCCCGTCCTTCCCGTGCCGGCACGACCGGCTTCACGTCTACGTCTCGATCACGAACGGCCGGGGAGCCTACAACGGGGAGATCCGGCTCACCCACTACGGAGAGCAGATGGAGACGCTCCTCAAGGCCGAGGGGAACCTCCAGATGGACGATCCCAACGACATCTACGACCTGGACTTCGAGTTTCGCGGCGTCGTCTTCCCCCGGCCCGGGAAGTACACGTTCGAGTTCGCCGCGAACGGGCGGATGATCGGGAGCCGCCCGTTCCTGGTGAAGGAGGAGCGGAGCGCCCCCGGCTGAACAAGAGGGCGCGATTCGGCACAACGCCTCGGCGGCCCTCGCCGCCGCTGGCTGCGTTGCGGCCCCTCAATGTAGCTGCGCTACGGTTTTCGGGGCCGCGCCTTGCCAGCGTCGGCGATCCTCCGCCGATTCATGGTGCCGATTCGCGCCCTCTTGTTTAGTTCTTCATTTTCTTCCGCAGCCGCCGCCGGCGCATGTGGTTGATCGGCCTCTTGCCGTGGTTGGCCCTCTTCGGCCTGCGGTTGGTTCTGGATCTCTTGGGCATGTCGAGTCTCTCGAGGCTACAGGAGAAGCGAGGAGTATACGGCGCCTGAAGATCCTGTCAACGGACTGGAAAGAGGCCGCTGACCTTGTGACGTCTCGGACGTCGGGGTAGACTGTTCCCCCATCGGAGACCCCATGTCCGACGCCCCGATCCCAAGGCTCGTGGACCGCTACGGCCGCGAAGTGACCGATATCCGTGTCTCGGTCACCCGGCGCTGCAACTTCCGGTGCGTCTACTGCCACGACGAGGGACAGGGCCCCGTGCTCTCTCCCGGCGAACCGTCGCCCGGGGAGATGGCGCCCTCGCACATCGAGCGGATCCTCCGGGTCGCGGCCCAGTTCGGGATCGTCTCGGTGAAGTTCACCGGTGGAGAGCCGCTCGTGCGTTCGGACATCGTCTCGATCGTCCGCGGCGCGAGCCGCCACCTTGCCGACGTGTCGATGACGACGAACGGCGCGCTGCTCGCCCCGCTCGCTCTCCCCCTCCGGGAAGCGGGCCTGGGGCGAATCAACGTCTCCGTCGACTCGCTCGATCCGGAGGCTTTCCGGGAGATCCGCCGCGGGAGGCTCCTTCCTGTGCTCCGGGGGATCCGCGCGGCGCTGGCGGCGGGCCTTTCACCCGTGAAGCTCAACATGGTCGTGATGAAGCGGACGCTCCCCTACCTCGCCGACATGATCCGCTACGTCGGGGAGTCGGGCGGGCTCCAGCTTCAGCTCATCCAGTACATGCCGGAGCTCGTCGGGCAAAAGAAGTGGATGGCGGATATTGACGAGGTGAAGGAGGCGCTCGCCGGCGCCGCCGACCGGATCGAGGTCCGCGAGATGCACCACCGGAACGTCTACCACGTCCACGGCGCCCGCGTGGAAGTCGTCGATCCCGTCCACAACCGGGAGTTCTGCTTCAACTGCCGTCGCATGCGCGTCACGTACGACGGGATGCTCAAGGGTTGCCTCAACCGGGACGACGACCTCGTGCCCACCGCCGGACTCTCCGACGACGGGATCCGCGACGCCTTCCGGCGGGTGGTGGCGGCGCGCGTCCCCTACTACGGGGTCCACGTCACGGACGATCCGGAGAGGAGAGACTCGACATGGCCTTCCGAAAGGTCGCCGAAAGAAAGGACGTCCGCCCCGGAACGGGCAAGGCTGTAGAGGTCGGCGGCAGGACGATCGCGCTCTGGAACGTCGGCGGGACGTTCCACGCCATCGACGACGAATGCACGCACGTCGGCGGGCCTCTCTCGGAGGGGGAGCTCGACGGAACGACCGTCCGGTGCCCGTGGCACGGGGCGGAGTTCGACGTCACCACGGGCAAGGTCCTCTGCCCGCCGGCGGGAACCTCCCTCGCCTGCTACAAGGTGCAGATCGTGGGCGAAGACGTCCAGATCGATGTTCCATAATCGCCGATGATCCAGGTTCGTTGCCGGCGCTGCGGCGAGGTCGTTCCCGCGTCGGACATCAACATGGACCGACTCTTCGCCAAGTGCGCCGCCTGCAACGTGGTTTTCGGCTTCGAGGGGGAGCTCGCGGGAGAAGGCGGCGCGCAGGGACGAGGCGGTGCGAGGCGGCGGCGGGAGCGCCCGCAGGCGGCCCAGCCGCGCGGCCTCGCGATCGAGGACTGGGGCGGGGAGCTTCGGATCACCCGGCGCTGGTTCTCGCCGAAGTTCCTCTTCCTCGTCTTCTTCTGCATCTTCTGGGACGGCTTCCTCGTCTTCTGGTACTCGACGGCATTCGGATTCGGGGCTGGAAACACCCCTTTCGGGCTCGTCTTCATCTTCTTCCCCCTCATCCACGTGGCCGTCGGCGCCGGCCTCACCTACTACACGATCTGCGGCTTCGTGAACCGGACGGCGATCGCCGTGTCCAGCGGTTCGCTTGCCGTCCGCCACGGCCCGCTTCCCTGGCCTGGAGGACGGGACCTCTCCACGGCCGACCTGAAGCAGCTGTACTGCCAGCAGAGAATCCGGCGCGGCCAGCGCGGGAGCACCTGGATCAGCTACGATCTGAACGCGCTCCTGTCGGACGGGAAGAAGGTGAAGCTCGTCTCCGGCCTCGACGAACCGGACATGGCCCTGTACTTGGAAGCGAAGCTGGAGGAGCACCTCGGGATCGAGGACCGCCCGGTCGCGGGGGAGTTCCAGGGCTAGGAGCGTGTGGGAAGGATCCCCGTCTGCCTCACGATCGCGGGATCCGACCCGAGCGGAGGGGCGGGTGCCCAGGCGGACCTCGCGACGTTCGCCGCTCTCGGCGCCCGCGGTGCGAGCGTCCTCACCGCCGTCACGGCCCAGAACACGACCGGGGTGCTGGGAGTGTTCGCCCTTCCGGCCGCCTGGGTCGCCGCGCAGATTGACGCCGTCTTCGACGACCTCGACGTGGCCGCCGTGAAGGTGGGGATGCTCGGGAACCTCGGAAACGTGGAGGCCGTGGCGGAGCGTCTGGCGGCGCGGCGCCCGGCGCACGTGGTGCTCGACCCGGTGCTCTCGGCAGCGGGCGGCGAGCCTCTCCTCGGCGAGGACGCGATCGGGCGACTGATCGAGGCGCTCTTCCCCCTGGCGACCCTGGTCACGCCCAACCTCCCCGAGGCCGCGCGGCTCGCGGGACGCGAACTCCCCGAGGACCCCGAGGCCGCCGCGCGGGCGGTTCTCGACCTGGGCGCGCGGGCGGTCCTTCTCAAGGGCGGACACCGCGACGGCGCGGACGTGGTCGACGAGCTCGTCTCCCGGGAGGGGCCGTCTCGCCGCTTCTCGCATCCCAGGGCGCCGGGCCCCCCGGCCCACGGGACGGGCTGCGCTCTCTCCTCGGCCGTGACCGCGGGCCTTGCCGGGGGCCTCGGTCTTGCGGATGCCGTGGGAAAGGCGATCTTCCACGTCGAGGGAGCTCTCCGCGCCGCGTTCCCGGTCGGGAAGGGGAGCCTCGTCCTCGATCCGTTCTGGCGGCGGAGAATTTGACTCTCTGAAACTGGGCCGGCGCGATTACTATTCTCCTTCTTCAGGGGGAGGGGAACTGCCCTCTCCACCTGACGGGGCAGGGGCCGCGGACATGAATCCTCTCGTCTACCTCCTCCTCCCGGAAGTGCGGGAAATGGTCGCGCAGGGCGACTCAGCCGGCCTGCGCGAGGCGTTCGAGCACTTCCACCCCGCGGACCTCGCCGAGTTCCTGTCGCTGCTTTCGCCTCCCGAGGCGGAGGTCGTCTTCCGGACCCTCGACCAGCCCACGAGGGCTCTCGTCTTCGAGACGATGGACGAGGACCGCCAGGTCGAGCTCCTGGCCCGGATCGGTCCCGAGGGGATGGCGCGGACGATCGAGGAGATGTCCTCCGACGATCGCGCGGACCTCTTCCAGCGCCTGCCGGCGAGGGCGGCGGAGGCCCTCTTCCCGCTGCTCGCCCGGGCGGACCGGCTGGACGTGAAGAAGCTCCTGGCCTATCCCGAGGGCACGGCCGGCGCCCTCATGTCCACCGAATACGCGACGGTCGAGCCGGAAATGGCGGTCTCCGAGGCCATCGCGCATCTCCGGCGGATCGCGCCTCGAAAGGAGACGATCTACTACGCCTACGTGACGGCCGCCGACCGGTCGCTCGTGGGGATCGTCTCCCTCCAGGACCTCATCCTCGCCCGGCCCGAGCTCAAGGTCCGGGAGGTGATGAAGGCCGACGTGATCTCGATGGAAGCCGACGCCGACCAGGAGCGGGTCGTCCGCGCGGTGGAGAAGTACGACTTCCTCGCGCTCCCCATCGTGGACCGGGAGAAGAAGCTCGTCGGCATCGTCACGCACGACGACGTCCTCGACGTCGCTCAGGAAGAGGCGGCCGAGGACGCCTACAAGATGGCCGCGGTCGCGCCCCTGGAGGATCCCTACCTGCGCACGAGCTTCTGGTCGCTCGCGCGCAAGCGTGCCGGCTGGCTCGCGGTGCTTTTCTTCGGCGAGATGTTCACCGGGACGGCGCTCGCCCACTACGACGAGGTCCTCAAAGAGGTGGTGTCGCTCGTGTTCTTCATTCCCCTCATCATCTCGACGGGCGGGAACTCTGGCTCGCAGTCGGCCACCCTCATCACCCGGGCGCTCGCCCTGGGAGAGCTCCGGCTGCGGGACTGGATGAAGGTTGCCGGGCGGGAGGTCTCGATGGGCCTTGCCCTCGGTCTCCTCTTCGCCGCGATCGGCCTCGGGAGGGCCTACCTCCTCCGCTCGGGCTGGGAGGTCGCGATCACCGTCTCGATCACGCTCCTGGGGATCGTGATCTTCGCCGCCCTTCTTGGCGGTCTTTTCCCGCTCCTCCTCGCCCGGCTGGGACTCGATCCCGCGGTCGCCTCCAGCCCTTTCATTGCGAGCGTGGTGGACGTCGCGGGGATTGTGCTCTACCTCAACGTCGCGCGCTGGATCGTTTTCTAGCAGCCGCAGGGGTGGTAGCCTCACGGTTCGTTTTCTCGTCCAGCCCATTCAAGAAAGGCAGGTCCGTGATGTCCATGTGCGCGAAGGCGACCCTCCTCTCCGCGGCCCTGGTGCTGGCCGCGGTGCCCGGGGCTTTTCCCCAGGAGAACGGCAAGAAGTTCGAGACCCCGGAGACCCTCTTCGCGGAGGTACAGAAGCGAACGAACGCGGACGACTGGGCGGGCGTCGTCGCCCTCTGTGAAAAGGACAGCCTGGCGAAGGAGTACGGCCCGGCGCTCGAGGAGATGCAGAACCAACTCGCGGAATTCGACCAGCGGCCCAAGGGCCCGGAGAAGGACGAGGAGAGGGAGGAGATCCTCGAACAGGCCCACGAGCTCGGCCTCTCCTCGATCGAGGAGCTCAAGGCCCTCGACGTGACGGGGTACGTCACCGCGATCTTCAAGGCCCAGGCGGCCCGGGATCTAAAGCCGATGCTCGGCACCGGGAGGATCGACAGCGTCAAGAAGAGCGCCTCGGGCGATCGTGCGACGATCCATGTGAAGTACATGATGAAAGAGGAGGAAACTACCGAGGAGATCCCCTGCATGCTCAAGGACGGATCCTGGTGGCTCGTCGCCGACTCCGGCGAGGAGGAAGACGGAGGCGAAGAGGAAGACGAGGACGGGGAGGAAGGCGAGGGCAAGTAGCCCGGCACGCTAGCGGAGCGATTCGAGCTGCCGGGTTGCTCCGCTTGACTCCGGTCGGGTCGCCCGTATCCTTCTCGATGTCCTCTGCGATCCGACTGCGAATCCTGGCCGAGGAGGTCTTCCGGAAGCGCTCCGGCGACGCGGGAAGGCGGTTCGCCGGGGCGCTTCGCCGGGCGAGGATCGAGACCAACCCGCACCAGATCGACGCCGTCCTCTTCGCGCTCGAGCGCGTCCCCGAGGGGGGGTGCGTGCTCGCGGACGAGGTCGGGCTGGGCAAGACGATCGAGGCGGGCCTGGTGATCGCCCAGCTCCGGGCCGAGGGGAAGGAGCGCGTCCTCGTCCTGGTCCCGCTGTCGCTCGCGGGCCAATGGCAGGCGGAGCTCTCGGAACTCCTGGACATCCAGGCGACCCTCGTGACCCGCGAGAGTTGGAACGGGAGCTCTCCCGGGGGCGCGAAGTCCCGGGGGCGCGCGAAGGGGGAGGCCTCGTCTCTTGCTGGCCCGTTCGCCGCCCCGGGGGTCTACGTCGTCGGCCGCGAGTTCGCCGCGGCGGACCGGGTCCTTTCGGCGATTGAGGCGGCCGGGCCCTGGGACCTCGTGGTCGTGGACGAGGCGCACGAGCAGTTCGCGTCGATCTACCGGCGATTCGGGAACGGTGCCTCCTCCGCCGACTCGCTGGCGACGGGGGACCTCGACCGGGGCCCCGCCCGCCGGGCGGCGAAGATCCGCGCGGCCCTGGGTGGCGCACCTTATCTCCTCCTCACGGCGACGCCGCTTTCCAACTCGCTTCTCGAGCTCTGGGGGCTCCTCCAGTTCGTCGATCCCGATCTCTCGATCCTGGGACCCCTCGACCAGTTCCGGGCCCTCTACACCGAGGGCGGATCCGGACGGGTCCTGAACGAGGAACGTGCTGACGAGCTCGCGGAGCGCCTCCAGCAGGTGATCCACAGGACGCTGCGGCGCCAGGCGCAGCCTTTTCTGGAACATCCGTTTCCCGCGCGCCACGCGCTCACCGCGGAATTCAGGATGACCCCCGCCGAGCGGCGCCTCTACGATGCCGTCTCGCAGTACCTGTTCGACGGGGGCGCATCCTGGCTCGCCGAGGGGGCGCGGCGCCTCGTCCTCCTGGGGCTCCGCCGCAGGATGGGGAGCTCGACCGCGGCGCTTGTGGCGAGCCTCGCCTCCCTCAAGGAGCGGGTCGGGGAGGCTCTCGCCGGCGGAGAGCCGGCCCACTCCCTTCCGGGCGCCTGGCTCGCCGACCTGGAGGGACTGGAGGAGGAGTGGGACCCGGACGAGGGAAGCTCGCGGGCCGCGAGCCCCGAGCTCCTCCGGGCGGAGCTCGCGCGGATCGAGGACCTCCTCGCCCAGGCCCGCCGCATCAAGAAGGATTCCAAGGGAGAAACCTTCGTGACGCTCGTGGCGCGGCTCGCGGGGGAAGAGAAGCTCGTCGTCTTCACGGAAAGCCTGGCCACGCAGGCCGAGCTCGCCCGGCTCCTGGAGTCGAACGGGTTCGCCGGCGCGTTCACGCTCTTCAATGGCACGAACCGCTCCGAGCGGGCGGACGAGGCGCTCTCGGTCTGGCAGGAGGAGGTGGGCGCGTTCCTGCCGGCCGCCGAGCGGCCGCCGCGGACGGTGGCGCTCCGTCGCGCCTTGATCCACGAGTTTCAGACCCGCACCCGCGTTCTCATCGCGACGGAGGCAGGGGCCAAGGGCCTCAACCTCCAGTTCTGCCACCAGGTCGTGAACTACGATCTCCCCTGGAACCCGCAGAGGATCGAGCAGCGGATCGGGCGCTGCCACCGCTACCGCCAGGAGCGCGAGGTCCTCGTGGTGAACTTCGTGAACCTCGACAACGAGGCCGAGCGGCGCGTACACGAGCTCCTGTCGGAGAAGCTCCGGCTCTTCGAGTGGACCTTCGGGACCTCCGACGAGCTCCTGGGCCTCCTCGTCGCCTCGGTGGATCTGGAATCCGAGATCTCGCGGATCCTGGAGCGCAGTCGGGACGCCTCCTCCATACAGGAGGGGTTCCGCGAGCTCCGCTCGCGTCTGGACGATCTCGAGCGGCGCCAGGTGGAGGAGACGCTCCGGCGGACCCGCCGGCTCCTCGGGCGGCTGGACGCCTCCGTGCGCTCGCGGCTCTCCGGTGTCGCCGACGGGCTCACCCGAGGGCTGGCGGAGCACGACCGGAAGATAGCGGATCTCGTCGAAGCGTGGGCTGCCCACCGTGGAGGTTCCGTCCTCGCCCGTAGGGAGGGGGAGAACCTGGTTCTCTCGCTCGACGTGGATGGCGCCCTTCCCGTGGCCGTGAACGGCTGCCGGACCTTCCATGTGGGCCCGCCAGACCCTTGCCCGGCGAAGGGCGAGCCCCTTTCGCCGGAGCACCCGCTGCTCGTCGCGATCCGCGCCGACGCGACGGCGGCCTGCGTCCCGGACCGGATCGAGGAAGTCCTCCTCGACTCGGGGAAGGCGAGCGAGCTCCTGGGCGGACCGCTTGCCCGTCCCGGGACGGCGGGGTTCTGGACCCTCTTCCGGGCGACGTTCGAGGGGCTCGAAACCCACGAGAGCGTGGTCTCGGTCGCCTTCGTGCGCTCGGGGTCGGGCTGGGAGGCTCTTCCCGGCATCGCGGCTTCCAGGCTGGCCGAGCTCATCCCGCGACCCGACTCCTCTCCCCAGCACCCGGAACCGCCCCCGGAGGCCGCCGTCCGGGAGAGACTCGCCGAGGCCCTCGAGGAGGTGAAGAAGGAGATTCGCCGCGAGCAGGAGGGGCGGGTCCGGCGGATCCTGGCCCGCCAGGAGGCCGAAGAGAGGGACGCCAGGAGCTACCTCGACTCCCGGATCGAGTCCCTTCGGGCCGAGATCGACGGGGAAGCGAGGCGAGAGATCGACGCGACCACGGCCGGGGAGCTCGAGGAGGCGACCCTCCGGCGCCGGAAGCTCGAGCGCGAGATCGAGGACATGGAGACCCGCTCGCGGGCCGAGCGGAGCGCCCGCCGGGAGTCATGGTCCGCTCGCCGCCGCGACCTCCTGCGCCGACGGCTCGTGGAGGACGTCCGGGTCGAACTCCTTTTCCAGGCGTCGTTCCGGACGAGCTGAGCACTCCGCGCTCTCTTTCCGGTATCCTCCCGGGAGGCCTCGAGGACTCCCGGAACGGAGGGCATCCAATGATCGTCGGAAAGCGGCTGTGCGGGCGGATCGATCGAGTGCCAGGGCTCCTCCACGTCGCGACGGAGTTCTACCATGTCAACTGGTTGCCGCTCGTGCCTCTCAAGAGCTGGATCGTCTTCGACGGCTCCGAGCGTTCGGAGTGGGGCGGCCACGGCGCCTGGAACCAGTGGAGCGTCAAATGGCGCGGCGTTCCCGTTGCGTTTTCCCTACGATCCGTTCTCGCGGCCTGGTTCCGCGCGTCCCTGGTCGTGGCCGGGATCTTCCTCGCGATGTTCGGCGTCATTGAGATGCTCGGCCGCCTCCGGCCCCTCCTTGCCTTCCCTCTCCTGGTGGCGGGCGTAGTCTGCTTCGTCCTCTCGTGGCTCTCGACCTACCTCTCGCGGGCGAGCATGGAGCGGGCGGTGGAGATGGGTTGCCACGCGAACGTCCCGCTCACGACCCTCGCGAGATTCCTCGGGGTCCCTCCGGCCGAGATCGGGGCCATCGAGGATCCCGCTTGGGGTGGCCCGCGGGACGCGGGGGAGATCGGCGAGAAACTCGGGCGGATGCGCGCGGGGGCGGGAACTCCGGCGACTTTCCAGGACCAGGTCGGGCGGCAGTTCCACGTGTAGGAAGATCGCGTCGTTGAGACGCGGGCCGGGCGCGGCTAGAATCCGCGGCCAGACATGTTCGAAAAGCGGCGCCAGGCCAGACGTGAGCAGGAGCTCCGCGACCACATCGCGCTCCAGTACGTCACGAGCCCGCTCTGGCAGGTGCGTGCCCTGGACTCGCACTGGTTCTGCCCGTACTGCGGCCAGGTCGGGGTCATCCTGCCGCCCAACCAGCCGATCCTGGAGCGGATCTTCCACCACCTGACCGAGCGGTGCGAGGTGTTCGAGCAATCGGGAGATGCCGGGCTCTTGTCGCTCGATGAGCTCAAGAAGATCGCCCATCAGTTTGTCGTTGGAGCGAAGATCTCCGAGGACCGGGCCTGGCAGAAGTGGGACGAGGCCGGGCGGTGGTACTGTCCTTTCTGCGGGGAGGCCGCGGCGACCGCGCGGGAGAAGGCAGGGCCGCTCGACCCGGAGACCTTCGCGGAGATCGCCGTCCACATCTCGGTCTGCCCGTCCTCCCGAGACGGGAGCGGATCGAAGCTCCCGGCCCAGGAGGTCAGCAAGCGGATCGTTCAGGCGAACACGATTCACCGCCTGGCCGAGAAGATCGCCGTCAAGGTCCGGCGGGAGCGGGTCTGGCAGGTCCGGAGCCGCGACGGGAAGTGGGTCTGCCCGTACTGCGTGAAGCTCGTGCCGGAGGTAGACGTCTCGACCGACGAGAGGCTCGCCGGGGCGGGGCCGGCCATGGCGGAGCACCTCGTGGTCGAGTGCCCCGGCTACCTGGGCAAGAAGAGGCCCGTGGGCTCGTCCGGCGAGCTCCGGACGCTCGCCTTCGGCGATACTCCCGCCCCGCCCGGAGAGTACGAGTCGGAACTCCACCCTCTGCTCGCGCTTCGCACCATCACCGAGGAGATCCGGATCTCGCAGGAGCAGATGGCGGAGCAACGCGAGATGGAGCAGAGCCTCGTCCACGCGCGGCGGCTGCAGCTCGGGATGCTCCCCGAGACGCCGCGGATCCCCGGTTTCGAGTTCGAGATCCTCTACCACCCCTGCGGTCATCTGGCGGGAGACTTCTACGATTTCCTAAGAATCGACGACCACCGGCTGGGGATCGTGATCGGAGACGTCTCCGGCCACGGCGTGGACGCCGCCCTCGTCATGGGAATGGTGAAGAAGGTCCTCAACATGGCCGGCCGGGACGATCCCGACCCGGCGCGGGCGCTTGCCAAGACGAACGCGGAGATCTACCGCGACCTGGAGCGCGGGCGCTTCGTCACGATCTGGTACGGGGTCTTCGACGCGCGGGACAAGATGCTCCGCTTCGCGCGGTGCGGCCACGAGCCATGCTTCCTCTACAACCCCAGCCGCCGCCCGAAGCTCACGACGTACAAGCCGGCCGGCATGGCGCTCGGAATCGACCCCGGCCCCCGGTTCGAGAAGACGCTCGCGATCGAGGAACTTCGCCTCGTGGTGGGGGACCACCTGCTCCTCTTTACCGACGGACTGCCCGAGACAAAGAGCCTCGAGGACGAGGAGTTCGGCATGGAGCGCGTGAAGGCCGTGCTCAACAAGTACGGCAGCGGACCTCCCGGGATGCTCGTGGAGAAGCTCGATCGCATCTCGCGAAAATTCCGCGGCGGCGGCGCCCCGACCGACGACCTGACGCTTGTCGCGGTGCGGGTGGTCGAGTAGCGCGGCGCCGGCGCTAAAATAGGTTCACGAATTCCGAAGAATCTGTGGACGGTTGCAGTCACGCTCACGGTCACGGTCACGGTCACGGTCACGGTCACGACCACGGTCACGACCACGACCACGGTCACGACCACGACCACGGTCACGACCACGACCACGGTCACGGTCACGGTCACGCTCACGGTCACGCTCACGGTCACGCTCACGGTCACGGTCACGGTCACGCTCACGCTCACGGTCGACGGTCACGGGTTCGGCGTGACAGCCGTGGCGCGGAGTTGTCATAGTGGCGGCGTAGAATTCGCGACGATCTCTCGAACGCCGTCGATAGCAAGCGGGGAGGCCGAACATGGAGAGGCGCCGACGCAACGACTTGCACAAGCTGGATGTCTATCTCTGCGCCCTCGAACTCTATCGCAGGGTCGGCCGCATCGTTGTAGTGTTCCCAGCCGGCGAAGCGGAGCTGCGCAACCAGATGCGACGCGCCGGAAAGAGCGTGCCGTTCAACATTGGCGAGGGCGTTGGGAAGAGAGGACGGGCTCGCGCCGCCGCCTACGAGATCGCTCTCGGGGAGGCCAAGGAATTGATCGTCGCGCTCGACTGTGTCGAGATCGATCAGCTCGCACCCCTCGACGAGATCATCCAGGCGCAAGATCTGGCTGATCGGGTCGCCGCCATGCTCACGAAGCTCATCCAGAGTGTCGATTGCGAGACCCGCAACCACAGACAGAGGGAATCGGGCCGAATCGCAGAGGACGGCCGTGGTCGTGGTCCGTGACCGTGGTTCGTGACCGTGACCGTGGTCGTGGTCCGTGACCGTGGTTCGTGACCGTGACCGTGACCGTGGTCGTGACCGTGACCGTGACCGTGACCGTGGTCGTGACGGTCCGGGTGCCGAGGTCTTCGATCCGTTGTATGATTGAGAGAATGCAAGGAAAGGACATACCCGGGAGGACAAGCCAAAGCCCTGCCCGCCTGCGCCTCCGCTACATCGTCGCGCTCTCGGGCCTCGCCACTCTCGCCGCCGTGGCCCACTTCCTCCGCGACAGCGCCGTGAGCGCGGAACGCTCTCGGGCCGAGCTCGTGAACTCCGCCGGTGCCCAGCGCTGGAAGAGCGAGAGGATCCGGCACTCCCTCCACCTGCTCTGCGAAGAGAACGACCCCTGGCATCGGCGCGACGCGCGCGAAGAGGTCGTGGGCCTCGCTCGCGAGATGGAGGACACGATGGCGCGGCTCTGCCGCGACCCCATGCCCGAGCGCGCCCGGGCGGTTCTCGATGGCCCCCCGTGGCGACTCCGGGAGTCGCTCGATCGATTCCTCGTTGAAGCTCGGGCGCTCGCGGCCCTCCCCGACGAGGAGCTTCGCGATGCCGAGCCGAGGGCGATTCTCCTCGGCCTCTCAGGTCCCGAGGGGGATCTCCTCGGCGGGCTCGACGAGCTCGTCCGGGCCTACCAGGAGGAGGGGGAGGACGCGGTCGATCGGCTCCGGTGGCTCGACCGGGCCCTTCTCGGGGCGATCCTCGCCGGCCTCGTCCTCACCGGGTTCCTCATCTTCCGTCCGATGGTCCGCCGGATCGGGGCCGAGATGGCCGCCCTGGCCGAGTCGAACCAGAACCTGGAGGAGCGCGTCTCGGAGCGGACCCGCGAACTCGCCGCGGCGAAGGAAGCTCTCCAGGCGGAACTCTCCGGGACCCGGCGGAGCCACGAGGAGCTCAAGCTCCTCCTTGACGCCGCGCCGGACGCCCTCCTGGTGGTCGGGGCCGACGGCCGGATCGCCATCGCGAACGAGGAAGCTGGCCGGATCTTCGGCTATCCGCTCGAACGTCTCGCCGGCCAGTCGGTCGACGTCCTCGTCCCGCCGGCGAAACGAGAGGCCCACAAGGCTCACCGCGCCGAGTACGCGCGGGCGCCGTACCGCCGCACGATGGGAGCGGGCCTCAACATCTGGGCCGCCCGCGCCGACGGCACGCTCTTCCCGGTGGACGTCTCGCTCTCCCCGATCGAGACTCCCGCCGGCCCGATGGTGGTCGCGATCGTCCGGGACGTCTCCTGGCGCCGCCGCGCCGAGGCATTCCGCAACGGCCAGGCGAAGATCCTCGAGCTCGTGGCGGTCGGGTGCCCGTTGGGCGAGGTCTTCCGCGCCCTGGGGCGGTTCGTGGAGGATGCGATCGCCCCGGCCCGGTGCTCGATTCTCGCCTTCGAGGAGGGCGAGGCCGTACGCCTTGCAGCCGCGCCGTCGGTTCCCGACCTCGAGGGGACGCTCCTCGACGGGGTCTCCCACAAGACAGCCATTGCCTGCGCGCGCGGTGTAGAGGAATCGGAGGCCGGGAAAAGCGCGGGCTGCCCCTCCTGCCCGCTGCGACCCGAGGTCCTGGGGGCGGGAGATCTCTGCCTCACGAAGTCGACCCTCGTCCTCTCGCGGGCCGGGGAGCCGCTCGGAGCGATCTGCTGTGAGATCGGACGCCTGGCCGACTACGAGGACGAGCGCGTGGCGGCGATCCGAGCCTCCTCGCGGCTCGCCGCGATCGCAATCGAGCGGGAACGCGAGGCGGCGAAGCTCCGGCACCGCGACGAGGAGCTCCGCCAGGCGCAGAAGATGGATGCCCTCGGGAGGCTCGCCGGAGGGATAGCCCACGACTTCAACAACATCCTGACGGCGATCACCGGGTATGCCGAGGAGATCGCCTCGGCGATCTCGCCGGGCGACCCGCGCCGGGAGGACGCCCGTCAAATCCTCGACGCGGCGGGGCGAGCGGGAGCCCTGACAAAGCAGCTCCTGGCGTTCGGCAGAAAACAGATCCTCGCGCCGCGCGTCCTCGACCTCAACGCGCACATCCTCGAGACGTGCCGGATGCTCGCCCGGCTTCTGGGCGAGCGGATCGAGCTCGTGGCCGACCTCGATCCCGCGAGTCCGTGCATCCGGGCGGACCCGTCGCAGCTCGACCAGTTGCTGCTCAACCTCGCGGTGAACGCCCGGGACGCGATGCCGGAGGGCGGGAAGCTCACGATCGAAACGCGCCTCGTCCCGTTTCCGCCGGACGCGAGCCGCGATCCTTCCCTTGCCCGATCCGGTCCGTCGGTTCTGCTGGCCGTGACCGACACCGGCGTCGGGATGGACGCCGCGACCCGGGAGAGGATCTTCGAGCCCTTCTTCTCGACCAAGGCGGAAGGGAAGGGGACGGGGCTGGGCCTCGCCACCGTTCACGGGATCGTGAAGCAGTCGGGCGGCGAGATCCGGGTCTCGAGCGAGCCGGGAAAGGGGGCGAGGTTCGAGATCTACTTTCCGTGCGCGGAAGGCGCCCCCGAGCCCAAGTCGCGGCCCTGGACCGACCGGATCGAACGGCCCGCGGCGGGGGAGACGATCCTCATCGCCGAGGACGAGGAGCCGGTGCGCCGGCTCCTCGTGCGGGCGATCTCCGCGCGGGGATACCGCGTCCTCGCCGCCGCGACGGCACGGGAGGCGATCGAGATCGCGGCGGGACCCGACCCGATCGACCTCCTCCTGACGGACGTCGTCCTCCCCGACATCGCGGGGCCCGAACTCGCCCGGCGCCTGCGCGAAATGCGCCCCGGGCTCCGCGTCCTCCTCGCCACGGGCTACGCCGGGGACTGGCTTCGTGACGTCGGGGCCGCGTCGCCGTGGCCCGTCCTCAGCAAGCCGTTCTCCCTCCAGGAGCTTGCCAGGAAGATCCGGGAGGTTCTGGAGGCCTCTTGACACCCTACATCTTGTAGGCTACTCTCCGGCAACCTCAACGGGATGAATGCCTGCTGCCGCGGCGGTGCGCGGCGAGAGGCCGGGAGATATGGGGAGAGAGATTCGATGAGACTGCCAGGGAGTCTGACGGTGCGCCGTTTCCGGGTCGAGGGTTCCGCCCCGGCGGCGGCGGAGGCGATGAAGCTCCTTGCGAAGCGCGTACGCCCGCCCGGGGAGGAGTTCGTCCCCGCCCAGGGCGAGGCGCGGGGCTGGTCGGCCTTCGACAACCTCCTCGACGTCGAGCCGGACGCCGGCCGCTGGGTGGAGGCGGGGCGGCTCTTCTTCGCGCTTCGTGTCGGCCGCCGGCGCGCGCCCGCGGCGCTGGTGAAGGCGAAAGCCGCGCTCCAGGAGCGGGCGCGGCGGGAGGAGATGGGGCTCGCGGTCCTGCCGTCGAAGATTCGCCAGGAGATCCGCGAGGAAGTGAAAAAGG
>JACQVV010000113.1 GCA_016209595.1 Planctomycetota bacterium
ACGAGGTCGAGCGTGCGGCGTGGCGGGATGGGAGTGCGCGAAGGGGGTGGAGCGATGCGCCGGGCGGGTTGGGTGGGGGCCTTTCCCTGCGCGATCCCCGCGCCCGGGGGGGACTGCCTCCCCCCCGGACCTCCCCTTGTCGCCGGCGGTTTTGGAGAAGGGGACGGAATCTCGGCTCCGTCGGTGATCTCGCACGAGTCGGTTACCGAACCGGCCTCGGGCTCCGGCAGGTCGACCCGGTCTTTCCGCGACGGCGTCGCGCGGCCGGCTGAGATCATGATCGACTGGCCCGCGTCGAGCGCCTGCTCTTCCTCTTCGATCTCGTTCACCACGGACGAGAAGTGGCGCTCGGGGGCCGGGGTTCGGGGAACGGGTTTCGGGAAGTCGCCGATCTCTCCCTCTACGGGCACGTCGCAGGAAGGGCAGCGGAACGCCCGCACGCGAGAGGCGGGGAGGCCGAAGAGCTCGAAGAACGAGCGGTCGCACGAGGGGCACCGCGGGGCCCGGTCCTGGAAGGCGGAGACGAGCTGAGCGAATCCTCCCGCGTCGATCACGCCCCGCTGAAGGAGGAGCTGCGGGAGCGTCATCGCGATCCCCTGGGCGTGGAATCGCTTGAGCTCGCGGGCCGTCTCCAGGATCGCGTCCTTCCCGGCCAGCCGGCGCTGGATCAGGAAGCGCGCGATCTCGACCATCTCGCTCTGCTGCATGGCAGATCCTTGTCCGGGGTCGCGCATCCGCGCTCCATGTCCGGGGTCGCGCATCCGCGCTCCAGATCCGGTGTGGCGCGTGCGCGACCCCGGATATGCGGAGAGAGCGTAACCGGACCGCCTGCCCAGATCAAGGCCGGCACCCCGCAAGTGCCTGCTTGACCATTCGAGCGGGCCGAATTACAATTTTCCTGCCGTTCCGTGGATGAAGGGGGGAGTCGAACCATGGGAGGCTGGAGCCATGTCGAATGCCGTCCTTGTTCGGGGTCGCGCATGCGCGCTCCAGTGTCTCGCGCCGCTCGTCCTCCTCGCGCTGGGCGCTCCGGCACTCGCCGCCCCCGACATCGAGGCTGACGAGGACCACGTCTACTACGGCGATCCGGATCTCGCGGAGAAGCCTGGAGTGATCTCCGCGAACACGGTGTTCCTGGAGATCCCGGCCTACAAGAGGATCGTGGACGAGAAGATCCCCAAGGACGACCCTCGCTACTGGCTCCTCATGGAGGAGGCGAACCGGATCTTCATGGCCGCGTTGCGCGCCACGGACCGGAACCACGGATACGACCTGATCGGCGAGCTCGGTTCGATCAAGGTCGACGGCAAGCCCGCTCCCGACATCACGAGCACGGTCGTGGAGGAGGTGAGGAAGATCGTCCGGAACGGCGCGGATGGGAAGTAGCCGAATCCTCTCGTCCCTCCTCCGCTGGTTCGCCCTCGCCGTCACGGTCTGGGGATTCGCTCTGCCCGTCCCGGCGCACGCGCAGTCCGTGGAGGAAGGGACCGAGGAGCCGCCCCGGCTCGGGCGCGAGGTCCCTCCGCCACTCTTTCGCTACAGCGCGCGGCGCCGTGAGCTCGAGGCGAGGGGACTCATCACCTACTTCTACTCCTACCTGGGCCACGAGCGGGGGCCGATCCTGGCCGAGTACCTCACCAAGTGGAAGACCGAGCAAGGGCAGATCTGGCACAACGAGCAGCTCCACCTCCTGGCCATCACCGATACGCCGGAGAACATCGAGCTCCTGAAGTCGATCCTGAAGATCATCGACAAACCCGCGCCCCAGGTGATGATCGAGGTCCGTGTGGTCGAGGTGAATTACGACTCGACCCTCCAGGTCGGCGGCGAGCTCTTCTGGCGAGGCACGATCGAGGTGATCGACACCCAGGAGAAGCTCTTCGGAACCATGCGCGACATGAGCTCCGTGTTCAACCCCGACGCCTTCCTCGACTCCGTGGCGAACGAGACGGATTTCCAGGGGTTCACCGGCGCGACCCGCCTCTCCGTCGACTCGAACAACCAGGTCGGGACCGTGGATTACGTCCTGCGTACGCTGATCGAGCGCGGAGAGGCGGAGATCCTGTCCGCGCCTCGGATCCTCGTGGTGAACGGGAAGCAGGCGAACTTCCTCACCGGCGAGCAGGTGCCCATCCAGACGCCCAACATCGTCAACAACGTCACCAATGTGACGACCGAATACAAGCCTGTCGGCGTGAAGCTCACCGTGACCCCTCACGTCCAGGGGGAGAGCGCGGTGGAGCTCGATGTGGACAGCGAGGTCTCGACCGTCACGGGGTTCGCCCAGTCGGGGATCCTGGGCATCGCCAACCCCATCATCTCGACTCGCCAGGTGAAGACGACCGTCTACGTTCGCGACGGGGAGACACTCATCATCGGGGGGCTCCTCCGGAATGAATCGGTCCTCCGCCAGACCGGCGTGCCGATCCTCATGGACATCCCGATCCTCGGCTTCCTGTTCAAGAGCTACCGCCGGATCACTCGGAAGACCGAGCTCGTGTTCTTCCTCACGCCGCACCTCCGCCTCACGCCGCAGCTCACCCTGCCCCCGCGGGAGCGCGAGCGGTAGGAAGTTGGAATCGCTCCCTGGCCCCATCTCGTTCTCGCCGGAGACGCTCTTCGCGGTCGAACTCGCCCGCCGGGCGGGGAACGAGATCCTGATGCCGGCGCTTCCCCTGGGAAAGCGGGGGGAACGCGAGGACTACAAGGGGCCGCGGGAGCTCGTGACCGAAGCCGACCGCGCGGTCGAGCGCTTCGTCTACGAGACCATCAAGGCCGAGTACCCGGACCACGCCGTCTACGCCGAGGAGGAGGTGAGGGAGGAGGGAGCCGGCGCCCCGGCTCGCTGGATCGTCGATCCGCTCGACGGGACGACGAACTTCGTCCACGGGCATCCGATGTTTGCCGTTTCGATAGCTCTGGAGCGCGCGGGCCGGCTCCAGACGGGCGTCGTCTACGCCCCCTACCTCTCCGAGATGTTCTACGCCGAGCGGGGGAAAGGGGCCTACCTCAACTCCGATCGCATCCGGCTCCGCGTGAGCGACACCGAGGTCCTCCTCAAGGCGGTCCTCGCAACCGGGTTCGCCTACGACCGCCTGCGCTGGCCCAACCTGGAGAATTGGTGCCGGCTGCACGAGGAGGCGCGCGGACTCCGGCGCTGCGGGGCCGCCTCGATCGACCTCGCCTACGTCGCCTGCGGGCGCTACGACGGATTCTGGGAGCTCGGCCTCGCACCGTACGACGTCGCGGCCGGTGCGGTCCTGGTCGAGGAGGCGGGCGGCCGGGTCACGGACGGGGCGGGGGGGGACGCCTGGCTCGACGGGGGCTCGATCGTCGCCACGAACGGGCGGATCCACGACCTACTCCGCAAGGAGCTGGAACCGCCGGAGCCTGGCTCCTACCTGCCCCTGCGCTCCAGGACGTAGCGGACGAGCCCCGAGCGCTCGGGAAGGCGCACGAGCCGGACGGCGCCGCCGAGCACGGCGGACCGATGGAACCCGCTCCGGTCGGCCGGCACCTCCCGGTAGGCGCCGGGCGCGCGCGCGAGGATCTTCAGGGATGCCGTCGCCTTTCGCGCGTCGGCGATCCAGTACTCGCGGACGCCGGCCTGGTGGTAGCGGGGCGGGAGCACCCTCAGGTCCTTCATCCGCGAGGAATCGCTGACGCACTCCACCACGAGGTCGGCGCTTCCCTGGACCTCGACATACCCCTCGCCACGGGCGGCCGGAACGAGACGCACACGTCCGGCGTCGATCGACTCGAAGAGAACGACCAGGATGTCGGGCTCCACAGAGAGACCGGCCTCCAGGCAGGTGTAGCGCGAGGAGTCGACGAGAACGACACCCAGGTCGGGCCGCTCGATGAGGTATCCGAGATCGCGCGCGATCGCGGACTTGAGCGTGCCGTGGCGGTCCAGGTTCTCCGGGGAGATGTCGACCTCCAGCCTTCCGCCGATCCAGTCGATCCGCCCCTTCTCCGGGAAGCGGTCCGAGTGAACCCACCGCCGGAAGGATTCGAGGTCGGTCACGCTCCGCGGGATCCGGATTCCGTCCGGCTGTAGGATGATCGTGGAAAGCGTGCTCATGACGAGCGCAGTCTACATGAAGGAGCGCGATTCTGCACGACGCCACCGGCAGCGATCACTCCCTTGCGCGCTCCGTTCGCCTCTGCTAGCATCCAAACCTTCGATTTGCCCGATGGAGAAGGTGCAGCCATGTCCAGGAAATGCGAGTTTTGCGGCCGCAAGGTCGCCTTCGGAAAGACGATCCAGCGCCGCGGCATGGCCAAGAGCCTCGGTGGTGTCGGCCAGAAGGTGACGGGGATCACCAAGCGCAAGTTCAAGCCGAACGTGCAGCGGGTGCGTGCGGTCGTGGGCGGGACGGTGATGCGGGTGCGCGCCTGCACCCGGTGCATCACCTCGGGAAGGGTCGTCAAGCCGTCCTGACGGCGCGACGACACTGGGGTTTCGCGGTCTTCACTAAAGAGCGAGGAACTTGACCCCGGACAGCACGATCGTCGATTCGGCGGGAGTCACGAACGAGCGGAAGGTCCGGGACCTCGCGACCCTTCTCGACATCACCCGGGCCCTCCAGGCGGAGAAGGACCTCGACCGCCTGCTCGCGATCATCGTCGAGGCGACGACCCGGGTCATGGAAGCCGAGCGCTCCTCGCTCTTCCTCCTCGACCACGAGAAGGGCTACCTCTGGAGCAAGATCGCCCAGGGGGCGGGGACAACGGAGATCCGCGTACCGATCGGAGTTGGAATCGCGGGAGCGGTCGCCCGGACGGGCGAGACGGTGAACATCCCGGACGCCTATGCCGACCCGCGCTTCAACCCGGACGTGGACCGGCGCACCGGCTTCCGGACCCGATCGATCCTGTGCATGCCGCTCTCCAACCATGAAGGGAAGCGGGTGGGCGTGATCCAGGTCCTCAACAAGATCGGGGGCACGTTCTCCCGCTACGACGAGGACCTCCTCTGCGCGTTCGGGACGCAGGCCGCGATCGCGATCGACAACGCGCAGCTCATCGAGCACTACCTGGAGAAGCAGCGGATCCAAGCGGCCCTGGGTGTCGCTCGCGAGATCCAGCTCTCGCTCCTTCCCAAGCAGGCCCCGGGAATCGCCGGCCTGGAGATCGCCGGAAAGAGCGTGGCGTGCGACGAGACCGGAGGCGACTACTACGATTACCTCCAGCTCGACGATACGCACCTCGGGATCGTGATCGGGGACGTCTCCGGGCACGGCGTGGGAGCCGCGCTCCTCATGGCCACCGCGCGCGCGACGCTGAGGGCTTTCATCGAGGCGATGGACGACATCCGCGACATCTTCGCCAACCTGAACCGGCTCCTGGAGCGGGACATGGACGCCGGGCGGTTCATGACGATGTTCTACGGCGTCCTGGACACGTCGAGCCGGCGGATCCAGTTCATCAACGCGGGGCACGACGCGCCGATCCTCTTCCATCGCTCCACGGGGAAATTCGAGTCGCTCGATTCGACGGCTCTTCCGCTGGGGATGCTCGAGGGGGTCTCGTTCGTGGAGGTCGGGGAGGCCGTTCTCTCGCCGGGAGATCTCCTCTGCCTCACCACCGACGGCGTCTGGGAGGCGACCAACGAGAACTTCGAACCGTTCGGCAAGGAACGCCTCCAGCAGCTCCTCGCCGAGGGCGCGGACCTCTCCTGCGCGGAGCTCGTCGAGCGAGTCTATCGCGCGGTCATGGCCTTTTGCGGCAAGAACGAGCAGCGGGACGACATCACGCTGATCTGCATCAAGGCGGCGGGCGGGAAATGATGGCGTTGGCGGCGGACTCCGAACGAGCGGCGTGGGTCCTTGCCCTGGCGAGCGAGCTCGCGGCCGCCCAGGATTTCAACGACTTCCACGCCGCGCTCGGAGAGTTCGTCGAACGCGTAGCGCCGGCCTCCGGCTGGTCGCTCCTCCTCCGCGACGCGGATCGAGACTCCTTTCGGGTTCAGCGGTCCTCCACGGGAGCCGCGGACACGGTCGAGCTAGGGCCGGAACTCGAGGTTTTCTGGGCGGGTGGTCCCGAGCCCGAGCCCGGCGCGCTCGCGACGCTGGGCGGGACCCGGCGGTCCGTCGCCTTCGCCGCGCGCCTGGAGTACCAGGGGGATCCGTACGGACTCTTCCTCGTCCATTCAAACGATCTGGCTTCCGGGCTGGGCGACGAAACCCGACGGATTCTCGCCGCCGCGTCCCGGATCGTCGCGGCGCGCTACGTGACGATCGACCTGTACCAGCAGGCGGCGGGTCAGGCCAGGGAGTCCGCCGAGAGGCTCCTGTGCGTCCGGCGACTCGGAACCGAGCTCTCGGGCGGCCTGGTGGTGGAGGAGCTCGTCCCGAAGATCGTTTACGCTGCCACCGAAGTGACGAAGGCCCCCGTCGGGACCGTCGTATTGAAGAAGGGGGACCGCTTCGAGACCCTGACGGAATTCGGGATCCCCTTCCAGGTGGTCGCCGATCTCCGGATGGCGGGCGGGGAGAAGCTCCTCGTCGATCACGTCCTCGAGAGCGGAGAGACGATCCTCGTCCGCGATCCCGCGTCCGACGGGCGGGTGGACTTCTCGCGCGTCACGAGCCACCAGGTCGAGAACCTGCTCGCGGTGCCGCTCGCGACGGACCAGCGGAAGCTCGGCGTCCTCCTGGTCGCCAACTCCGCTTCCAGGCCTCTCTTCCCCCACGAGGAGCTCGGTCTCGTGGACAACGTCGCGGGTGTCGCGAGCCAGGCGATCGAGAACGCGATGGTCCACGAGGAGGGGGCGCAGCTCCGGCTCGCCCACAAGATCCAGAGCTCGCTCCTCCCCGCGACCCCGCCCAGCTTCCTGGGTTTCGACCTCGCGGGATGGAGCCAGGCTTGCGACGAAACCGGGGGCGACTACTATGATTTCGTCGTCGTGGACGAGGACCGCCTCGGGGTCATGGTCGGGGACGTTTCGGGACACGGGCTCGGAGCCGCCCTCTACATGATGACGGCCCGGGCGCTCCTGCGGTCGTTCCTCACCACGGTCCCGGGGATCGACGCGGTGCTCGCCCGAACGAACAACATGCTCGCCAAGGACATGGGGTCGGACCAGTTCATGACGTGCTTCCTGGGCCTCTTCGACCAGAAGGAGAGGAAGCTCCTCTTCACGAGCGCCGGGCACGATGCCCCGTTCCTCTACCGGCAGGCGGAGGACCGGTTCCTGGATCTCGACTCGACCGGCTTCCCCCTCGGCCTCATGGAGGACGCCGAGTTCCCGCTCGGGCCCGCGGTCGATCTCGCGTCGGGCGACGTGCTCGCGCTCGGGACGGACGGGATCTGGGAGGCGATGAACCCGGGCGACGAGGAGTACGGCCGTGAACGGCTCTGCGAGGTGCTGCGGGCGAACGCCGGACAAGGCGCGGCCCAGATCGTGGAGGCCATCCGGTGCGGAGTCCTTGAGTTCTGCGCGGGGCGTCAGCAGCGCGACGACTGGACCCTCTGCGTCCTGAAGGTGAAGTAGATGGCCCTCATCACGATCTACCCGACCGAACCCCAGGATTTTGGGCAAGTGATTCTCGCCGCCGAGATCGCGAGCCGCCTGGAGGAGAAGACGCCGATCATCTCGCGCATCCTCGACATCCTCCGGGAGGAGCGTTTCATCAACGGGGACGAGGAGATGCAGGTCCGCCTTTGCCTCGATGAGGCGATCATCAACGCCATGAAGCATGGCAACAACTTCGACGAGGAGAAGAAGGTCCGGATCCGGGTCTTCGCCGACACCTACCGCTGGGCGATCCGCATCCACGACGAGGGCAAGGGGTTCACGCCGGAGGATGTCCCGGACGTGAACGATCCCGAGTCGCTGTTCCTGGAGCGCGGGCGCGGGATCCTCCTCATCACGGAATTCATGGACCAGGTCTGGTACTACGACGGCGGCAGGGCGGTCCAGCTGACCAAGGAGAAACCGACGCTCGGACGGAAGCTCGCGCGGGCGCCGGGGAAGATTTGGCGGAAACTCAAACGATGGAACCCATTCGGGTAGATCCGGTGACACGCACGACGGTGGGACGAGCAGCCTGTGGACAAGGTGCTTCGGAGGCGAGCGCGAGCGGTTTCGGCCGAGATCGAGAAGCAAACCGCAGTCGTATCAGGAGGATACGACGAGGATTTGCGACGAAGAGATCGGCCGAAAGCGCCGCGCGTAGCCCGAATGACCTTGTCCACGGGCTGCTAGACGGCCGTTCGCGGGCGCGGACGGAAAGGGAGGAATAGACCGATGCAGGACAAGCAGCCGGCGCGCGCGAGGCTCCTGGTCGAGCAGAACGGCGACGTGACCGTCGTCTACTTCCAGGACACCGGCATCCTCGACGAGCGGAACATCAACCTGATCGCCGAGGAACTCTTCGGGATCGTCGAGACCAAGAACAAGATCAAGCTCCTGCTGAATTTCGAGAAGGTCGAGTACCTTTCCAGCGCCGTGCTCGGCAAGCTCGTCGCTCTCCAGAAGAAGGTGAAGGAGTTCAAGGGCGATCTCCATCTCTGCTGCATCCGGGAGTCGATCCTCAAGGTCTTCCAGGTGACCAAGCTCGACAAGCTCTTCAAGATTTACGACAACCAGCAGCGCGGCGTGAAGGCTTTCTCGGGGATCAGCCTCTTCGGGAAGAAGTAAAGTCTAGAAGCGGAATCGCCGTGTGCCGAGGCGGCGCGTGCGGCGCCGGACCTTCTTGTTCTTCTCCAGCGAGGCGGTTCCATCCTTCTCGGCCCCGGAGGCGCGGCCGGAGGGTTCGGGGGAGATGCGCTCGCCCTCGATGAGCTTCTCCAGATCGAGGATCAGGTCCCGCGGGGTCTGGTGGCGGTCCTTCGCTTCCTTGGCCATCATCTTCCGGATGAGCCAGCAGGTGTCGTCCATGAGCTCCGCGTTGATGTTCTTCGGGTCGGGGAGCTCCTCGTGGATGTGCTTGGTCATGACCACGGCGGGGCTGCCGGTAAACGGGACCTGGCCGACGACCATGTGGTAGAGCGAGGCGCCGAGCGAGTAGATGTCGCTCCGGATGTCCACGCTCGTCTCGCCTCGGGCCTGCTCCGGAGAGATGTAGTTGGGGGTGCCCAGGCTCTTCCCCGCCTCCGTCTGGCTGGAGTCCGTGTTGGTGAGCTTCGCGAGCCCGAGGTCGCAGAGCTTGGCCGACCCGTCGCGGGTGACCATGATATTCTCGGGCTTGACGTCTCGGTGGACCAGGTGGTGTCGGTGGGCGTGGTCGAGGGCCCGCGAGATCTGGAGCACGATCCCGAGGGCGCGCTTCTCGTCCATCGCTCCGCCGCGCTTCAGGAGCTCCTGGACGGTCTTCCCGTCCACGTACTCCATGACGAAGAAGCGGCGGCCGTCCGCTTCCCCGACGTCGATGCCGAGGATGATGTTCGGGTGGCTGAGCTTGGCGGTCGCCCTGGCCTCCCGCTCGAATCGTTTCACGAACTCCATGTCGCGGGAGAGCTTCTTCGAGAGGATCTTGAAGGCGACGATCCGGTCCATGGAGATCTGGCGGGCCTTGTAGACGGTCCCCATGGCGCCCTTGTCGATCTTTTTGAGGATCTCGTAGCCGCCGATCACGGTTCCCTGGGCCGCCGCCGAGTCGCTCGTGTCGGAGGCCGAGGCCGGGTCCTTCGCACCCTCGCCGGCCGCGATGCTCTGGATGATCTCGACCTGCGGCGGCGTGAGGAACTTCTCGCGGACGAGGATCTCGTGGAAGGGGGGGAGCGTCTCGCCCTTTGCCTTCAGGTCCTTGCGGACCGAGAGGCAGTGCTCGATCTGCTCCTTGGTGCAGAACTTCCGTGCGACGGCTGTCTTGGCGAACCTGTATTCTTCCTCGGTCGGCATCGGGCGCTCATTCTAGAATCTCTTCCGCCGAACGGGCAAGGCCGAGCTAGATCCCCCTTCTTCCACGAGCTCGAGCGGGTTCTCAGCCCCCCTCTTCCTCGAACTGCGGCGGCATCGCGAAAACCTTCCACTCGCTCCGGTCCTTGATGCAGGTCTTGACGTCGGACTGGCTCGTCTCGCGGCCCCCCGCGTCCTCGTAGGTGATCCGCACGTTGAACTTCCCGATCGCGCCCGTGAGGCTGACGCTGTTGATCTCGTATTTCTTGAACTTGGCCTCCTCGTACCCGAGGAGCTGGAGCTGGACGTAGTAGCTCTGGACGTCCTCGACCGTGAACTTCTCGTCCGCCGGCTTGTCCTTCACCATCCGGTAGAAGAGCCCGCCCGCCGGGCTGCTCCCGGGGTTGAGCAGCTTCTCCAGGTCGGCCTCTGGAATCCGCGTGCGGCGGAGAATCTCCATCTGTTCCCGGAAGGCCTTCAGGTACGCGTTGAACTTCTCCAGTTCCCGGGCGCCCGTGCGGCTGGAGGGGAGGCAGCTCTGGATCGTCGCCGCGTCCTTTTCCACGATCGCCTTCCAGTAGGCATCGACGACCTTCTTGCAGGCCTCCTCCTCGGCGGCGGGGTCGAAGCTGCCAAAAGGGTGCGCCAGGACTGCCTCGCGAAAGCGCGCGACCGGCACGGCAAAATTGTAGCTCGTCCGGAGGTACTTCCAGGTCGCCATCCCGATCACCTCGGCGTACTGGTTGAACAGCGGTCCCCCGCTGTTCCCGGGGTTGATGGTCGCCCCGACCTGGATGTAGTTCATCCCGAAGTGCTCCCGCTCCTTCTCCGCGATCGGCCCCTGGCTGTAGGAGTTCTCTAGCTGCTGGCCCGTCCCGCCCTCGCCGGGGCTCCCGATCACGGCGATATCCTCGCCCTTCCGGTACGAGTCGTCTCGGTTGAGAACCGCGGGGCGGAAGGGCACCCGGGGCTCCTCCCGGATCTCCACCAGGGCGACGTCGACGACCGGGTCGAGGTAGATCGGAATGCACTCCTTGTAGGTGGCGGTCTGGATCTCCCCGGAACCGATGCGGTGGTAGACCTTGATCTCGATCTCCTTCCGGATCATCGAGTCCTCCACCACGTGGTAGTTGGTGACGACCAGGCCCCGGGCGTCCACGAGGAAGCCGGAGCCCAAGCCTCCCTCGGTCTTGATGACGACGACGGATTCGCCCACCTCGGCCGCGAGATCGGCCCACTTGCGCAGCCGGCGTTCTCCCGGATGGATCGGCAGGTCTTTTGCGGCTGATCCGTCTCTACGAACAGTCTTCTCTGAAAAAACTCCATGAGTGGATTGATAGCGAAGACTTTGAATCGTATGATCGGTGGGATGCAACCTATCGGAATACTC
>JACQVV010000124.1 GCA_016209595.1 Planctomycetota bacterium
GACTGGAAGAGGTATCCCGACGGGAAACGGCGGATCGGCAGAGGCTCCTCCTCGATCCGCCAGTAGAAACGGGTGAAGAGCTCCGTGTGGCGCGCCTCGTCCACGGCCCACGTCGTGAGGTAGAACTGCCCTTCGACCTCGCTCCGCGAGCCGAAGATCGGGATGAGACTCGAGACGGAGTAGAGGGCCGACTGCTCCCCTATGAGGACCGGCGTCAGGATGCGGGCGAGCGTCTTTCTCGCAGGCGCGGTCATGCGGACCGGCTTCTTCCAGTCGAGGTCGTTCGCCGACCACTGGTTCTTCAGGGCCTTGTGCCAGAGGGCGAGCTGCCGTTCGTTCGTGAGGTCCGGCAGCGTCTTGTACATGCGCATTGCAGGGTCCTCCGCTCCGCGTCGCCGGAGGATTGTAGCCTGGAGGAGCTTCGAGTCAATGTCCGGGGCTCGCGCCCCTTTTTTTGCCCGAACCCCGAACCCCGAACCCGGAACCCTGAACCGCGTGTAGGATGGTGCGCCACGATGGGCCCCACACACCTGGACGCCAAGCCGTCCCGGCGCGATCGACTCGCCTACCACGGCGCTCGCGCCGCGGCGGAGATTCTCTCGCGACTGCCCGCGCGCACGGCCGCGCGAATCGCGCGGGTCCTGGGAGCCGGCGTCTACCTCGTCCAGGGACGACACCTGGAGCGGATCGCTAGACACCACGAGATCCTCTTCGGCGCGCCGATCGCCGGCCGCGAGCTCCGGCGCTTCGCCCGGGCCTTCTACGAGCACCTGGCGCTTCTCGTCGTGGAGATCGTGCGCATGCGGTGCCTCGATGCGGCGAACGTGAACCGGATCGTGAACCTTTCCGAGCTGGAAGCCCTCCGCCCGCTCCTCGCCGAGGGGCGCGGCATCCTCGCCACGAGCGGTCATGCCGGCAACTGGGAGTACTCGGGCCATGTCGCGAGCCTCGCCGGTTTCCCTGTTCACGCCATCGCCCGCCCCCTTGCCAACCCCCTTCTCGACGGGCTCTTCCAGCGCCTGCGCGAGAGCGGGGGGCAGAAGGTTTTTGCCAAGTGGAACGTCCTCTGGAGCCTGAAGAAGCTCCTCGACCGCGGGGCCGTCGTCGGGATCAACGCCGACCAGGACACGACGGTGAACCAGGTTTTCGTCCCTTTCGGCACTCGCATGGCCGCCACCTCGGCCACGATCGGCCAGCTCTCGCGGGCAACCGGCGCGCCCGTCGCCGTCGTCACCGTGAACCGCCAGCCCGGGGACATCCGGTATCGCTTCCACGTCTGGACGGTCATCCGGCGGGAGAAGACCGCGGATGCCGAGGCCGACGCCCGGACCGTCATGGCCGAGGTGAACGAGGCCCTCGTGCGAGCGATCCGGACCTACCCGGAGCAATGGCTCTGGACTCACCGGCGATGGAAGACCCGGCCGCCCGGAGAGACTTCGCCATGACCGGCCCCCTTGACGGCATCCGTGTCTGCGACCTGACGCGCGTCCTCGCCGGCCCCTTCGCAACCATGAAGCTCGCGGACATGGGGGCCGAGGTCATCAAGGTCGAGGAGCCGAAGGGAGGCGACGACACGCGCCCCTGGGGGCCACCGTTCGTTGGCGGCGAGAGCACGTATTTCCTGGCCGTGAACCGCAACAAGAAGAGCATCGGCATCGACTTGAAACACGCGCGCGGAAAGGAGGTCCTCGCGCGTCTCGTCCGAACGAGCGATGTCGTCATTTCGAACTTCCGGCCCGGGACCATGGAGAAGCTCGGCTTTGGACCCGACCGTGTCCGCGTGCTCAACCCGCGCTCCGTCTACTGCACGATCTCAGGCTACGGCGACACGCGAGAGGAATGGGGGCGATCGTCCTACGACGTCATCATCCAGGGCGAATCCGGGGCCATGCACATCACGGGCGACCCTGGCGGGCCGCCGACCAAGTTCGGGATTTCGATCGCCGACGAGGTGGCCGGCATGCTCGCGGTCGAGGGGATCCTCCTGTCGCTCTTCCAGCGGGAGAGAACCGGGAAGGGCGAGAGGGTGGATATCGCGCTCCTCGATGCCATGCTCGCGCTCCTCACCTTCCAGGGACAGAACTACTTCGCGACCGGGAAGAGCCCCGCGCGCCGCGGAAACCAGCATCCCTCGATCGTCCCGTACGAGACCTACCGGACCGCGGACGGCTGGATCAACGTGGGCGTGGGGAGCGAAAAACTCTGGGCCGAGTTCTGCCGCGCGCTCGAGCGAGCCGACCTCGCAGCGGACCCCCGCTTCGCCACGAACGCCGACCGCGTGACGAACCGGGAGGCCCTGAAAGCCATCCTCGACCCGGTCTTCACCACGAGAACCACGTCCGAGTGGATCCGGCTCCTTTCGGAGACCGGGATCCCGTGCGGCCGGATCCACGACGTGGGCGAGGCCCTCGGCATGGACTCGGTCGCGCGGCGCGGGACCGTGATCCACGTCGACCACCCGAAGGCCGGCCGGCTCCCCCTGGTGGGGAACCCGATCCGGCTCGCGAGCCACCCCGGCCGCCGGGCGGAGCCCCCGCCGCTGCTCGGGGAGCACACGGGCGAGGTGCTCGCGGGGCTGGGGTACTCGCCGGCCGAGGTTGCGGGGCTCCGCGAATCGGGGGCTGTGCGGTAAGTCGCGCTCGACTCCCCACCGCGGCTCTCTACCTCACGATCCACTCAGCGCTGGCAACGTCGTCCCGCCAAGACAGCTCATCCGTCAGTCCAGGCCGGTTGACCGAGCTCACCGCTATCAAGGGCCATCTCGAAGGGCCCAAACGGGCGAAGGCCGAGCACCTTCTTGAGGGCATTGGCATTCATCGACAAACGGTCGACCGCGACATGGAGTAGACGGTGTACGATCGGAGCGATGCCAGCCCATCGACTCTTCGAGGTCGACCAGGTCTATCAGGTCCATGCGGCGGGAAGGACGCGCCAACTGGTCGTCGTCTCTCCGCCGGGCACGATCCTCGAAGGCATGCCTATCGGATCGACCATCCAGCTCCGTCGATCCGGCGAAGGAGCTGCTCAACGGCGCGTCACGGAGATCGAGATCCACCCGAATGGTAGCGTCGCCGTGATGCTGGACCGAGAGCGGGACGACCTGTCGGTTCGGGGCGGCTGCGGCTGGGAGGTCTGGACCTCCGTCGAGCGAGCTTCGGCGCGCAGGTTGGATCTCTTCGAGGAAACGGCTCGCAGTCTTTCGATCGACTTGACCGGAGTCGGGGGCTTCCGATGGGGACGTGAGTGGTGGCTCCTGGCGCAGGTTTTGCCGTCGTTCCATCCCGACGCCGTGCTCGGCCTGTTGAACGACGGGCAGTCTTCTCGCGGCATCTTCGTGGTCAGGCCTGCGGAGGCCGCGACCTGGTCCCCGCCGACGCCTGTGGAAGCCAGCCAATCTCTGGAGGGATTCCGGCGTACGGTCGAATCCATCGTCATTTCCCCGGAGGAGCCGCCACGCGGGGCGTGGCTGGACGGGATCGGCTATCGCGTCGAGCTCGCGTCCGGGCATCTGGACGCGCGGTTCCACTTCTTCAACCCTTCCCGCCCGGACCTCGTCGCGCTGGAGCGGGCCCTATTCCAGGCGGGCACGTCGATCGCCGAGACGCAGGGGGCGGCGGCAGAGCGGGAGTACCTCGCCGTGTGGCGTGGATACTTGTCGCAGGACGGCGGCAGCGACGGACTGTAGGGTTACGGGATCCCGGAGGATGGAGATAGAGTGAGACGGGGGGGGCGTTTTCAGGCGTTTAACAGAGGATAGCGAAGAGGGGTCGATCGAGGGGGCGAGTACGATTACGAGTACGATGACGAAGACGAGTACGAGTACGAGGAAGACCGATGAACCCAGATGTCGTCGAGACCACGGCGAAGCACACCTATGGGACCTGGCGCTTCCAGAAGGGCTGGAAACCCCTCCACGTCGTCGATGCCGAGGGCTGCTACTTCACGGATGTCTCGGGGAAGCGCTACCTCGACTTCTCGAGCCAGCTCATGTGCTCGAACCTGGGGCACAAGAAC
>JACQVV010000125.1 GCA_016209595.1 Planctomycetota bacterium
GAAACGCGAGGGCGGGCTCGCGCCCGCCCTCTCTCGACCGGTGGCCGAATTTCGCGAATACCGGCCTCGCTGGCCGTGCGTCGCATTGAGGGTCGGTTCCTCGCCGTCGCGGACGATCCGGACATCGACCTCGTCGCCGACCTTGGGGGCGGCGAGCGCCTCGAAGAGGTCCTCCGTGCTCGTGATGTCGCGATCGCCGAGGCCCACGATGCGGTCGCCGTCCTTGAGCCCAGCCTTCTCGGCGGGGGCGCCGGGGATCACGCGCTGGATGAGGACGCCCTCCTCCTCGCTCTCGCCGGGGTAGATGCCCAGGATCGGCGAATCGGGATGGGGGCCGCCGCCGCCGCCCGCCTCCAGGCCGCGCTCGTTGAACTCGGGCCGCGCCTCGCGAAGAATCGAGAGGTCCACCAGGACGAAGAACGCGATCTTCGTCGCGAGGTCGAGGTTCTCGACGTTGATCTTGTCCCAGTCGTCGGTGGGGGCGTGGTAGTCGTCGTGGGTGCCGGTGAAGAAGAAGAGAACCGGGATCCGCTTCTGGTAGAAGCTCGTGTTGTCGCTCGGGGCGAAGCCGCTCTCGCCATAGCGGAGCTTCAAGTCCGCGCCGCTCGACTTCTCGATCGCCGCCTCGATCTTCTGGCACATCTCCTTGAAGCCGGGCGAGGTCCCCACGCCGTTTACCGAGAACTTGCCCGTCTCCCCGCGCCCGACCATGTCGAGGTTCACCATGGCCACGGTCTTCTCGAGGGGGAAGATCGGGTGGTCGCAGTAGTGCTGCGAGCCGAGGAGACCGCGCTCCTCGCCGGAGAAGAGCATGAAGAGGACGCTCCGGCGGGGCGAGAGGCCCGACGTCGCGAACGCCTGGGCGAGTTCCATCACGGCCGAGGTCCCGGAGGCGTTGTCGTCCGCGCCGTTGTGGATCTTGCCGGCGCCGCGCGCACCCCAGGTGCTCCCGAAGTAGCCATAGCCGACGTGGTCGTAGTGGCCGCCGACGATCACGATCTCGTCCGCGACCGCGGGGTCCGACCCGCACACCATCCCCACGATGTTCCGGGTCTCGAGCTCCTTCTTCACGAGATCGCTCTCGATCGTCGCCGTCCCGCCGAACGCGAACGTGACGGGTTTGAGCTCCGCGTCGATCGCCTTCTGGGTCTCCTCGAGGTTCTTCCCCGCGCGCTCGAAGAGCCGCGCTCCGGCCGCCGCGGTGAGGTGGACGGCCGGGATCGTCGTGCCCGTGTCGCCCGCGCCCGAGAGCCCGAAGAGCGCGTCCTCGCCGAAGAGAGGGTCGTTCACGATGACGAGCGCCGCCGCGCCGTGCTCCTGGGCGTTCTTCACCTTGGTCTCGAAGAAGGCGTGCCGGCTCCACTCGGTGCCCGCGAATGGACTCGATGCGTCCTTCTGTTGCGGTTCGTGGCGCAGGATGACGACGACCTTGCCCGAGACGTCGAGACCCGCGTAGTCGTCGTAGGCCGGCTCGGTCGAGGTGATCCCGTACCCGGCGAAGACGAGCTCGCCCTCCACGCGCGCGTTGGCGGAGAACGAGAAGGGATGGAAGTCCTTCCCGACCGCGAGATCGACCGTCTCGTTGCCGAACCGGATGGATAGCACGTTCTTCTCGCCGAGGCCCGCCGTGTCTCCGATCGAGTAGCGCTGGAAGTAGGTCCCTTCGTCCCCGACGGGCTTCAGACCCCACTCCTTGAAGTGCCGCACGATGTAGTCGGCCGCCTTCCGTTCCCCTTCGGAGCCAGTGTCCCGGCCCTCGAACTCGTCGCTCGCCAGGACCTTGATGTGCTCGAGCGCCTCTTCGCCGTGGATCGACTCGTAGGCGGCGCGCGTGGGCGCCACGGCGCCCTCGTCGGCCACTAGACCAGCGGGAGCAACGAACAGGGCGACGAACAACGCCAGGGCGGGGACGCCCTTCCGGATCCGGCTCATCTCTCCTCCTTCGCTTTTCTGGAATGCGGCGGGTCAGATGGATACGGACCCGGGCCGTCGAGTGTTGGGAGGGTGGTGGAGAGAGGTCGCGCGTCCTACCCGTCCCCTTCCTTCTTCTCCTCTTCCTTCTTCTCGCCGTCCGCCGGCTTCTCCTCGTCCTTCTTCTCCCCGTCGACGGGCGTCTCTTCCTTGTGGGTGCCTTTCTCCAGCACAACCGTCGTCGTTTCCTTGACGGTCTGGTCCACGGCGAGGACCGGCTCGGTCTTGAGCGTCATGCGGACCTTCCAGGAAAGCTCGCTCTTCGCTCCGGCGGTCCAGCCGTTCTTCGTGTCGAGATCGAAGGAGCCGGAGCCCTGGACCTCGGAGACCTCGAAGGTCACGTCCTTGAAGGCGTCGGGCTTCTCCGCCGCGGCTTCGAACGTCGCCTTCGCGGTGTAGGTGACGGACGCCTTCCCGGTCGCGTCCACGTCGGCGAGCGTGAAGGGGAGCTCCTCGACGATCGTCCCCACGCCGGACACATCGCGCCGGACGGTGCCGGTCCATGTGCCCCCCTTTGCTTGCGGGGTCGCGGTGAGGTACGCGAAGGTCGGCGCGAGCGCCTGCCGGAAGGCGTCGGTCGTGAACGATTTCTCCAGGACGTCACGGACGGCCTTTGCCGAGTCGCCCGAGAGATCCGCCAGGGCTTCCTTTACCTTGGCGAGGTACTCATCGAGGCCCTCCACCGAGCGCACCTCGCCCTCCGGCGAGACCGTCACCGTGTAGGAGCGCCCCACGAGACCCGCGATGGGTGCGATCTCGGGCTCGTCCTTGATCCTCTTCTCGAGGTCCGCCCCCTCGGACTCGAACTCGTAGGCCGCCTCGCCGGTCACTTTCTCCGAGATCCGCTTGGTGGTGATCTGGATCTTGATCGCCCCGTCGGCCGCCTCCTTCACCTCCCAGGTTTCCCAGACCGTGCGGTCGAGCTGCGACTCGGCGGCCTCGGGGCTCTCGACCTTCGTCGTGCGCAGGACCTGAGTCCGGTACTCGAGCACGTCGCCCGCCTTCAGGCCGAGGCGGATCGAGTGCTTCGCCTCCTCCTGGGCCAGGACCGGGACGGCGGCGAGGGTAGCGAGGGCGATCGAGGCAAGGAACGCGCGAGGGTCGGACTTCATCGAGGGGACTCCTTCCAGGGGTGGCGAAAAGGCGCATATCTAAGCACTCGCGTCCCCGGGCGGCAAGGGGGGACCCTGCCGGCGGCCGCTTTCTCCCGGCACGGTCCCGTCAAAGTCACGGGCCGCGGCCGACCCCTGTCTCGCCTCGCCAGAATATGGAATATGGAACAGGGAACCGGAAATGAGGAACGGGGCGGCGGCCTTCTCATTTTCAGTTTCCTGTTCTCTGTTCCATATTCTCTATTCTTCTTGCCTGTTGCCTGTGTTCCAGCCGCGTCAGGTCGCCACGACTTTGACGAAGCCCTGTTTCTCCCGGGCGGCGCCTTGACCCCCCGGGGGTCGCTCGGCTCTAATCGTCCGGATGGACAAGAAGCGACTCAAGGAGGTCAAGGCGAGAGCGAAGGACCTCTTCTTCGTGCTCCGCTCCAACGAGGAGCTCGACGTCGCCGAGCGCTTCTTCGCCGAGTGCGAGTCCAGGGGCCTCCGGGTCCTCGAACGCCTGAAGCAGGACAACGACCGGCTCCAGAAGCTCCTGGAGATCACGCGAGGCCTCAACCAGGAGAAGGATCTCAAGGCGCTGCTCTCCGCGATCATCGACTCGGGGATCGATCTGACCGGCGCCGAGCGCGGGTTCCTCCTCGTCCAGGCCCCGGGGGAGCTGGAGCGCTTTGAAGTGGCCCGGAACTTCGACCGCGAGGACATCACCAACCCCGAGGTCAAGGTAAGCCACACGATCGCCAACGAGGTCTTCCAGACCGGCCGGGCGCTCCTGTGTTCTAACGCCCAGGACGACCCGCGTTTCCAAGCCGTGCCTTCCGTGAAGAGCCTCTCCCTTCGCGCGATCCTGTGCGCCCCTTTCCGGGCGCGTGATCGCGTGCTCGGCGTCGTCTACCTCGACAACCGCTTCGCCGAGGGGGTCTTCCGGGAGGAGGATCTCGCGCTCCTGGAAGCTTTCGCCGCCCAGGCCGCCGTCGCGATCGAAGGGGCGAGGCTCCTGGAGGAGAACCGCCAGAAGGCGGCCCAGGTGGAGCTCCTGAACCGGGAGCTCGAGGCCCGGGTCGAGACCCAGTCGATCAAGATCCACCGGATCCAGCAGCTGCTCACGCAGAAGCAGAGCGCGCTCGCCGAGAGGAGCCAGTATGGCGACATCGTCGGGGCCTCCGCGCGGATGCAGGAGATCTTCTCGCTGCTCGACCGGATCGTGGAGACCGACCTGCCGGTGCTCGTTACGGGCGAGTCTGGCACCGGCAAGGAGATGATCGCCCGCGTCCTCCACTACGAGGGGCCCCGCAGCGAGAAGGAGTTCGTGAGCGAGAACTGCGCCGCGATCGCCCCGTCGCTCCTGGAAAGCGAGCTCTTCGGGCACGTCAAGGGTGCCTTCACCGGCGCCAGCCGGGACAAGGAAGGCCTCTTCGAGCTCGCGAGCGGCGGCACGCTCTTCCTCGACGAGATCGGGGACATGCCGCTCGAGATGCAGACGAAGCTCCTGCGCGTCCTCCAGGAGAAGTCGATCCGCCGAGTGGGAGGCGACAAGCGGATCGACGTCGACGTCCGGGTCATCACCGCCACGAACCGCGACCTCCGCCGCCTGGTCGAGGAGGGGGCCTTCCGGGAGGACCTCTACTTCCGCTTGAACGTCCTCTCGATCGACCTCCCGCCGCTCCGCGAGCGCCCGGGCGACGTCCGTCTCCTGGTCGATCACTTCCTCGCGCTCCTCGCCCGCGAGCGGGCCACCGAGCTGCGCGTCCTGGAGCCCGAGGCGCTGCGCTACCTGGAGGCCTACCCCTGGCCGGGCAACATCCGCGAGCTCGCGAACGAAATCCGCCGCCTCGATGCGCTCGCCGACGGGACGATACGCGCCTCCCACCTCTCCCGCCGGATCCTCAAGGCGCTGGCCGGCGGGGGGCGCCTGGAGCCCGTCTCTCCCGAGGACATCCTCCCGCTCGACATCCGGCTCTCCGAGGTCGAGAAGGAGGAGATCGCCAGGGCTCTCGCCGCCTGCCATCAGAACAAGACGAAGACGGCGGAGGTCCTCGGGATCAGCCGCTACACGCTGAACCGCAAGCTGGAGCGGCTGGGGATCTCGCCGGAGTGAAACATCCCTTGGACCGAACCGGATGCGTTCCCTTTGCCCGGCCCCTGACGCCCGGTGCGCCAGAGGGCAAGAACATGACCGCCCGGCTCTGGAGATGGGGCTCGGGCAGGACTAGGATCCTCCACACGATCTGAGCCGCCCTGTTCGCGAGATAGTTGCCGGCCCGCGGGTCCCGTGACAGACTGGTGGGCGATCCTCCGTACGTGCGATCCTGGAGACGCGCTCCTTGACCGGCCCACCCACCGTCTACTGCTCCTGCGGGCATCCTCTGACACATCCCGGCGGCGCGGGGGAGGCAGGGGTCGTCTGCCCGGGGTGCGGGACCCTGGTATCGGTGCCGCCGCCGCAGGAAGCCGAGGTCTTCCTCTCGCGGCCGGTCCGTCCCCCGGCCTGGGCGCGGACCACGCGCATGAACTGCCCCCTCTGCCAGGAGGAGATCGACACGCGGGACGAGCAGTGCCCGCACTGCGGCGAGCTTCTCGGCACCGCCCGTCTCGCGCCACCGGGCGCGCCGCCCGCGAGCGATTACCAGCGCTTCGTTCCCGCGCGAACGAGACAGAAGGTCCACGAATACGGCAACGACGGGCAGACGGCCCTCGTCCTGGGAATCGTGGGGCTCTTCTTCTGCGCCCCGATCCTGGGACCGATCGCGGTCCTCAAGGGAATCGAGGGGGTGAAGCAGGAGGGCCAGCAGGGGCTCGCCATCGCGGGGATGGTGCTCGGGTGCGTGGGCTTCCTCGCCTGGCTCGTGGGGATCGCCCTCTTCCTCCTCGCCGGGAACATCCAGCCCGTGTGAGGGACGCCGGCTACCGGTCGGTCTCGTGAGCCGGCGGGGTCTCGCTCTCGTCCTGCCAGGGTAGCCCGTGGAGCCAGTAGTAGACGAGGGCCGCGAGCTGGGCCGCCACGATCGTCCAGAAGACGAAGCGGAACCGCCCCTTCACCGACTTGTGGTGGAAGACGTTCATCGCGACCAGAGCCCCCGGGGACCCGCCGACGAGCGCGAGGCCGAGTAGAACCCTTTCCGGCACCCGGGAGGAGTCGCTCCGGGCGCGGATCTTGTCGAAGGCGTAGAGGATGAAGGCCGAGACGGACGACGCCACGATCCAGTCGACGAGGAGCGAGACCACGGGCAGGTAGATCCACAAGAGGGCGGTCCCCGCGCCGGCGAGCAGAAGCCCGGCGAGGCCGTAGAAGAGGGTCGGCGAGCGCGGCCGCTTCCCGGGAACGACCCGCACGGCCTCGGGCCCCTTCTCCCCCTCCGCCGGGTCGAAGGCAACCGTCTGGCCCGGCACCAGCGGCCTTCCGTCCGCCACCTGAGAAATGTGGACGAAGAAATCCTTCCGGAAGCCGTCGGCCCGGACGAATCCGTAGCCCTTCAGCCGGCTGAAGCGGACGACGACGCCCTTCATCGAACGGTTGGATCCCTCTCCCAGAAGTCCGCGAGTATAGCATGGAGGGAACCGCTCCCCCTTCTGTGAGGATCCCCGCCATGCTCCGAAGCGCGACGCTTCTCCTCGCCTCCCTTCTAGCCTGCTCCCTTGCGGCGCCCGCCCCGGGCCAGGTCCACCGCGGCCCCGTCCGCCGGGTCGCGTTCTCGCCCGACGGCTCGCGCGTCGTCTCCGCGGGCGCCGACCGGTCGGTCCGGATCTGGAACGCCGCGACGGGGGAGCTCGTGCGCGGCTGGTACGCCCACGAGGACGAGGTCCTCTCCGCCCGCGTTTCCGCAAACGGGAAGCGCCTGGCGACCGCGGGGCGGGACGGGAAGCTCCGCGTATGGGACCTGGAGCGCGCACGCGCGACCCCGGACATGGATAGGGGCGCGGTCCTTCGAGAGTTCGACTCGGACGGGACCGGGCGCTGCCCGATCCTGTTCGACCCCGAGGGCCGATGGGCCGCGGCCGTCACGTCCAAGGGAGAGCTCCGGTTCCATTCCGTGGACGACCGCGGTTTCGAGCGATTCGATGCCGCCAGCCTGGCCGGAAAACCCTACGACCTCGCCTACTCCCCGGAGTCGGGCCTCGTCCTCGCGACCGTGCTGGAGAAGGGAGAGAACGCGGGCGAAACCGACTTCCGGATCGCGTCCTGGCGACTCCGGATCCCGAACGCCGAGAGGATCCCCCGGAGCGACGTCTACAAGGGCTTCGCGGACCTGCCCCATTCCACCGTGCTCGCCCCCGACGGGAGCTGGATGGCGACCGCCTTCTCGAACGGTCAAGTCCGCCGCTGGTCGATCACCCGCCCGGGTTCGACGCAGCACATGAAGATTCAGGAGGCGTGGAACGTCCAGGCCTTCGCGGGAGAGGGCGAGGAGGAGAAGGACGCGCTCTCGCTCGCCGCCCCCGCGGACGGGAGCTGGGTCGCGGCCGGCGGCGCGTGCGGCCGGATCGTGCTCCTCCACGCGAGGACCCAGGCCGTCGTCTGCACGATCGAGGGTCCGGGCGCGCCGGTAGAGGCGCTCGACGCGACGGCCGACGGGAGCCGTCTCGCCGCCGGCCTTGCCGACGGGCGGGTCCTCGTCTTCGATGCGGCGACGGGGGCCATCCTCGCCGAGGCGAAGGAGCCGGCGGACGCCGCCCTCGAATACGCCGATCCGCGCGGCCTCTTCGCGACAAACCTCCCCTCGGGCTGGACCTGGTCCTTTCGGTCCTCTCGCGAATTCGACGAGTACGCCTTCGCGGCGAGCGGGCCGGAGCTCGCCGATCCGACCCCCGGCTCCAGGCTGGTTCTCTCGGTCCGCCGCTCGGGGCCCTCGATGACCTTTGGCGAGGTCCGCCGATGGATCGAGGAAAGAACGCGGGCCACCCGGACGGGAACCGCCCGCCAGGGAGGGCGCGCCGTCCAAGTCGAGTTCCGTACGATCGTTCCGATCGCCGCCGAACGCTCCGACCTCTTCGGGGAGGCGGGCTACTCGGTGACCTCGATCCGTATCGCGCCGGCTGTCTACGGGACGACCCGGAAAACGAAGGACGCTTCCGGGAAGGAAATCGACGAGGCCGTCCCCGATCCGACCGAGGCCGGGCTCGCCGCGATCGCGCCGCTGGTGGAGGCGAAGGAGCTCCGGCAAATCCGCGAGGACGTCGAGGCGTACCGCTCGGCCTACTCGTCCGTGGCCGAACGCGAGGAGTGGCCGCTCCCCCGGGAAGGAGAAGGGCTCTCCTTCCGGTTCCTCCTCGTCCGATCCATCGCGGCGGAAAAGGACTCGCGCCTGGCGCGCGTGGACCTCGTCCACGACCTCGCGGCGACGCCGGAGGACGCGCGAAAGGTCCGAGACGCCGGGTTCGAGAAGATCATAGAGGCAACGAAGTTCCGCTGGGAGGACTGAAAGAATCGTCGAGCAGAGCCGTCTTGCGATGAAGTGGATCTTCCTCGGCCTCCTCGCCGCCAGCGTCCTGTACGTCGTTGTCCGGGAAATCAGGCTCCGCTTGGGCGAGCGCACCGGGGAGCGCGAGAGGCTCGCCGCTCCCGGGAGGGCGCCCGAGAACCCTATCGTCGGCCTGGGCTGGAACGAGCAGAAGGACCGTATCGAGTCGCTTCGCTGCGAGTGCGGCTCCCGGCTCCGCCACATCGGAGGCGGGCCTCGCTCGAGGGAAGGGCGAGAACTCTGGACCCTCATGGGAGAGTGCCCCGAGTGCGGCGAGACGGTGACGCTCTACTTCGCGGACGGACCAGAGGACGCGGAACCGCGATAGCTGAGCATTCCGGACCGTGGCCGTCGACGCCTCCCCCCTTGACGAAGCCCCCCCGAGCGAGTAGGAAGTCCCCTTTCTTGCGAACCTTCCGTTAGCGAGGATCCACGGTGTTCCGAAACGTGGCGATCGTGGGAGTGGGTTCGACGCCGGCGGCGCCGGTGACGCCGCACCTCTCGTACAAGGAGCTGACGTACGAGGCGGCCGTGCGAGCCTACTCCGACGCGGGCATCGAGCCCGAGGACGTCGAGAGTTTCGTCTGCGTCAGCGAGGACTTCCATGAGGGGACGTCGATCTTCGACGAGTACGTCCCCGACCAGCTGGGCGCGGTCCAGAAGCCCGTCCACACGATCTCGGGCGACGGCCTGCATGGGACGATTTCCGCCGCGCTCCAGATACTCACCGGGCAGTTCGACCTCGTGGTGGTCGAGGGGCACTCGAAGGCCTCGAACGTCCTCACCCCCCACCACATCGCGAACTACGCGCTCGACCCCGTCTTCAACCGGCCGCTCGGAGTGAATCCCCACTACGTGGCCGGACTGGAGATGGCGCGCTACCTGGAGCTCACCGGGACCTCTCGCGAGGAATGCGCCCGCGTCGTGGTGAAGAATCGCGCCCACGCGCTGCTCAACCCGTCCGGCTGTTTCGGCGCGACCCTCACGGTCGAGGACGTCCTGGGGAGCCCGCCCGTGGCCGAGCCCCTGGTCGAGCTCGAGATCGCTCCCCACTCGGACGTGGCCTACGTCATCGTTCTCGCGTCCGAGGACGCTGCGCGAACGCTCCGGGGATCGCCCATCTGGATCGACGGCATGGGATGGTCGAACGACTCTCCGACGCTCGAGACCCGGGATTGGAATGAGGCGGCCTACGCCCGCGACGCGGCCCGGATGGCCTACGCGAAGGCGGGCGTCCAGAATCCCTACCGCGAGATTGACTTCGCCGAGGTGGACGACACGTACAGCTACAAGGAGCTTCTCCATCTGGAGGCGCTCGGGCTCTTCCGGCCGGGGACCGCGGGCGGCGCGACGGCCGATGGGCTGACCTCGCTCGGCGGCGAGTTCCCGGTCAACCCCTCGGGCGGGTGCCTGGGGATGGGTCGGATGCACGAGGCGAGCGGGCTCGCGCGGCTCGCCGAGGCGATGGCCCAGCTCCGGGGCGAGGCCGGACCTCGGCAGGTCCCGGACGCGACCCGCGGGCTCGTCATGTCCTGGCGCGGCATCCCGACGACCTCGGGGGCGGTTCTGGTCCTTTCCGGCGACGAAGGACGGGGAGGGGGCCGCTGGCGCGCCTCTTGCCCCGCAAGGAGCGTGCCGGCGGTCCAAAGGGGGAGGGGGCCGTTCCCCTCCCCCTCACAGTAAGGGAGGCAGCCGTGAAGACTCGAAGAGTCGCGGTGATCGGCGCCGGCATGACGAAGTTCGTCCGCCGGGCCAAGGAAACGGCCGAGGAGCTCACCTATCTCGCCACGAAGGCGGCGCTCGATTCGGCCGGCATGAAGATCGACCAGGTGGACGGAGCGATCCACGCCACGGCTCCGGACGCCTTCGACGGCGTCCACATGAAGGGGGAGTACCTGGCGGCCGCCTCGGGAGGCTGCGGCAAGCCGTTCATGCGGAGCTACGTCGGCGGCGGTTCGGGCGTCTTCGCGCCGATCCACGGCTGGTACATGGTCGCCTCGGGCTACCTCGACACCTGCCTCGTCGTCTGCGAGGAGAAGATGTCCTCCTGCCAGCCGCACCCGCAGGGGGCCTTCCTCACCATTTTCGACCACACGACCGAGCGGCCGCTCAAGCCCAACCTGCTCTGGATCTTCGCCCTGGAGATGAACCGCTACCTGCACACGTACGGCATCTCGATCGAGGAGATCGCGCAGGTCTCGGTCAAGAACAAGAAGAACGCCATCGACCATCCGTGCGCGCAGCTTGGGAAGAGCCTCACCGTCCAGGAC
>JACQVV010000114.1 GCA_016209595.1 Planctomycetota bacterium
CGGTGAGAGTGCCGCCGTGCAGCCGCGGCGCGATGCCGAAGTCCAGCACCTTCACCCGACCCTCCGGCGTCACGCGCAGGTTCTCCGGCTTGATGTCGCGGTGGATGACGCCGTGCGCGTGCGCGTGCTCGAGTGCCTCCGCGGCCTGGACGATCATCCGGCATGCCGCCTGAGGCTCGATCCCCTCCCGGTCGATCAGGTGGTCGAGGGACGTCCCCTCCACGTACTTCATGGCGAAGTAGTGCGTGCCCCGGTGTTCGCCGACGTCGTAGATCGGGATGATCCCCGGATGGTCGAGGTCCTTCGCCGCCTTCGCCTCGCGCTTGAACCGCTCGACCGTGTCGGCCTGGAGCCCCGCGGCCCCCGGCAGGATCTTCAGCGCGACCCGGCGCTTCCAGAGATCGTCCTGGGCAAGATACACCAGGCCCATGGCGCCCCGCCCGAGCTCCCGGAGGATCCGGTAGTTCCCCAGCTTCGTCTCGCTCTTCGCCGGCCGCAGCACCGGGTCGTAGCCCGAGTCCTCGAGCCCCCCCTCCGCCTCGGAAACCGGCGCCTGCGTGTCTTGCACCACGAGCGCGCCCGCGCACTTGGGACACTCGTAGGACTTCTCCTGCGAGTACTCCGGGATCTGGTAGCTCACCTGGCAGGCGGCACAGTAGAACACCACCCCGTACTGGATCTTGTAGACCTCGCGGACCTGCTCGGAGGAGAGGTGGCCCTTCTGGAGGAGGAGCCGCGAGAGCGGGATGAAGACGCCCTTCTTCTGCTTCCTCGTCTGGACCTTCAGGCACTCGTTCACTTGCTCGAAGGTCACGAGCCCCCGAGACAGACAGATCTTTGAGAAGATGCGGTCGTTCTCGCGCTTCCGCTCCAGCCGCTCGTGCTGGAAGGCGCTTTGCTGCTGGATCTCCAGGATCGTGTGGAGCTGCCGGGGTTCCAGATACCCCTTCTCGATGAGGAGCGCGCCGAGGGGGCGGTAGGCGTCCTCCTTCTCCTGCAACCCGACGCACTCCTCGATCTGGTCGAGCGACAGGAACCCCTCGCGGACCGCGATCTCGCCGAGGAGCTGCTCGTCGCGCCGGGCCATGTCAGATCGCTAGCGTATTTTCTTCCCGCACGCCCGGCAGACCCTCGCGGAGGGTTTGGCCGGCTCGCCGCAGAAGGGACAGGCCTCATCCGCCGCGGAGCGCAGCTTCAGATTGTCGAAGATCCCGCTCGAGCTCCCGACGTCCTCGGCGATCTCCTCTTCCTCCGCCCGCACGAGTCTGTCCAGGGCGAGGGAGCGCAGGTCTCCCCCGAGGATCTCGTGACGCTTCTGCGCGCGGAGGACTGCCGACCGCTTCGCCTCGGAAAGCGCGCCCATCCGCACGAGGAGATCGCCGATCCGCGGCCGGATCGCGAGATCGAGCTTCTTCTGTTCGGCAAGAGCCGTCTCCAGCACCTCTCCCGCGACGAAACCCGCGTCCACGGCGATCGCCCCGAAGCGCTGGCTTGCCCGCTCCTGGGTCAGCCGGATCTGCTCGGAGAGGATCTGGATCTTGTCGTGGAACGTGATCGCCCCTCGCCGGACCATCACCTCTCCCAGCTTCATCTCCTTGCCCTGCGCCTTGAATTCGGCCTGCGACTTCAAGGCGCGCGCGACCTCCTCCTTCGTCACCAGGCCGAGATCGATCGCGATCCTGCCGAAGAGCACGTCCCGCTCCTTCCGGCGGCCCTCCCGCTGCGCATGGAGGATCTTCTCCCGGTGCTTCGACTGGATCCAGGATTTCTCGACCAGCCAGTCGTCGAGGGTCCGTGGCATGCCCTGCTCCATCATGTCCTCCTGGTGGTCGAGGGCGTGGCGAAGGCGGTCGGGCTCGATGAGGTTGTTCTTGAGCGCGATGAGCGCGAAAAAGACCTCCTGGTCGGTCGGGACGTAGCAGAAGCGAAACCGGAGTTCCACCCCCTCCGGAATCTCTCGCCTCGCGGACCGGGACCCGCTCTTCTCCCGTTCCACGAGCGACTCGACCCGGTCGACGCGCGTGGAACTCGTGGCCGACGCGCGTCTCGGCGCGTTGCCCGCGAGCAGGTCTTCGAGGTCCTCGAGGAGCTCCGCGGGCAGCTGGTAGCGACGCTCGCGGTTGCGCTGGCACATCGTCCGGATCACCCGCTCGACTTCCCGGCTCGCTCCGGGTTCGATCGCGCGGATCGAAGGAAGGTCCTCGGTGATGTGCTTCGTCATGATGATCGTGGGCGCCATGTCCTCGAAGGGCGCCCTCCCGGTGACCATGTGGAAGAAGCAGATCCCCAGGCAGTAGATGTCGCTCCTGATGTCGATGTCGGACTCGCCCTTCGCCTGCTCCGGGCTCATGTAGAGGGGGGTCCCGACGATCGTCCCCACGTGGGTGAGACGACTGTCCCCCTCCACGGTCTTGGCGAGCCCCAGGTCGGCGAGCTTCGCGACACCCTTCCGCGTCAGCATGATGTTCTCGGGTTTCACGTCGCGATGCACCAGCCCGTTCTCGTGGAGGTGGTCCAGGGCGCGCGAGACCATGAGGACGATGTCGATCGACTCGTGCTCGGTGAGCCGTTTCTTCGTGAGGATCTCCGAGAGCGACTCGCCATCGACGAACTCCATGGCGAAGTAGTACTGGCCGTCGAATTCGCCGACGTCGATCCCCTGCACGATGTTCGGGTGGGACAGCCGACCCGTCGTCCGAGCCTCGCGCTGGAAGCGCTTGAGGAAGTCCTCGTCCGAGAGCACCGATGAGGAGAGGATCTTCAGCGCGACGGGCCGGTCCATGCTGAGCTGGCGCGCGCGATAGACGGCCCCCATCGCCCCCTGGCCGATCGAGCCCAGGATCTCGTAGCCTTCGATCAAGTGCGTGCGCTGGTCCCGGACCCGGAGTTTCTCGAGCCGATCGAGCTGGCTCACCGTGAGGTAGTCCTTCTCGACCAGGACGCGCGCGAGCGTGAGACCCGGTTCCGCGTCCCTCCTCTTCAGGAGTTCGCTCACGCACTCCTGGATGTGCTCGTCGGTGATGAACCGGTTGTCCCGGGCGAGCTTGGCGAGGATGAGGTCCTTCTCGGAGGGCATCCCTGGTCCCTGGGGGAAGCCTTGGGGACGACACGCGTCCCAACGTCCGGCATTTCGCGTAGATTCCGGCATTCTACGAAGATACGGCGACGAGTCAACGGAGGCGAGGCGCGCCCGGCGCGCGGCCTTTACACCACGCGCGACCGGGAGCGAGAATGGCGGCGATGAGGCTCGTCCACACGCTGGCGATCGACTTGGCGGGGACGAAGTCCGGCAAGACGAAGCCCGCGGGTGTCCTCCTCTCGCTCGTCCACCGGGCCACGGGCCTCTTCGCGGTCGACCTGGAGCGCGAGGTCGAGACGATGCTTTCCCTCCTCGATTCGGTCCACCAGTCTCTCGTCGCGACCGGCGTGGACAACCTGATCCGCCTCGCGGCCGACAGCGAGGTCGTCTACGAGGACCACGACCACGAGGACGGCGACCTCGCGCGCGCCATCGAGCGCGCGGTTGAGAAGGGACTCTCCGGCGCCACGCGGCTCCAGCTCGTGATGGAGCACGCGGCGGACAGCGCCGAACTCGTTCTCTCGATCGACGTCTACCCGGTGCACCTCCCCGGGGCCTACCCTGTCTGGATCCGCGTCGCGGCGCTGCCCCGGGAGTTCCTGCGGGCGAAGCGCGAGAGGCGGGACCGCTACCGCCGCCGCGTGGAACGCGCGCTCGCGGACGAGGGGGAGCGGGCCCGGGTGCAGGGCGCGACAGGCGAGAGCGTCGACCGGATTCTCTCCTCGCTCTCGAAGGCCCTGCGCTCTCGCCTGGCGGTCCACGAGATCCACGAGGACAGACGCTGGAGCTTTCTCGGCACGGACGAGGACTACTTCCTCGGCCTGCGGGCCGACCGGCTCGAGGCCATCGATGCACTCCGGGCGGCAGTCCAGAAGCTCCGCCTCGACCGCTCCGAGGCGCGGGGCATCCCGCTTCCCGACTTCCTCCGCGAAGGCGAGCGCATGATCCGGAAGACCGAGGCAAGACTCGTCCCCGCGGCCGGCTCCGGCGGCTCTGGGACCGCGTTCACCTGGGACGCGTTCGCGAGGAAGATGGTCTTCGATCCCCGCCGCGGGAAGCTCGCGCCGATCCGCGACCTGCCGCCGCGGCAGCAGGCGCCGTTCCGGGCCCTGTTCGACAGCCAGGCCCTCGACGCCCGCGAGCGGGTGGGCAGCGGGGAGAACCTCGTCGCGCGGATGTTCTCGCTGGCGGGACGCGGCCTCACATCGGCCGTGCGCGCCACGCTCGCCGGGGCCGGCAAGAAGGCGCCGCGCACGAAGGCGTTTCTCACCGACCCGGCGTACCGCCGGGCCGCGCTCGGGGAGACCGCGAAGCTCTCGGGCAAGGAACTCCACGACCAGGCCGACATCCTCGCCCACGCGCTCCTGGGCGAGATCGCCGAGACGGCCAGGCTCCCGCTCGCCTGGTACTCGGGCACCTGCAAGATGACGCAGGACGAGAAGGACCTCAAGCGCCAGGACGACGCGCTGGAGCAAATCCTCGACCTCCTCGAGCTCGCCGCGGGGACGCTCGTGCCGCTCGCGCTGTGGTCGGCGGGCGGCCCGCTCGCGGGCGTGGCGAGCCTCGCCGCGATCAAGCTCTTCCAGAAGGCGCTCAACTGGCATTCCAGGAAGCACGGCGGCCGCCAGTGGACGATCCGGCCATCGCGCATGATCGACCGGACCCGGAGGGTCCAAGAGAAGAGACGGCCGGAGCGCGACGCCGCCCGGGCGCGCCTGGAGGCGATCCGCACGGGAGAACCGCCCCCCGACAAGACGGCGGCGGGCGTTGCGCGCGCGCGGATCGAGGGAGACCTCGCGGGCACGCTGCGCGAGTTCGGGAAGATGCTCCAGGAGAAGAAGGTCGAATTCACCCCGGAGGACCTTTCGCTCGATTCCTTCAAGGAGCAGGATCTCCTGGTGGCGGTGGCGGAGGAAGCCCGGGCGCGACCGTCCAAACCGGAGGCCTGAGGCAGAGGACGAGAGACAGCGCGGTGGAAGAAGACGCGACCCTTCGCGAGGTCCGGGGCCCCATCCCGCTGGGAGAGCCCATCGACGGAGCCTACCGGCCGATCAAGATCCTCGGCCGCGGCGGCATGGGGATCGTCTACCTGGCCCAAGTCGATCTCGAGAAGATGGACCTCACCCTTCTCGTCGCCTACCGCGAGAAGGGGCGGGGCGAGAGCCGCGAGGAAGAGGAGGAGCGGCGCCAGACGAGGCTCGCGAAGTGGGCGCGGCGCTCCCGCGAGGAACTCCTCGACATGATCCGGAGCCGCCAGATCCCCCTCCCGGACGCGGGGGTCTGCGCCCTGAAACTCCTCACCGCGCCCCACCTCATCCACCGCTTCGAGGCGGAGTGGAAGGGGCTCCTCTCGGTCCACCACGCGAACCTGATCCCTGTCTACGGCGGGGGCGTCGCGAGCGGCTTCCCGTACTACGTCATGGAGTACGTCCCCGATCCCCTGCCGATCGACCGGCTATCCAAGGAACTCCTGCTGGTCGAGAAGCTCCGGATCGCCGCCGACGCCGCGCGGGGTTTGAGCGCCCTCCACCAGAAGGGCATCATCCATCGCGACGTCAAGGTTTCGAACCTCCTCGTCTCCCGGGGGGCCCGCGGCGAGCTCGTCACGCGGATCAGCGACCTCGGCCTCGGGAAGGACACGGCTCGGGCGGAAGGGTTCACGGCGACCCACGACGTGATGGGAACGCCCCACTACATGTCGCCCGAGCAGCTCCGCTCCTCGCGGGACGTTGATCCGCGCTCCGACGTCTACTCGCTCGGCGGAGTGCTCTACTCGCTCATCGCCCGCCGTCCGCCCTATCACGGACAGGGCGTGGCCGAGATCGCCCGCGCCGTCCTCTCCTCGGAGCCTCCCGAACCGGTCTCGCGGTTCGCCCCGGCGACCCCCCGCGAGGTCGTCCGTCTCGTCGAGCGGATGATGTCCTTCGATCCGTACCGGCGCCCCGGGTCGATGGAAGAGGTCGTGACGCTGCTCGAGGGTCTCGTCGCCCGCGCGACGGACGGGTCGCTCGCGACGGTCGAGATCGTCGAAGGAGAGACGATCCCGCTGGCCGAACGCCCCGCGAGCGGAGGGCGTACCGGGGTCCGGAGCGGCCGCCGCTCCGGACAGCGCCGCAAGCTCGTGCGTCCGAGGGGCTGGAAGCCGTGGGCGGCGTTCGCGCTGGGCGTTGCCGCAACGGCCCTCGCCTTCGGCCTGGGCATTTCCCTGCTCGCCGGCGGCGACGGGACCTCGCCGAGCCCCACTCCCACCCCCGGCGACAAGGGCGGTTCCTCAGAGACGCCCGGCGAGGACGGCGACACCCCGGGGGGCGGTCTCGGACCCGGCCCCCGCGACCCCGCGGCCGTGGGCGGACTCCGCGCCGAGATCGAGGACGCGCGCCGTCTCGCCGCTTCCCAGGGGAACTACCGCCGCGCGCTCGCCGAGATCGACCGGCTCGCGCGGAGGGCCGAGGCGCTCGGCGAATCGGAGCGGCTCGCCGGAGTCCGGCGCGACCTCGCCCTCGCCGAGGAGAAGGCGTTCGGCGAGTTCCTGGCCGAACTCGGACTCGCGCGAACTCCCGAGGAGCGCGAGAAGCTCCTCCAGCGCCGGGTCCTCTTCCCCGAGTCGAGGTCTTCCGCGATCGAGGAGGAGATCGCCCGCCTTGACTCGCGAACTCGGGACCCAATCCCGCCCCGCCCCAATGCACAGGAGTTCATGCTCCGACTCCAGGAGCTCCTCGCCGCGCACCGTTACCGGGAGACCCTCGAGGCCTGGCGCGAGTGGTGCCGCCTCGTCCCCGAGGCGCGGCACGCTCCTGACTCCCCGCATTTCGACGCGCACTTCCAGCACCTCGCCGACTTCCACGAGCTCGTCCTGGCGGGGGGCGAGAAAGCGATCGGCCGGGACGTCCCCTTCCCATGGCCCGACGAGAACGGCCCGGCGAGGGTCCTCGAGCGGCGCGGCGAGTCGGTCCTCGTCCGCCTGCCGAGCGGGAAGGAACTCGAGCTCCCGGTCCACGATCTCCCGCTGCCCGCGCGCCTCGCCCTGGTGGGGGAATCTGGCGCCGAAGCGTCCCGCGCCACGCTCGCGGCCCTCTCGGCGCGCGGCCAGGAGAAGGACCCGGCCTTTCTCGACGCCTACCTGGCCGCGCGGGGACAGGGCCTCAATCCTTCCTATCTCGACGAGCTGGCGCTGGCCGCGGTTCAGGTTCGCCTCGCCAGCCTCATCGGAGAGGCCCGGACGGCCCACCAGGATCCCGCGAAGTTCCTCGCGCGCGTGGAGGCCTTCCGGCGGCCGATGCTCGACGCGAGGAACCTCCTTTCCCCCATGGAGCCCCTCCTCGACGCCTGGACGAGGTGTGCGCGCGCGGCCGAGGCCGAGGCAAAAAACCCATACGCCGGGACCTTCGCGGCCGTCCTTGCCTACGGGCCGGATCCGCGGCAAAGACCCGCGCGGGTGACCGGCCCCGGCGGCGCTCCGCTCCCGCTTCTTCACGATCTCGACGAAGGTGGCGCCTACGAGCAGCCCTCGGGAGAGCTCCGCGTGCGCGTTGAGTTCGAGGAACCCACGATGCTCGGCGGTATCCAGGTCATCGTCAACCGGCCGGTCCGGGTCGTGCTCCACGGTGGGGAGCCCGCGGCTGGATCCGCGGCAACGCGCACGGCCATCGCCTCCGGGACCGCCGATCCCGCCAGACCCGAGACGCTCCGGGTCCAGGAGGACCGACGGAGCGCGAGGAAGATCTACGTGGCCGTCCTCGCGGCTTCCGACGGAGGCGCGTTCCAGATCTCGGAGATGTATCTGCTCGGGTACCACCAGCGTTTCGTTTCCGTCGAGGTGAAGGTGGATTTGTGGACTGAGCGCCTGACTGCCGGCGGCTTCGCGCGGGCCCGCGCCATGGCGAAACTGACCTACGACCCCGACTTCGATCTCGGGGCCGTGAAGGCAGGACAGGTCCGCTGGACCTCGAACGCGTGGCACGTCGCGGTCGTCGACGAGACGGGACTCGTCACCGCGCTCGGGCCCGGGACCGCCGAGATCTCCGCGGCCTTCGGGAACGTGAAATCCGTCCCCGCGCACGTGACGGTCGAGGAATGACGCGCGCGGCTCTCGTCCTGGCGTTTCTGGCTACAGGCTGCACCCTCCCCATGAGGGATTCGCCTGAACCGCGAAGCTCGGAACCGGCCGACCTTCTCGCCATCGAAGAAGTGGACGATTCGAGCTTTCCGGAAATCCTTGTGCGGATTCGCGTCCGCGATCTTGCGGGGCGGCCGGTCAACGACCTGGAGCGCGACGAGATCGTGGTCCGCGGCCCGTCCCTGGAGACTATCCGCTCGGCATGGGTCGACACGCCTACTGGCGAATTCACCCTCACGCTGCGCGACAACGACTTCGACCCGGAACACCTCACTCGCCGACTCGAGGTCTCCTACCAGGACCGTGACCCACCCTACTTTGGCTCGAACCGTGTGGTCGAGTATTCCCCCGACCCGTCGAAGATCCGCTGGACGCTCGCGGAGAATCTCCCCGAGTACGAAGACTCGATCCGACGAGCCCTCGCTGAGGGGCAGGATGACGCGGCACTCGCGCGGCTCGCCTGGCTCCTCGCCCGCCTCCCGGGGAACTCCGCGCTCGGCGCACTCCTCGCCGGCCCGTTCCTCGACCGTTTCCGATCGCTCGTCGACTCGGGCGACCTCGACCAAGCCATCGACTTCATCGACCGCCTGGCCGGCCTCGCGCCCGAGCCCGAACGCTACCGCCGGCTACAAGCGCAGGCGCTGCTGCGCAAGGCCATCGAGCTACCGCCCGGCGCGCATCGCTTCGAATCGTTCGCGGCCCTGCTCGAGCGCGCCCTCGCGCTCTCTCCTGACGATCCGACCCTCCCCGCAGCCCTCGCCGACGAGTCTCTCGCCGGCGCGCGAGAGGGCCTCGAATCCGGGGAGTTTTCGAGCGCCCTCGCGGCACTCGAACGCGCCCGCGAGATCCTCGCTGCGCGGGCGCCCGATCGTCTCCCCCTTGTCGACGCCGCTCTCTCGATCGCCGACCGCTCGATCTTTCTCGCCCCAGCGCTCCGAGCCCTCGCAGCCCTCGGGCCGGATCTCCCCCAGGACTCCTGGCCCGCTCTTCCCCTCCCCTCCGATGTTCGCGTGCTCCGTCTCGTCGAGTCGGGCGCCGTCGTCCGTTCGACCGACCCCGCCGAGGTCGGCCAGACACTCCCGGATGACCTCTTCCCCAGCGTCCCTGCCGGTGAGACCTCCCACGTCTCGGCCTCGCTCGCCGATCCCCACGCTCCCGACCGAGGCGAGGAGCGCGTCTCCCTCGGCCGCGACGATGCTGCGCGTCTCGCCGCCCTTCTCCTCTCCTCGTCGTCCACCGCCGCGGCCGACCCCGCGGCCGCGATCACCCGCCTCGGCTGGGCCCTCCTCCAGTCCGGCCCCGGGTTCGTCTATGCGCTTCTCGACGGTCCCCCCGGCCGCTTCGCCTACCCCGCCGACTTCGACCCGCCCGATCCCGCCGTCGCGAGCGCGCTCTTCGAGGAGCACTCGGCCCCATCGGGCCCATCGACCCTCCGCCTCGGCTGGCGAACCCGCCGTTAAGGGAAGGCAGAATGCGGAAGGCTGAAGGCAGGTTGTAGAATCGCGCCCGGAGCCCAAGGGCCCCGAAGCGTGGGCGAGAAAAGAAGGGCGAGAGAAGAAGGAGGGGATCAGGGTGGTCCTTCGCCTCGCGTGCTACTGCGGGAAGAGCCTCTCGGTTCCGGAAGAGCGCGCGGGAGAGACGGTCCGGTGTCCGGGCTGCGGGCAATCGCTCGTCGTGCCTCCCGGTCCTGGCGAGAGGGCGATCGAGCTTCTCGCCGCGGGGAAGCACCACATTTCCGAGGCCGAGGAACCCAGGACCGCTGCCGACTACAACAACCGGGGAATCGCCCGGGCGAACCATGGAGTCCTCGCGGTCACGATCGAAGACCATTCCCGAGCGATCTCGCTCGATCCGAAATTTGCCCTGGCCTACTGCAACCGGGGATTCGTCCGGGCGGAGCAGGGAGACCCCGCGGGCGCGACTCTCGACTACGAACGCGCGCTTTCGACCGATGGCCGGATCTGGCAAGCCTGGTAGGGCCTCGGGGTCGTTCTTGCGCGAACAGGCGAACGGGAAAGGGCGAGCGCGGCCTTCGCGAAGGCGCTCGACATCTGCCCGCCGGACCAGCGTGCCGCGGTCAAGAAGGCGCGACGCGCGGCGCTGGGGGAGTGACGAGAAAGGCTAGCGAGACTCCGCCCCAGCCCAACAAGACTCCGGCGCCGTTGTTCTTCGACTTGGACTTGGTCTTGGTCTTGAGCTTGGTCTTGGTCTTGGTCGTGGTCTTGGTCGTGGTCTTGGTCTTGAACTTGAACTTGAACTTCGTCGAAAAACAACAGTCGAAGTCCAAGTCGATGTCCACGTCGAAGTCCAAGGTCAACCGTGCCCATGCCCGTCCTCATCGTGCCCGTGCCCGTGCCCGGCCTTGTCCCTGCCCGTGCCCGTGATGACCCGCTCCTCGGTCGTGACCACCCCGTCCTCTGCCGTGACCGCCCGCTTCGCGGCGGGGGGTTTTTCAACGGGCTCGGAAAACCCACTTGACAGCCGTTCTCCTTTCCTTATAGTCTTGTTTAGTCGTCGGCCCTGGGCCGGCGGAACCAAAGACCGCGGGGTGGAGCAGCCTGGCAGCTCGTTGGGCTCATAACCCAAAGGTCGGGGGTTCAAATCCCTCCCCCGCTACCAGACAAAATGCGAGGCCCGACAGGATGTTACGCCCGTCGGGCCTCGCGGCGTTCGAGGGCCGGATTCGCCCCGTGAGACCTTTTCTCCCGGGAGGAAGCTACAGATCGTCGGGCTCGAGACCTGTGAGGCGGGCGAGACGCGCGAGCATCCGCGGCCCTATCTCCTCGCGGTCGTGGAAGGCAAAGACGATGTTGGGCCAGCCGGGGCGTGCGAGAATCCGGTGAGAGCCGGTGGTTCGCACGACGGATCAGCCGATCCGGAGGAGGGCGGCGAGGACCCGGCGAGCGCGGGTCGATCGCCAGGTGCTCACCTCGACATGAAGGAAATGCCGTCGAGGTCAGGCGCGGCCTCGCCGTGTTCGAGGGCGTCCGCGAGGGCGCGGAACGCCAGGGCCTTGACCGCGACCAGCGCCTCGCGACGGGTCGCGCCGTAGACCATGACGCCCGGAAGCTGGGGGATGTCGGCGATCCAGCGGCCGTCCGTCTCGCGGTCGAGTTCGACCTTCAGTCGGCACCGCTGCCTTTTGGTCGTCGGCATGATCTTAGGGGCTGTGAGGAAATAAATGCGTCACCACCGAGGCCGCGCGAGACGCCGCCAGGCAAGGCGCGCCGACGAAACAACCCAACGGAGTCGGTTGTTGAGGAGGCGCAACGCAGCCTGGCGGCGTCGTAGCCGGCCGAATGTAGCAGTTATTTCCTCACAGCCCCTTAGGATACCTCGGGGCCACGAGGCGCGCCAGAGGATCACGTTGGGGTCGGCGAGCGTACCAGAGCGACGACCGTCCGCGAGCCATGGCACGCGCCAGAGCGGCAGAGAAGTATCGGCATCTCCGGAACCTGGAGTCCATCCCGGGTTTCCACACCAGGCGACCCCGGATCTCCGCGCGGGTCGTGGGAGGATGGCTATGAACGCATTCGAGACACGGATGCTCTTGGGGATTGCCGCCATTGGGTTCACCGCGACCGCGGAAACCGCCAGTGCACAGAGCATTCCGGAGGTTCCTCGCCCGGACGCCTTGGGCGTCGTGGGGGTCTCCCGCGACCCGAAGGCGCGCGAGGCGCTCGCGGAGCTCGGCGTGGGATGGGTCCGCATCGGGGAGTACCAGCTCGGCGAGCGGCGGGACGACCTCACCCGCATCCCGCGCGAGGGGTACGGCCTCTGGCTGACCCTCTTCCACCGGGACCGGGCGAACGTCGCGGATGCGCGCGCGTTCGACGCGAGCGAGCGCGGCGGCTTCCCGCCGGCCGATGGCGCGCGGTACCAGGAACTCGTCCGCTCGACGGTCCGGCCGCTCGTCGAGGGCCTGCGGGCCGCCGGTCGGGACCCGGCCCGCTGGCTCGTGGTCCAGATCGAAAACGAGGTCCTGCCTCGCGACGTGCTTCCCCCGGACCGGCCGCGCCGCTTCTGGCACGGCACGGGCGAAGAGTACCTTTCGACGCTCGCCTTGGCGTACGAGGCCGTGAAGTCGGTCGAGCCGTCCGTCCCCGTGGCCGCGGCGGGGATTTCCTCGGAGATGCTCGCCGAGCTCGTCCGCGGGGAGCACCGGCTCATCACTTCCTGGGGGGAACGCTTGCTCAAGGAGGGGCGCTTCGACTGGGCCGACGTCCACCTCTACAACCGGGTGGACGAGATCCCGGCGAAGGTCGCCTGGGTCCGCGCCCGATGGGCCGGCCCGATCGCCGGGACCGAGGTCGGAGGACCGGACGAGGCGAGCGGCGCGCGGTACTCGGAAGAGCTCCACGCCGAGGACGTCGCGGCCCGCATCGGGGCCGCGCGCGAGGCGGGCGTCCGGCGGATCTTCTGGTCGCCCTTCTTCGAGAACCCGAACCTGGAGTCCCGCTTTGTGCCCATGTGCCTCGTGGCCTCCGGCGGGAGGAGGAAGCCGGCGTTCGCGGTCCTTTCCCAACTCGCCGCCGAGTAGGTTCGCCGGGGGACAAATTCCCCGGCGAACTCTTGCATTGTCTCCGGCGGCGCGCGTAGACTCGTCGCGTTTTCGGGGTCCCGGGGATCCCGAGTTCCTTTTCCCGTACTGTGAGAGTGCAAGGACATGGCGCAAGGTACCGTGAAGTGGTTCAATGACAGCAAGGGGTATGGCTTCATCAGTGAGGACAGCGGCGCAGAGGTCTTCGTCCACCAGTCCGCGATCGAGGGCGAAGGCTACCGCAGCCTCGAGGAGGGCCAGCGGGTGGAGTTCGAACGCGCGCAGGGCCCCAAGGGCCCGAAGGCCGAGAAGGTGAGGAAGATCTAGCCCAGCACTCTCGCAATCGCTGAACAGCTCCCGGCGCCGGCCACGAGCCGGCGCCGATTTTTTTTGCGTGCGGTGCTCGTAGGATGGTCTCCATGAAGGAACTCGTCCGGTCCGGCGCGCTGGAGGAGGTCCTCGCGGTCTACCGCGACCTGGATGCCCGTCCCGTCGAGCGTGCCTGCGTACGACGAGGGGAGTGCTGCCATTTCGAGATCACGGGGAGGACGCCGGCCGTCACGCTCGGCGAGGCGCTCCTGGTCGCACGGGCGGTGCGGGCCCAGGGAAAAACCCGTCTCGCGGAGGAGCCCGGCGGAAGGTGCCCGCTCCTCCTGGAAGGTCAGGAGGCCGGGGGAGGCCTCGCGTGCGCGGCCTACGAGGCAAGACCATTCGGCTGCCGCACACACTTCTGCCGCGCTGCGGGAGGCCCGATCCCGAGGCGGAACCTGCTCGATCTCATCCGGCGCCTGGAGGCGCTCGACCGCGCGCTCGGAGGGGACGGCCCCCATGACCTCTCCCTCGCGGTCGCCCGAGCGATGGAGGAACCGGGAACCCGGCGAGGTCGCTACCGCTAGTCGGCGGGATCCTCGGCGTCGAGCGACCGCAGGTAGTCGAGCGCCTCTCCGATCTCGCAGACGAACGCGCCGGACACCCGACCGCGAGTGTCGAGCTCGCGGAGGAGAAGCAGGTCCTCGAAATCCTCGCTCTCTCCGAGCCTCCGCCGGGCACGCGGACCGAGCTTCCCCTCCCGGTAGGCCTGGGCGTCCATGTGGTGCGCGATCAAGAACTCCGTCCGCGGCGTGATCGCGCCCTCCAGCGCCGCGAGCGCCGCCCCCACGTGGTCGGACGGGTCGATTCCCTTGCCGACGTCGTGGAGGAGCGCGGCGGTCAGAAACTCCTCGTCATAGGGTCGCTCCTTTCGCGCGAGTTCGAAGACCTGAAGGCTGTGGTAGAGCGCGTCCCCCTCCGGGTGGTGCTCCGGGGCCTGCTTCACCCGCTCCAACGGCTGGAGGAGCATCCGGTAGAGCTCGAACCGATCGATGTGGTCCTCGAGGCGCTCCACCTCGGCGTCCAGATCGGCGGCCGGGTCCTCGGCCCGGAGCAGGTTCTCGAGCTCCTGGATCCCCATCCGCTCGATCGGCCCGCCGGTGATCGAGCTCTTGAAGACGTAGTGGATCTTGTCCTCGGCGTAGAGCGTGAGCTCGAAGCCGTACCGGTCGTGGACGTGGAAGTGGGTAAAGACGCGCTCCTCTCCGTGCTTCCTTACCTTCTTGTGTTCGAGGTCGTACTCCAGGCTTTCCTGGTCGAGGACCGCCGAGACCGCGGCCTCGCTGTCGCTGAAGAGGTGGATGTCGATGTCCGATCCCTTGCGGATGTGGCCGGTGCAGACCGACCCGATGAGGCGCGGGCAGAACGCCCGGAGCTTCCGCATGAGGCGCAGGGCCTCGACCCGCATGTCCCGGAGCCGCGCGTCTCGCTTCTCGCCCTCGAACATCCGGGCGAGAAGGAGGATCTGGTCGCGGATCTCCCGGTTGGACGGGAGGTCCTTCGGACGGAAGCGGTGCTCGACGCCGAGCCGCTTCGCGGCCTTGCGCTTCGCGGTGAAGTACTCGGTCTCGAAGCGCTCATACATGAGCTGGGCGGCGAGCTGCGCGATCCTCAGGCGGACCCTTTCATCTGCCATGTTCCGTGCGTGCGCCGATACGAAGCCCATGTTCTGGCGGCGCGGGGCTTGCCTGGAGTATAGCGCATCCGATTGGACCGCGCCCTGGTGCCCGGCTAGAGTATCCTGTCGGAAGGAGACTGGACCCCTTGGCCACCCGATTCGAGAAGTCCCTGGCCGAGCGAGCCCTCCGGCAGGGGCTCCTCGCGCGGGAGCAGATCCTCGAAGGCGTCGAGATCCAGAAATCGCTCGCCGCCCGGGGAAAAGCCGTGGGCCTGATGAAGATCCTGCGCAAGAAGGGCTACCTCACCAAGCGTCAGGTCCAGTTCCTCCAGACCGGGGACGGCGTGGGTCTCGATCTCGAGAAAGAGGAGCACCGGCAGGCGATCCCCGGCTTCACGCTCGCGAGGAAGATCGGCCGCGGAGGCACCTCGACTGTCTACCTCGCGCGCAGGGAGGCGGACGGCCTGGTCTGCGCGGTGAAGATTCTCTTCCCGCACCACGAGAGAACCCCCCACATGGTCGAGGGGTTCCTCGACGAGGGGAATCTTCTCGCCCGGCTCCGCCACCCGAACCTGATCGAGGGCTACGAGGCGGGAAAGTCGAAGGGCCTCTACTACGTCGTTCTGGAATACGTTTCGGGGGTCTCGGTGAAGCAGATCCTCGACGCGAAAGGCCCTCTCTCCGAGGAGCTCGCGATCCACGTCCTTCTCCAGGTCGCCCGGGTGCTCTGCTATCTCGCGACCTCCGGTGTCACCCATCGCGACATCAAGCCCGGGAACATCCTCCTCGACCACCGGGGACGCGCGAAGATCTGCGACCTCGGCTTCGCCAAGGTCCCGGAGAGCCGGGCGGAGGAGCTCCGGCGCGGCCTCATGTGCGGGACCGCCCAGTACGTCTCTCCCGAGCAAGCGCGCGGGGCCGGCGACCTCGACGTGCGAAGCGACATCTACTCGCTCGGCGCCACCCTCTACCACATGGTAGTCGGCGAGATCCCCTTCCGCGGCTCCGATCAGGCCCAGATCGTCGCCAAGCATCTGAACAAGCGCCTCAGCACGAAGGCGATCCGCATGCACCACGTCTCCCGCCACATGCACTACTTCCTCGAGAAGATGATGGCCAAGGAGCGCGAGATCCGCTACGCCGGCCCGCTGGAACTCATCGAGGACGTGGAGGAGACGGTGGAGGGGAACCGCGAGCTCCTCTGGAATCCCGCCGGCTACGGCGGCAAGGACCCGATCGGCGAGCTCGTGGCGCTCATGGAGGGGCTCGGGGAAGGGGCGCCGGACGCGCCACCCCCGGCCCCGGCGAGGCGCGAGACCACCCGCCGACGGCTCCGACCCGACGGCCGGTAGCGGCCCGGTCGCTCGGGTGATTGACAGATGGGCGGTTGTCAGCCCTTGATCGTCCCCTCCGGCCAGTGCGCCTTGGGATCCCGCTCCCCGTCCATGTACTCGACCGCGTCGGCGCGCCGGAACATCGCACGCCCCGCGCCTCGCAAGAGGATCTTCCCCGAGTCCGGGTACTCGCAGACATCGGTCTCAGCAATGTTCGAGAGAGCGAAATAGCGGAACGGCTCGTCGCCGTGGTTGTAGAACTGGTGCGACCCTTCGGGACCCGTTCTGAAGAAGACGAGATCGCCCGCGCGGACCTCGCGCACGCCGTCCGCGCACCGGACGAGCGCCCGCCCCGAGAGGGCGATGAAGAGCTCCTCTTCCCGCAGGTGCCAGTGGTACGGGCACGAGAAGGCGCCCGGCTGGATCGCCGAGACGTTGAAGCCGAGTCTTTTCGCGCCCAGCCGTTCTGCGAGCTTCGCCCAGGCCCCCACGTAGGGGCGTTCGTCGGACGACTCGTCGAGGGCAATCTCGTGCAGGTTCACGATCCGCTCATCGGCCACGGCGCTTCTCCTTGTCTACAAGAGAGGGCGCGAAGCATAACCCGCTTCCCGCGCGGGCGGGAGGGCCGCATACTGGAGCGCCGTCCTCGGAAAAGGGGAGAGACCATGCCTCGCCGGACGCCCGTCGTCGTCGCCCTGTTCCTCGCCGCCCTGGCCGCCGCGCCGGCCTGCGCGTATCACAAGATCGTCGTGCTCGACAAGTCGGGGTCGATGCGAGATCCCGACGCCCTCGGCTCCACAATCTCCCGCTACGAGAAGGCGAAGAGCCTGGTCCTGGAAGAGATCGGGTTCGACCTGGCGAGCGGCCGGAACCGCGTGAGCCTCCTCTTCTTCGACCACAACGTCTACTCGGCCGTCACGGTCCGCTCGCTCGCCGAGGCGCGGCTCGCGCTCGACGGCCACCCTCCCCAGGGCGAAACGAATATCGGCGACACGCTCCACTCCCTCCTCACGCTCCTCATCGAGGACTCCGACGAGCTCTACTTCGCCGTCTCCCTGTACACCGACGGCGAGGAGAAACTCACCGACGCCGGACGGCAGAAGGTCTCGATCCCGCGCGCCCGGCAGGCGTTCGTCGACTTCTTCGGCACGACCAGGCGCCGGCTCTTCGTCTCGATCTACCACCACCGCTGGAATGCGCAATCGAACAAGGACTTCGCCGAGCTCCTCGAGTCGGTCCGGCGCGAGACCGCCACGAACCCGAGCGTCACGATCTGGATCGAGGAGAACCCGGACCCCACCAAGCGTGTCCGGTTCGCCGGGGTCTTCCCGACGCTCGCCGTCGAGCGGGTCTTCGTCGAGCGCCCGCGCGAAGGCGCCAACGTCGAGGTGGACCTCGGGCTCTCCTTCGAGGCGACGGGTCTCGCCGTGGAGAACCATCTCTCCTTCCGCGTGCGCCCCGAGTGGAAGTCGTCCGAGGAGGTCGAGGTGAAGCTCGACGGCCCAACCGACCTCTCGATCGAGGCGCCGAGCGGGGCCCGGACCTTCCGCCTCGTCCTCCACGGCGTCGAGAAGCTCGCCGACGACCGGGACTACCCGATGCTCCTCCGGTTCGAGCTTGACCCGGAGCACACCGATGACCTTTTCGTGAAGAAGATGGCCTCCAAGGAGTACGTGCTCCGTCTCGTTCCGCCGGATCTCTTCTTTCAGTTCCGGGTGACTCCGACCCCCTTCTTCGCCCTCGTGGTGCCGCGGGAAGGGAAGATCGAGGACTCCGCGAAGGTCGGCCGCACGGTCTACCATCCCGTCCGGATCGCCTGGAACCAGGCCGCGGCGGGTACTCGGATCGAGTGGCGCTTCGAAGGGCTCGAGGGCGTCTCGCTTGTGGATGCGGCTCGCGAGGCGGTCCCGTCTTCCTTCGAACTCGCCGCCGGGAAGGGCGTGGGCGACTTCTACCTGGCGGGCACTCTTCGCGAAGCGACCGCCCTTTCGGGCACGCTCGTTCTCTCCGGGACGGGCTCGCTCACAGGTATCGCGCACCGGATCTCCGTCTCGCTCGCGCCTCGCGTGGGTACGCTTGCGATCTCCTTCCCGGACACGGAACCCCGAAAAGTCTTTCCCGGGGTGGCGGTGAACGCGCCTCTCTCGGTCCAGGTCCTCGCCGACGCCGACTCGGCCGGCGAGCGGTTCCGGATCGCGGCACGAGTCCAGGAGGGGGTCACCCTGAAAGTCCTCGACGGCTTCGGGCGCGACGTGACCGGCGCCCTGCAGGAGGTCCCGGACGCCGGGCTCCTCCCCTTCGGCCTCTCGCTTCTGCTTCTTCCCGCGACCGACCCGGCACGCTTCGATCCCGCCGCCAACCGGATCGAGTTCCTCCCCGAGCATCCGGGGCGGCTGAAGTTCCTGGGCGCGGGCGGTGAGGAGGCCTCGCAGTTCCCCTTCCCGTTCCCCGTGGTCGCTCCCCTGAAGGAGTTCGAGGCGACACGCGCTGAGGGCCCGGGAACCGTGCTGCTCAAAGCCCGCGGGAAGGAGGAAAAGGGCGCGCTCTCCGTGGTCTGGACCGAGGACGCCAACCGGACCCCCTTCGAGATGGCGGTGCGGGTCTCGATCGGCGACCCGTCGGGTGGCGGAACCGACGGAGTCCAGTTCTCTCTCGACGGGAGCAATGCCACCGAGCGAACGAAAACGCTCGGCGGAAGTCAGCCCGCCCTTTGGGACGCCCCCTGGACGCTTTCCACGACCCGTCCGGGCGAGTGGATCGTCGAGATCGAGTTCGAGGCGAAGGAACTCGGCAAGCGGCAGTCGGTCCGCATCCCGGTCCGCTCCGTCGTGGGAGAGGTCGCGATCCGGGCGGCGATCGCCTCCACGCAGGCCGTCCCGCCCGGCGCGTGGAAGGGGATCGGCACGGTGACGCTCGAGGCCGCCAACCCCTTCGCGGGAGGCGAATCGGTGCGTCCCGAGATCGCCTCCGCGCCCGGGATCGAGGTCCGGCTGCTCGACCGGGAAGGCCGGCCGGTGGAGGGCGCGCTCCTCCCCTGTCCGAAGGAGGAAGGGGCGCGGCTCGATTTCCGTGTCGAGGTGAGGGAGAGCTACGACGCGCTGAAGGCCGGGGCGCACACCGCCGGAAACCACATCCGGTTCTTCCCCGCGGCCCCGACGCTCGTCCTCTCCGGTCCGCGCGACGAGGAGGGAGAGGTTACGGTCGTGCTCGCCTGGACCCCCGACCGCCCCGTCCTCGGCCACCGGACGGGGGACGAGCTCTCCGAGGAGGTGGACCTCGGGGCGTACCGGCCGTCCGAGGGCCCCGAGTTCCTTGGAGAAAAGGAGATGGCCTTCGCTCTGGAGGCCCCCGCCGCGGTCCGGGAACGGGTCCTCGCCGAAGTGGTCAGCCTGGAGTGGACCGAGTTGGGCGGAACCGACTTCGTCGAGGACGTCGTCTTCGCCGCCACGGGGAAGCGCTCCGCGACGGTGGGGGAGCTCCTGAAGGACGGCGGGATCAAGCTCCGGTTCCGCGAGGACGTCTCGCCCGCTCTCCTCACCGACCAGCCCGTCTACGTCGAGGTCTCGCTCGCCACCGGGGCGCCCATCCGGATCGAGAACCCGACGCCCATCACGCTCCGCGCAACGGTCCCGTCTCGCCTCACCGCCGTCTCCGTCCTCTTCGCCCTCGGCGCACTCCTTGCGATCGTCTTCGGCGCCGTGCAGCTCCTCGGCTCGCGGGCGGGGAAAGGACTCGAAGGCGGGCTCGCCCAGGCGGGCGCCGATCCGATCCGCCTGGGCGGCATGAGCGAGGCCTTCCTCTCGATCGCGGGCGACCGGCTCGCCGTCTCCGACCGCCGCTCGGCCGACTCCTGGGCACGCGTCTTCCCGCACAAGGGGAAGCCGTGGATCGAGCCGCTCGCCGGATCGCTCGTCGTCGGGGGGCGGCCGGTCGAGCTCCGCGCGGAGCTCGCCGACGGCGTCTCGATCGAGCTCGGACTCGTGCGCGCCACGTATGTCGCGCGCCCGGAGGAACGTGGTCTCGCGGAGGTCGAGCTCGCGCCGACCCGGCGGCGGCCTCGGCCCGAGGAGGAGGAAAAGGGGATCGACCTGGGCGGCGGGACGAAGCGGCCCGAGGAGCCTGCGCCCCGGGAGCCGGCAGCCAGTGAGGAGAAGGAGGCCGCGAGCTCCCCGCCGCCCCCTCCGCCGGATGAGGATGAGGAGGGGATCCGGCTTTGACACGGTCACGGTCACGGTCACGGTCACGGAACACGACCACGGTCACGGACCACGGTCACGGACCACGGAACACGATCACGACCCGTGGCCGTGCCCCGTCGACCGTGACCGTGTGTCGGTCATGAACCCCCTCATCCTCCCCTGCCCGGCCTGCGGGAAACCCCACGACTTCGTCGCGGCGGGGAACCTCGTGCGCTGTTCCTGTCCGAGCGCGCCGCTCCTTGCCTACTGCCCGCGCGAAGAGTGCAGGAAGGCCGTCCGGGTCGAACGGGCTGGCGACCGCGCGCTCTGTTCCTCCTGCTCTCGCGAGCTCGCGGCCTGTCAGAACTGCGGCCGGCCGCTCGTCATCGCCGAGCACGGGACGTGGTACTGCGCGTCGTGCCGGCTCCCGATGGGGACCTGTCGCCACCGCCGGGGGAGCTCGGAGTGCGGGCGGCTCGTCCCGATAAAGGGGCGTCGCGCGACCTGCAAGGCTTGCGGCAAGACGAGCGGTGTCTGCCCCTTCCCCGACTGCCTCGGGCTTGTTCCCCTTTTCGCCGGTTCGCACTCTCCCGAGTGCCCCGAGTGCCGCGCGGTTCTCCTCGTCTGCGCCAACCCATCCTGCCGCGAGGTCTTCGCGCCAGGTAGCAGCACCGCGTGTCCTTCCTGCGGCGAGTCCCTCCTCCCCTGCCCCACGCCCGGGTGCGAGGGAGTCGTGGCCGCGCGGGCCGGCGGCCGCTGCGATCTCTGCCGGGAGCGCTACCGCCTCTGCCGCGCCGACGGGTGCCGGACTGCGAGCGCGCTCCTCGCCAATTTCTGTCGCGAGTGCGGGGCGCCTCTGGGCGAGGCTGGCCCCGGTCTCGTTCTCCCCGAAGCGGAAGAGTTCGACTTCCGGCACGAGGCGCTGGGCTTTATCGAGCTCCCGGAGGAGTTCCAGCTCCGCCACCGGGGCCATGTCCGGGGCGCCGTGGCGGGCGGTCGTCCCTTCTTCACGCTTCCCACGGGCGCGATCGTTCACGCGGGCTTCGACCCCGCGGCCGGCGGCCCGTCGGTCCGCCTCGCCCGGATCTTCGAGGAGCGCGACTTCCACGAGAAGAAGGACGCGCTCGTCTTCCCTCCGAGGGAACTCGCGATCGCGGACGGCGGGATCGTCCGCCGGTTTCTCCTCGTCGCGAGCTGGCGGCGCCTGGCGGTCCTCGACCCGGTCGCTCGACCCGCGGTCCGGGAGCTCGTGGACGTCCGGCGGCTCCACGGCGACGGCGCGGCGCTCGCCGGCCCCCCCGAGGTCCTCGGGAATCGCATCCTCGTCGCCACCACCCGGCCTGGCGAGCCTCCCTCGGTGGCGATCGACCTCTTCGAGCTCCGCCATGTCCCGAAGACGGGCCTCGAGGCGCGCCGCATCCAGTCTCGCGTCCACCCGGCGGCCGGGCGTACATTTCTCGGGCCCGTTCCGGCGTGGGGCGGGACATATCTACTCGTGGGTCCCCGGACGGCGCTCGTCCTCGCGGTCGCTCCCGAGGACAGGGTCGAGATCGAGGAGCACCCGCTCGCCGACCACGGAACCGTGCTCCTGGATCCCGACACTCCTTTCCATCCCGGCAACCCCACCTTCGCGGGCGAACGGGTCCTCTTCTTCGGCCCCGACGGCCCGGCCCCGCCCGGCGAGAGGACGTTCGCTTTCCACCTCATCGGCCAGGGCGAGGGGGGACGGCCGGCGCTCGTCCGCGCGGCGCGGGGGATCACCGAGAACCGCGCCCGGTTCGTTCCCGTCGTCCGCAAGGGCGCCCTCTACCTTTTCTTCCTCTGGAAGCGAACCCTCCACGCCTACGACCTCGCCGGCGGCGTGCGGGCGCTGGAGGGCGAGGGGACCTTCGACCCCGAGCTCGGCCCGGTCGCCCAGGGCTCCCATCTCGCCTGCCGCTTCGACGAATCGAACGCCCTCGGGCTCTTCCGCCTCGAGGACCAGGGGCGCGGCGTCCGGCTCGCCCGGGCGGCGGCCCTCGATCTCGGGCCCTTCCCGCTCGTCTCCGACCCCCTCTTCGATGGGGAGAGCGTCTACACTCTCCAGCTCGATCCGACTCGCCCCCGGCGCCTTGCGGTGTGCCGCGGGGAACTCCGGACGCCCTGCTTGGTTTCGTGACGGAGAATTCCATGACCTTCCTCTTCCGCCTCGCCCCGCTCGTCCCCCCAGGCCCCCTCGCGGAAGGCTCGCGCTTCCTCCGCGAACCCGACCGGACCATGAACCTCTACATCTACGTCCTCCTCGCGGTGGCCCTCGGGGCCCTCGTCGCCTGGCGCTTCATGTCCTTCGAGGGCTCGCTCCGTCGCGAATCGCGCACCCCGCGAGAGGCCTTCGCCTCGTTCTGGGTCTGGTGCGCCTCGGGCGCCGTTCTCGCGCTCGGCCTCGCGATCGCGGTCAACTTCTTCAACGTCCGGACGCTCTTCCTGGGGGGGTAGCGTGCCATCATCATGCGGTGTGCGCAGCCGGTGCAGAATGACGATCGGTGGAATCTCGTGGAGGCAGGATAGACCTCGTGGCGCCGAGCGCGCCAGGATCGCTTCGGGCGGATGCACGTACCTCAAAGACGCGCCGCCAACCGAGGTCCATGGTAGAATGTGCCTGCTACGGGGAGGCCGGGTATGTCGTCTTCCGACGCATCCAGCCATGACGGGAGTTCGAGCGGGATCGCGGGCACCGCCACGGGAATCGTCCAGGGCAATCCCGGGGCGGCCGAGTCCAAGGACCTTCCGGCGATCCCGGGCTTTGAGATCCTGGGGGAGCTGGGCCGAGGCGGGATGGGCGTGGTCTATCGGGCGAGAGAAACCGCGCTCGACCGTGTGGTAGCCCTCAAGATACTCCCGGGCGGATTCCTCGTGGGTGAGGAGCAGGTCACCCGCTTTCGCCGCGAAGCACGCGCCGCCGCGAGTCTCGACCACCCCGGCATCGTGAAGGCACATCATGTCGGAGTCTGGGGCCCGGTCAACTACATCGTCCAGGAATACATCGAGGGGACGAGCCTGGACCGCTGGCTCCTGTCCCGAGGACCTCTCTCCCCGCGTGAGGCGGTCGAGCTGTTGCTTCCCCTCGTGCGAGCCGTGGCCCATGCTCACGAGAGGGGAATCGTCCACCGAGATCTCAAACCTGCAAACGTCTTGATCGATCGATCGGGCCAGCCGAAGCTGACCGACTTCGGGCTGGCGCGGCGCGCGAACGACACGCGACTCACCCAGAGCGGGGCGGCGCTTGGGACCCCGGCCTACATGGCCCCGGAGCAGGCGGAAGGCATCCCCTCGGCGGTCGGAGAGAGAACCGACGTCTATGGACTGGGGGCCATTCTTTACGAAGCCCTCGTGGGGACGCCCCCCCTCTCGCTGCATTCGGGCGAGCATCCCGCTGCGCTGCTACTCAGGATTCTCCGTGAGTCCCCTCTTGCGGTCCGAGCCCACCGCCCCGAGATCGATTCCCAGCTCGACGCACTATGCATGCGATGCCTCGAGAAGAACCCCGGGAACCGATATCCCTCGGCAGGTGCTCTCGCTGCGGCGCTGGAAGACTACCTAGCAAGTGGACTCTCGAGCCCTCGACGCGTACCGGGGAGGGAGGCGGCTTCCCTTCCCGCGGATGGAGGCGCGGAGCGCGTCTTGGTCGAGGTGGCGGTTGCCCCTGCTTCGCCCCCGGCCCCCACAACCGGCGCTGCGGAGGCGGCCGATTTCGCGCCCTCGCCATCACCCGCGCCTCCTGTCCCCCTCGCGGTCCGGGCCCACTCCGGTCACCATGCGCGGCTGGCCGGACGCCGCGGGATTCTTGCCCTGGCGCTCCTCTTCCTGCTCGTCGCCGCAGGGTCCGTGGCAGTCTGGAAGGGACTGCCCGGCCTGGGCAACAAGCCGGGGCCCCGCAAGCGGCCGATCCCGGAGGCCGGACCGAAGACCTGGGCCGAGGCCGATGCCCAGTCGGCCCGACTCGCCGAGGCCGGACAGCCGTTTGAAGCCGCCCGGGCTCTTCACGAGGCCCGCGCGCTGCCCGGAGGGAAGGCCGGAGCCGAGGAGGCGGCTCGGATCGAGGCGCTCCTGGCCGCGAGCGTGGAGGCGGCGGCCGCC
>JACQVV010000115.1 GCA_016209595.1 Planctomycetota bacterium
CCACGAGGACCACGAGGCCGACCGCGGGCCTCCAGAGTCGCCGGCCGGAGCACGGTCCTGAGGAATAGGGGATCTCTTCCCGGCCCACGTCCCTATAATACTCTCAACGCCCGCAGCACGAACGAGACTCGAGGGTCCCGGGGATGGCCGACGGCCGCGGTTTCACGCTGGTCGAACTCATCATCGTCATCGCGATCATCGCGGTGCTCGCCACGATCGCGATCCCGGGGCTCATCCGTGGACGGCTCGCCTCCAACGAGACGGTCGCCATTGCCGGCCTGCGGACGATCACCACCGCCCAGGCCCAGTTCAAGAACGCGAAGGCAGTGGATCTCGACAGCGATGGGTCAGGCGAGCACGGCTTCATCCAGGAGCTCTCGGGGATAGGTCCCTGCCGTTCCGATGGCGGGGTCGCGGGACCGGCACTCTCGCCCTCGGCGCTGGCCTCCGCCTTTGGGACCTCCGCCCTGGCCTCCGGCGGGATCGTCGAGCGGACGGGCTACCTCTACCTCATGTACCTGCCGGGCGCGGTCGCGGCCATCGCGGAGGCGGTTCCCCTTCCCGACGGGGACGTCGCCTTCGCCGACACGCAGGAGATGCGCTGGACTTGCTACGCCTGGCCGACCGACTACGGCCAGAGCGGGAATCGGTGCTTCGTGGTGAACCAGGTCGGGTCGCTCCACGCCGCCTCCAATGACGGCCCGCTCTACACAGGCCTCGGCAGCCCGCCTCCCGCCGAGGCCGCGTACGACACGACGGGACCGAACCCCGCGAACCTCGACTCCATCATCATGTCCGACCCGAGCGGGATCTCCGGCGACGGACAGCTCTGGTTCCCGGTCGGCGGCTGACTTCAGGCTTCAGGCTTCAGGTGTCGGGCTTCAGGCTTCAGGAAGGGTAGCCTGAAGCGAAGAAGACTGCTTCGCGTGAATGGCCCGGGCTACGCCGGCCGGGGCCTTGGTTCATCCACGAGTCGCTTCCTCCTCTCGCTCGACGCGGGCCACGCTGTAGTCGTACGCGAAGAGCCGGGGTCCCGTCTCGTTTCCATCCAGCCCGAGGACCCGGTAGTAGAAGCCCTTCCAGTCCGCGTTGTTCGTCCCGGGAAGGGAGAGGACGACGCGTCCGCGGACAAACTCCGGCTCCCCCGCCCCGTGCTGGCGAAGGACGATGATGTCCCCGACATCGATCTTCATGGCGGCCATGGTACCAGCCTGCAGGCTTCAGGCTTCAGGCTTCTGCCTTCAGAAAGACACGGCCCGCCACTCTGAACGCTGAAGCCTGAAGGCTGAAGGCTGAATCCTGGAGTCGGCTTGTCGTCCAGTTTGATTGTCGATACGATTCCGCGATGGCCTCCGACCGATCGCGGGAGCTCACGTCCCTGGTGGACGGCCTCATCCCGGTGGTCCTCGCCGACCCGCGGATACGGGTCCTCTGGATCGAGGGCGACCTCCCGGACGAGGTCCGTCGGCCCTACCGCGAGCTTGACCTGCGCATGGCCGCGATGGATCCCGACTTCGCGGGGCTCGTGGCCGACCACGGCGCGATCCTCTCTCGCGTGGCGCCCGTGGCCTCCCACGCCGACGAGGACGCCGACTTCGAAGGAAAGCGGTGCAAGGCGACGCTCGCTTCCGGTGCGAGGCTCGTCCTGACGCTGGAGCGGATGAGCCTCGTGGGCAAGAGGAGCCGCGCCGAGGTCGTGCCGATCGTGGACAAGACGGGGCGCTTCCGGACGATCCTCAACCGGACCGGCGTGCGATCGTAGAACTGGGGTCCGCCCGGCGGAGGCGAGTGGACGCGCTCCCGTAATCGTAACCGTTCACGGTCGAGGAGACCTCTCAGGAACCTAGGAACCCAGGAGATAGCCAGTCAGTTCCTGTTCATGGGTTCCTGGGTTCCTAGGAAACCAAGACGTCTCGTAGCCCGTGAATGGTTCCCCTACCTCGTCCGCTGGATGACGTAGTACCCCCGCGGCGTCTCCAGGGGCTCGGAGACCTCGCCGGGCTTGAGGCGATAGGCCTCCCTCCAGTACGGCTCAGGGAGGTCCGATGCGGCCGAGGCGCTCTCCTTCGAGAACCCCATGAGATCCCCCTCGCTCGCGAGCGGGTCTCGGAGCTTCGCCGCCGCCTCGGCGGCCTCCTCCTTCGTCCTCGTCACGTCATCGGCCGCCCGCTCCGCGCCCTTGTACGGCACGAGGACATGCGATGCCTCGATCGAGAAGAAGTCCTTGGGCGACTTCTCGAGGTCCTTTCCGGTCCACTCGTCGAGCCGATAGACGGCGAGAGAGCGTTTCTCGCCCCGGCCGGCGAAGGCCTGCTTCGTCGAGCCTCCGTGTCCGTGGTGGACCGGCACAAGGACTCGATAGATCGGCTCCGGCTTCTTCTCTTCGCCGTCCAGATCGTCGCCGTCCTTTTCCTCACCCTCTTCCTTCTCTTCTTCTTCTCCCTCGCCTTCCTTCTTCTCGCCCTCTTCCTTCTTCTCCTCGGGGACGACCTTCGAGAAGGCGAGCGCGCGATCCTGGTCCATCCCCTCGCGGCCGGAGAGAATCGCCACGAGGAAGGGCTTGTCCATTCCGCAGGCGGCGAGCTTCGCTGCGTCGGGCTCGGCCGCTCCTTCGGGCCAAGGGATGGGCTCCTCCATCGACTTCGCCGCCAGGCGCTCGAAATCCGAAAGAAGCGTGTCGATCTTGGTCTTGTTGGCGAGGGTCTCCACGTCGGAGCCCCCCGCGGCCGGCGTCTCGACGACGACCCACGACTCGTCCCCCTCGGTGTCCCCGCCCTTGCGAACGAACCGGTGGACCCGGCCGTCGAAGACGAGCTCGAAGCGTTCGATCCGGTGCTTTGGGATCTCGACGAGCTTCTTCTCGACCCACTCCTCAACGTCGGGGCGCGCCCGGACTTCCGCGACCGCGTCGCGGACGGCAGGCCCCTCCCCCACGAGGAAGCACGTCGTGGTCTTCGTCTCTTCCAGGCCCGACTCCTCGTTCTTGATCTTGGCGAGCGGGTCGGTCTTCCCCACGACGACGAAGCCGAGCTCCTTCCCCTCGGCATCGGCGAAGGAGATCCGGACGCGGGACTCGTCGTCCAACCCGAATTTCTTATAGAGGCGCGTGTGCTTCCCCCGCAGTCGCGACTTCGTTGCCCCGAAGATCGCGTCGAGGAGGTCGCTCACTTTCTTCGTTTCCACGGCGTAACCGTGGAAGGACTCGGCGAGCCACTCGTCGGCGCCGCCATCCACCGTGGACTTCACGAGATCGAGCTTCTGCTCAACCGTCTTGTCGCCGTCCTTCTTTTTCCCGGCAATCGACAGCCGCGCGACGGCCGGGCGGTCCACGCCTGTGAGGATCGGGACATCCTCCCACGCTCCCTCTTCCGGCTTCACGTACTGGAAGGCGTCCTTGTCGAGCGCGTCGAAGTCCCAGGTCGTGATCTGGACAACCCCGATTCTCTTGAGGAGGACCTTTTCCTTCTCCTTCTCCCCCGTCCCGGCCTCGAACGGCGAGAGCGGCCCCTCGGATTCGCGTTCCTCCTCGACGAACCAGCTCCGGAGATCGGTCGCGACCCAGGGCTCCCCCTTCTTCTCCTTTTCGTCGCCCTCGCCACCGGCGCCGGAAGAAGCCTCATTCTTCTCCGGCTCCTGCCGGCCGAACAGGAACGAAATGGGAGACCGCGTCGCTTCCAGGTAGATCTCGAAGCCGATCTCGGCATCCCCTTCGCGGGTGACGTTCTTGGTATCCGTCAGGCTTGGCCAGACGAGCGCGCCGGAAGAGATGTCCGTCCCGAGAGGCTGCATCTCGATGGGCTTCAGAAACTCCCGGGCTCGCAGGCGCCCCAGAGTGCCGAGAAGGGAGCCGACAAGCCCTCGATCGGCCGGGTAGGCCTCCCGCTCCGGGTCGACCGGGAAGAGATCCCGGGAGACCCTGCCGTTCCCGGCGTCCAGCCGGTAGAGGATCTCGACCTCCCAGTCGTATTCCTTGGCCTCGTCTTTTTTCTCCCCCTCGCCGTTTTCGTGGTCGGGGTCGCGATCGTCCCCGTCGCCCGGACCCTCGTCGTCCTTCCCGTCTTCGCCGTCCTTCTTCTCCTCCTTCTTCGCCTCCTTGCGCGAGAATCTCGCGACCTCCTCGGCCACGCCGTACTTCTCCCCCTGGAGCTCGTACTCGAGCCCCTCCTCCGGCTTCACCCGGCGGATGATTTCGAACCGGTCGGCTTTCTTCTGGTCCTCCTCGGAGAGGCCCCCAATCTCTTCGGAGAGCCACTTCTTGGGGTCAGCGGCTGCCTCGAGTCGCGCGGGGACCCTCCGGATCTCGTTCGAGTCCGGGAGGAGAACATAGGTGTCGTAGACCTTCTCGACCTCCCGCCCGCTCATCCCGCCGAAGCCGCCTTCTTCCTCGTCCGTTATGACCGAGCCCGAGATCCCCTTCTCGTGTTCCTCGACCTTGCCCAGGTGGATCCGGGCGACCTCCTCCTCTTCCGCGGCGAGGAAGCGAAGATCGGTCCGATCGTCCTCGGTAAGGCCATAGCGCGCGAGCTCCTCCCGATCCTCGTACCGGGTCTCGTCGAGGCCCTTCTTCACGTACGAGCCACGCTGGGCTTGGCGGAGAGGCGCGACCAGATCGTCGAGACGTCCCTCGGGGATGGGGTAGCCAAACGTCGACGCCACGACCCACTTGGTGACCTCGGCCTCTCCAAGCTTCTTCTTCTCGAGCACGAGAACAGAATCGCCCCTCTTCACCTCGATCCTCTCGACCCGGTCCATCGGCAGGAAGACGAGCGGTTCCTCGGAGTCATCCCCCTTTCGCGCGCTCCCCCCCCGAGCCACGAGGTAGAGAGCGACTAGCGCGGCGAAGATCACCGTCTGGATCGCGATCGCTTTGGCGTTCATCGGGACGCCTCCTTCTCCTGGACGACCTTCTCCTGTTGCCGGAGCACGAGCTTCGCGACCCCGACCGCCAGGACGAGGAGGGGCGAGAGGACGGACATGACGACCATGTACCCGATCTTCTTCCCCTCGAACTCCTCTTTTTCCTCGGTGTCGCTCTCATCGTAGAGAGGCTTCGCCGGAGCCGACTTCCCCACGAGCTCTGTCAGGTCCTCCTTCTCCGCGAGCCACCCGGCGAGCTCCACGAGGAAATCGCGGTTCGCCTTCAACATCACGACGTGCTGGACCCAGTCGCAGTCGCCGACCACGACGACGCGATTGACCGGGCTCGCGAGGATCGTCTTCCTGCCGTCCCTCTCCTTGAAGGATGCGTCCTCGGGGAGCTTGTAGTTCTTCGTGGAAACCCCAGCTGGAGGCTCCCGGTCTGCGAAGTACGACTTGAACTCGCCGCGGACGACGGCGGCGATGGGCGTGCGAACGGCCCCCTCGACTTCGAGCTCTTCCCTCTTCTCCTGCTGCCACCGCGCCATCGCGGCTTCGGCCTCATCGGAGACCATGTTCTCGTTGGCGATCCAGTACTCGTCGACGTAGTTCTCGTCGGCGTACCGGGGCGCCCAGGAGAGTTCCGAGCTCCGCACCAGCGGCTCGAACTCGTAGCCCTTCTCCGCGATTCCCTCCGCCGGCTCGAGCCCGTGGGCGAACCAGAAGGAGACGCCCTCGAGGTTCCGCGTGAAGGGGAACTTCGGATTGAACGAGTTCCGGTCCGTGGCGACATTGAAGGAGTAGTAGAGGTAGATCCAGCGCCCTCCCCGGCGCGACTGGGGCATCTTCTGCACGTTCTGGAGGTCGAAGACCATGTTGAACTGCGGCTTCACGCCGAAGTGCTCGAGGAAAGGCTCGATTCCGGACTTCAGGAGCTCCCAGCGATAGCCGCCCATCCTGCTGTCGCCCGCGGATCGCGCCAGCGAGAAGTTCTCGGTGCAGATCACCGCGCGGCCGCCCTTCATGATGAACTGGTCGAGCTCGTAGAGCTGCTTCTCGTTCACTGTGTCGCGCACGAGCACGTAGAGGGCGTCGAGGCCCTCCAAGTCTTCGGGGCCCTTTTCTATGTCAACGCGGCTCACCACGGCGTGCTCGCCCAGTACGTCCAGTATCTTCGGCTCGAATCTCGCCCAGGATCCGGCCTCGCGCTCGCCCGCGATCGAGGCCAGCCCGACCTTGGGCGGGGCGGTCTGGCGAAGGCGGCGGAGCGTGGTGACAAAAAGGTACTCCACGTCCCGCGCGTCCGTCACCTGGTTCACGATCTCCTCGCGCCCCCGATAGGCGATCCGGAGGGTCGAATAGAAGGTGTAGTCGCGGGTCGTCCCCTCGTCGAGCTTCACCTGGAAGACGGCCGGCTGGATCCCGCGCGCGGCCTGGTCGTCTCGGACGCGCGCGTCGATCTGGTCGTCCTCCACGGGGTCATTCACCTGGACGACGATGTCCCCCTTGCAGTAGCGGTCGAACTCGGCGAAACGGTCGAGGATCTCCCGCTCCAGCGACTGGAACTCCTGCGTCCTGGGGAGCGTCTCGCGCGAGAGCAGGTACTCAACGACGACCTCGTCTTCGACTTCCTCGAGGGTGTCCCGGGTGGCCGGGCTCACCGTATAGGCGTTCCGCGCCGTTAGATCGACGCGCTCGTGCCACTCGCCGCCGATGAGGTTCACGAGCACGAGGTTTCCTGCGAGTAGCGCCACGAGCGCGCTCACGTTGGCGACCCAAAGAGCGAATCCCTTCTGCACGGTTCTTCCCCCTAACCGAACTTGTGGGCTTCGATCGTGTAGCGATTGAGGCCCAGGAAGAAGAGCATCACGGTGACGAAGTAGACGAGGTCCTGCGTGTCGATGACTCCGCGCGCGATCCCCTCGAAGTGCCCCACCACGCCCAGCGGCACGAGCAGGTCCGCGAGGGCGGGGGCGCCGATCAGGAACCGCGGATGGAAGACGAGAGCCAGGACCACGAGGACGACGAGCGTCACCACGAACGAGATGAGCTGGTTCTCGAAGAGCCCCGAGACGAAGAGCCCCACGGCGAGGTAGGCCCCCACCAGGAGGAACGCGCCCAGGTAGCCGCCGGCGACCGGGCCCCAGTCAAGGTCGGCCAGCACCTCGATCGCGAGCGGGAACGGGAAAGTGAGGAGGACCGCGAGGCAGAGCACGGCCCACGCGGCGAGGAATTTTCCCAGAATGATCTCCCCCGGCCGCATCGGGAGCGTCATGAGGAGCTGGAACGTCTTGAGCTTCTTTTCCTCCGACCAGATCCGCATCGAGACCGCCGGCACGAGCACGAGGAATGCGTAGGGCAGCCCCTCGAAGAGCTTCCTCATCTCCGCCCGGTTCGCCTCGAAGAAACCAGGCGGGAAGAGGAAGAAGTACGCGCTGGCGGCGATGAGGAAAAGGAAGATGAAGACGTAGGCGATCGCGGAGTTGAAGTAGGAGGAGAGTTCCTTCCGGAGGATCGTGGCGACGTTCACGAGAGAATTCATCGCGGCCTCTTCTGCTAGGACGTCATGGTGAGCTGGTGGAAGACCTGCTCGAGCGACGGGCGCACCGGCTCCAGCCGCGCGAGCGTGAAGCCGCCCTTCTTCACGGCCTCGAAGATCCGCTCGCCGATCTCGGCCGCGGGGTCCTTGGGCACGATCCGGTACGTGACGAGCGAGTCGGAGCCCGGCTCCGGCAGGGCCTCGACTTGGCCGACCGCCGGATCGGCGCGGAGCGCGGCCTCGACGTTCGAGCGCTCCCCGCGGATGCGAGTGACGTAGTGCCCCTGAGCCCCCTGCCGGGCGAGCGATTCGAGCGTCCCGTCGGCACGAATCTCCCCCCGGTGGATGACGACCGCGCGGCTCGCCAGTGCGGCCACCTCCTGGAGGATGTGCGTGGAGAGGATGACGGTGCGGTCCCGCCCGACTTCCTGGATGAGCCCACGGATCTCCAGGATCTGGTTGGGATCGAGGCCGCTCGTGGGCTCGTCGAGGATGAGGATCCGCGGGTCGTGGATCAGGGCCTGGGCGAGCCCCACCCGCTGCCGGAACCCCTTCGAAAGCGTCCCGATTGTCTTCTTGAGCACGCCGGAGAGCCCGCAGCGCTGCACCACGTGCTGCATCCGCTCATCCCATCGTGCGATCGGGAGCTGGCGCGCCTGCGCCATGAAGCGGAGGTAGTCCAGGACCTTCATGTCGGTGTAGAGGGGGTTGTCCTCGGGGAGGTATCCGAGGAGCCGCCGCACCTCCAGGGGGTTCTTCGCCACGTCGTGCCCTTCGATCGCGACCCTCCCCGCATCGGGCGCGAGGAACGTGGTCATGATTTTGATCGCCGTGGACTTCCCGGCCCCGTTCGGCCCCAGGAGCCCGACGATCTCCCCCGTCTCGATCCGGAACGCGATCCCGTTCAGGGCGCGGACCGGACCGTAGTACTTGGTGAGTCCCTCGACCTCGATCACTCTCGTCCACCTCCCCCCGCGGCCGCCGGGCGGCCGGACTGGGAACCGCCGATTATAGGAGGGTCGGCGAACGTGTCAACGGCCCCGCGACGAGTCTGTGGCGTGGTATCCTGGCGCCGTGAAGCGCTCGGCAACCGCGTTTCGTGCGACGGGAATCGCGCTCCTCGCCGCGCTCGTCGGTCATCTTCGCGGCGACGACTCGCCCCCGCCGGGATGGGACCGGACGCCTGAGGCGGCGCTCGACGCGCTCCTCGCCGCGCGGCCCGGCAATCCCGACCTTCTCCTCGTCCGTGCCCGGACGCTCGAGGAACTCTCGGAGCGCGCCGGCCGCGACCCGAGGCCGATCGTCCTCGCGCGCTACACGATGGCGATTCTAGACGCCGGGGACCGCGAACGCCTCGGACCGGCCCTCGAACGCTGGAAGGCTGCCGCGCCGGAAAACGCCCTTCCCTGGATTCTCGACGCCAACCGGAAGTGGGAGGCTCGCGACCTCCCGGGCTTTCTCGCGGCCTTCGACGAGGCCTGCCGGAAGCCGTCGTTCGACCCGCACGACCGCGAGATGCTCCGCCTGCGCTTCCACCTGGCCAGGGAAGGCGGTGTCGTGCGGCCGTCCGCGCTGCACGACTACGTCGGCCTATATCTCATGCCGTGGCTCCAGCAGGTGAAGACCGCCATGGTCGTTTTCGCGTCCTGGGCCCAGGGGCGACTGCTCCGCGGCGACACCGCTTTGCTCGATCCGATCGACCGAGCGGCCGACCTCGCCGGGAAGATGGAGCTCCCCGCCTCGCCCGCCATCACGTTCATGGTGGCACTTGCCTACAGGTCGATCCTTACGTCGCGGTTGGCTCCCGCCCTAGCCGCCGGCGGAGAGACCGGCCGCGCCGGCGCGATGCTCGCGGCGGTCGTGGAAGTGAACGCCCGATACAGGCGCTTTGGGAAGTGCATCGAAGGCGGGATCGACTTTCCCTTCGATCTCCCTTGGTCGGAAGCCGGCTTCGATCCCCACCTCGACTCATCTCCGCACCGGGGACTTGCGGTCCTCGAGGAATGGTACGAGGGCGGCGAATACGAGTGGGTCCTCGATCGCGTCGCAGCCGCGGAGACGCCTCCCCGGGACCGATGGCCGACTGCCTTCCTCGAAGCCCTGCCGCTCTTCGAGGAGGCGTCGTGGAGCGAAGACCGAGTCGATCGGCTCGTCGAGCTCGTGCGAGGCGAGGGTCTCGCCCGGGCGGGAGCGGGAGAATACGATTCGCCACACGGGCAAGTCGTCGAGGCAGCCGCCTGCACGCTCTTCCGGACGCCGGAGACCCTTCGCGAGCGGGTGCTTGAGGGGATCAAAGATGAGGACGATTCACCTGCCCGCTGGATCCGCGAGGCTTTCTCGCCCGGGTCAGGCGAGTACTCTCCCTTCGCCTTCGACTGTTCGCCCGCCCAGATCGGATACCTCATGAGCCTCGAGCGCGCCGAGGACTCGAAAGAGTTCCTGATCGATCAGCTCGCGACCTCGGAGTTCGAGGAATCCAGGGTCGCGGCCTACCTCGCCCTCGTCGATCTCACCGGCGAGGACCACGGCCTCGACCCGGAGGCATGGCGCGCGCGGTAGACCTTCCCCCTACCCCCTCCTGTAGAATGGCGGGCGTTTCGTCGGGAAGCCCGGGAAGAAAGCCAGGAGCGACGGTCGAGATCCCATGGCCACCCTCATGGTCATACAGGGGGCAAGCGAATACGTCACGCTCGAGCTCTACAAGAGGAACACCGTCGGGCGCGATTCCAGGAACACGCTCGCCATCCCCGACCCCACGCTCGCTCCCACCCAGTTCGAGCTCCTGTATCGGGGCGAGCGCTTCCTCGTCAAGAGCGTCAACACCGGCCAGGCGATGTACGTGAACGGCGAGGAAGTCGATCACCGTTTTCTGGAGAACGGGGACGTCATCCAGGCGGGGAACGTCCAGTTCCTCTTCTGCCAGGAGGACAACGAGGAGCCAGCCGACGCGCCTGATATCGAGGGCGACACCTCGCAGTTCGATCCGGACTCCTCCGTTCATCCCCCCGTTTCGGGCGAGATGGAGCAGATCCAGGCGCGCACCCTCGTCGCCGCCTCGGGGGACGTGCTGCGCAACATCGAGGCCGGCCCCGGCGACCAGGCGCGGCGCCGGCTCGCCATCCTCTTCGAGGTGACGAGCGCGATCGCGCAGCTCATGAAGCCGGACGACCTCTTCGACAAGCTCCTGGAGCTCATATTCGAGGTCTTCCCCGCGGAGACGGGGTCGATCTGGCGGCTGGAAGAGGGGCGCGTCCGGGTGAAGGCCGCGCGGAATCGCCGCGGGCGGATCCAGGGGGGACGGGTGCGCGTCTCGCGGACGATCCTTCGGGAGGCGATGCACACCCGGGAGGCGATCCTCACCCGCGACGCCATGGCCGACGACAGGTTCCTCTCCGGCCAGTCGATCGTCGATCTCGATATGCACTCTGCCATGTGCGTCCCCCTCGTCTTCAAGGACGATATCCTCGGGGTCGTCCAGATCGAAACCTCGAACCAGGACGACGTGTTCACGCAGGACGACCTGAACCTCCTCTCCGCGATCGGGAACCAGGCCGCCGTGGCGCTGAAGAACGCCCAGCTCTTCGAGGACGTGCGCGAGAAGGAACGGATCGAGTACGAGCTCTCGCTCGCCAGCCGGATCCAGGAATCGCTCCTGCCCCAGTCCCCTCCCGAGGTGGACGGAATCGAGCTCACCGGACGGCTCATCCCGGCCAAGGAGATCGGTGGCGACTACTACGATTTTCTACCGGCGCCAGACGGAAGCGGGCTCTACATCGCGATTGGCGACGTCACGGGCAAGGGACTTCCCGCCGGACTCGTCATGGTGATGGCCCGGAGCCTCCTCCTTCCGCTCGTCGACCAAGGGCTCTCGACCCGCGATATCATCGTCCGCGCCAACCGTCACCTCTACGCGAACACGGACAAGAAGACCTTCATGACGATGAACCTCCTGCGCTGGGACAGCGCGAAGAGGAGACTCGTCTATACGGGCGCGGGCCACGAGCACCTCATCCTCTGCCCGGCGGGAGACGCCAAGCCCCGCGTCTTCCGGGCCGGCGGCATGGCGCTGGGGATCTCCGACCGGAACGACGAGACCTTTCAGGAGCGCCAGATCCCCGTCAACCCCGGCGACACGCTCGTTCTCTACACCGACGGCGTGACCGAGGCGATCGACCGTTTGCGGGAGCAGTTCACCCTCGACAGGCTCGTCCGCACCGTCCACCGCCTGAAGAAAGAACCCCTGGATCGCATGGTCGAGGGGACGCTCGCTCGCGTTCGGGAGTTCACGGGGGATGTCGAGCAATTCGACGACATCACGCTCGTGGTGGCGAGGCGGACGGCGTAGCGGGTCCTAGCAGCCTCGAACGGCGTCTTCGTTTACATATGAGTCAAGTTTGGAACCGCGGCAGTCGTCGTTTTCGTGGTCGTGGTCGTGGTCGTGATCGGTAGTTTCGTCGTTCCGCCGGCCATCGACCACGACCACGAGAGGAAAGGAGGGTCCTTTTTCCGGCGGGGGCGCAGCCCCGTTAGAATGGAAGCGAGATGAACTCCGACGTCTACGCCCTGCTGGCCGACCGGGTGGGGCGCGGCCAGCCCTGCGCCGTCGTCACCGTGGTCTCGGCCTCGGGCTCGACCCCCGTGAAAGCCGGGGCGAAGGCCCTCTACGACCCAGACGGGAGGCGGGCCGCGGGCTGGTCGGGGGGAGGGTGCATCGAGGGCGCGCTCGCCGACATCGTCCGCGCCGCGCTCGCCGAGGGGACGCCACGCACCGTTCCCTTCGACCTCGCCGATGAGGTCCTCGGGGTCGGCGTCCCGTGCGGCGGCAGGATGGAGGTCCTCGTGGAGCCCGTTCTACCCGACCCGGTCCTGGAGATCGTCGGTCACGGGCGGGTCGCCGAGGCGGTAGCCCGGATCGCCTCGGGGCTCTCGTTCCGGGTGCGAGTCCACTCCTCGTTCGCCGCAGCCGGTGCCTTGCCTCCGGGGACGGCCATTGTCTCGGGAGATGTCGAGTTCCTCCGGCTCTGCGAGGTCCCCGGGAGCTACGTCGTCGTCGCGGCCGAGCACAAGGGGGACGAGGCGGCGCTCGCCCGAGCTCTCGAGCGAAACGCGGCCCACGTCGCCCTGGTCGCCAGCCGCGACCGCGCGAGGATCGTCTTCGACAGGATGGGCGAGATGGGGGTGCCCGCGGAGGCGATCCGGCGAGTCCGCTGCCCGGCCGGCCTGGACATCGGCGCTGTGACGCCCGACGAGATCGCACTTTCGGTGCTCGCCCAGATCGTCGCCGTCAAAAGGGGGAAGGCCAAGCCATGACGGCCGCCGACCGAGCGGCCGTCCGGGCCGCGCTCATGAGCACGGATCTCGCGGGATCCGACGGAGCGCTCGAGCGCCTCGCGCGGATCGCCAGGGATTTCGCGCGCTTCCCGTACGAGAACCTGACGAAGATCCTCGCCTGCGCCCGGACGGGCGAGCCGGAGCGCCGGCTTCCCGCGGAGGTCATGGCGGACCACGAACGCTGGGGGGCCGGCGGAACTTGCTTCGCGCTCACGCACTTTTTCGGAAGGATCCTCGGCGCGGCCGGATTCGAGCCGGAGCTTCTCTTCGCCGATCGCTCCTACGCCCAGGACGCCCATACGGCCCTCTCGGTGACCGTGTCAGGGGGGGGGGGGGGGGGGG
>JACQVV010000122.1 GCA_016209595.1 Planctomycetota bacterium
GCCGCCACCGCGACTCCCACCAACGTCCCGAGGAGCACGGTGATCCCGAAGTTCACGGCGACGCCCGTGTACTTCATGAAGAACTCCTCGGTCATCTGCCTGAAATCCTGCTTCGGGCTCGCCTTGAGCCCCGTCGCGTTCTCGATGTCCCGGGCCACGGCGTGCGGGTCGTGCCCATCCTGCACCTTCGCCAGGATGAAGGTGAGCCGGTGCCGGCCTCCCGGGGCGAAGGCGAGGGCCCGCTCGTAGGTCGTGTAGACCATCGGGCTGCTCGTGAACGTCATCCGGGGCGTCACCTTGGCGGCGACCACGGCTCGGCGGTCGTTGATCTCCAGCTCGTCGCCCGCCCGGACCACCTGGTAGATCTCGATCCCCAGGTCGTCGAAGAAGACGGCGTCCGGCTGTTCGATCAGGTCCTGGGTCCCGCCGACCACCTCGCTCGGCAGGCCGACGCGGGTGACTCGATCGGCACCGATGATCTGCACGGAGATGAGGCTCCCGTCCGGGAGCTTCGCCGCCCCGCCGGTGACGAGGTAGGGGACCGCCCACGCGACTCCGTCCACGCCCCGGACGCGGGGGAGGTTGATCTCGTCGAAGGCGGGGTGCTCCTCGTAGTACCTCGAGGCCGGGTGCATCACCCAGACATCCACTTCCGGGATGCTGTCGATCGCGTTTCCCTCCCGCTCGACGAACCCGAGGAAGATCGCCCCCTGCTGGATCACGAGCGTGGATGCGAAAGCGAGGCCCACGACGAGCGCGAGATACTTCGCGCCGTCTCCGAGGAGCATGCGCAGGGCTGTCAGGTTCACGGGGCGTGAGAGTAGCGGGGGGGCGCTCGGTTCGCAAGGCCCCATTCGGCAGGCGGGAACTCGGCTGGCACCCTGCCGGATCGGCGGGAGGGCGCGGCGAGCATCAGTCGCCGCCCGGCATCTCGACCTGGAGGCCCTCGCGCGGAAGCCACGTGGTCCGCCGGAGCTCGTCGAGGATCTCCTCCGGCGGACCGGCGAGGCGCCGATCGATCGCCGCGAGGTCCCAGAGGCGGACCGATCCATCCCAGCTCGACGAAGCGAGCCAGCGTCCGTCCGGGGAAGCCGCGAGGTCATCCACCTCGGCGGTATGGCCCTGGAGTTCGGGGAGGGCGCGACCCGAATCGACTTCCCAGCGGCGGATGACCCCGTCCTCGCCGGCCGCCGCCAGGACGAGTCCATCGCGAGTGAACGTCACGGCCTGGGGTTCGCCCGGGACGTTCACCCATTCGCGCTCGAGCGCGCCCGTCGCGACGTCGATCACGCGAACCGAAGCATCCGACCCCACCGCCGCGAGCCGCCTCCCGTCGGGGGAGAAGGCGAGGTCGCTTCCATCGCCAAACGATAAGGAGAAGAGAAGATCGGGCTTCTCGATATCCAGGACGCCGATCCCGGCGACCCCGATCCAGAGGGCGAGCATCCTGCCGTCGGGACTCACGGCGAGCGCTGAGACGCTGGAAACCTCGTCGCCGAAGTGAAAGACCTCCCGCCCCGTCTCGCGCTCGGTCCATCGAAACGGTCCCCGCTCACCCGCCACGGCGACGTGGCGGCCATCGGGAGAGAAGGCAGCCGCTTTCAGCGTGTCTCCGGGACCCTCCCAGGCCGGAAGCGCGTCCCCGGTTGCCGGATCCCATGCGTGACACGCTCCAAGCGTGGTAGCGGCGGCAAGGACGCCTCCCGGCAAGTAGTCGAGCGCGACGAGGCTCATGGCCGCGGGCATGGGGAAGACACGTCCCACCCGTCCGGTCTCCACATCGCGCTCGACGAGCGAACCCCAGCGTCCTACGTTCCGCCGCGAGTCAGGGCTGAAGGCGACCCGATTCGCGACCATGAACCCGGGGCCATGGAGCACGCGCGCGGTGGGGGTCCGGTCGATTGCCCAGACGCGGACGCTGCCGGACTCGCCCCCCGCTACGAGCCGGCGGCCGTCCGCGGACCAGGCGAGCGAAACCACGGGTTCGACGAGCTCGCGGAGCGAGACCACGAGAGACCTCGTCTGCCAGTCCCAGAGCCGGACGGCCCCGTCCTCGTGCCCACTCGCGAGGATCCGGCTCGATGGTCCGAAGGCGAGAGCACGGGCTGGCGAGGGCGGCACGAGGACGCTCTCGAGATCCTCGTCACCCTGATGCCACATCTCGAGAAACGGTGCCTCTTCGTCGATGCCCTCCTTCACGCCGGCCGCGGCGAGCGGACCCACGGGGCAGACCGCGATCGCCTGTACCTCGCCCATATCAAACTCCCGATCGTTCTGGGCGTCGTCGTCGCCCAGGTTGTAGATGGCGACGCTCGAACCGGCGAGGACCGCCATGAAATCTCCGTGGGAGTGGAACACGATGTCATGGATCGGTCCGCCTTGAACGAAAACCTCCGTTTCCTGCCGCCCAGTCCCGGGGTCCCAGGTACGAAGAAATCCCGAATCGTCCCCGGTCGCGAGCACCTTCCCGTCGGGCGAAAACGCGACCGCGAGATCCCCGGCTTTGTGCCCTTCGAGACGAACCCGGGTCTCGCCGGAGGCGGCGTCGAGAAGCTCCACCGTGCCGCCGAACTCGGCCACGGCAAGGAGCCGGCCATCCGGGGAGAGGGCGAGGTCCACGAACTCGGACTCTTCGCGAGTCACGGCGCGGCGAAGATCGCCCCGGTCCCCGCCCCACACGAGGATCGTGCCGGCGGAGTCCGCGGTGGCGACGAGAGTCCCATCGGCCGAGACCGCGATCCCGGCAAGCGGGGCCACGTGGCCGCGGACGACCGACTCTTGCCGCCCGGTCCCGGCATCGCACACGGCGAGCGCGCTCCGGGTCCAGGCGAGGATTCTCTCTCCACCCGCGGACAGAACGACCCGCGCGGCATTCTCGCCCTCTACATGAAGGGTCTCGAATGCTTCGAGAGAGCCTTCTCCGGCGCCGGGCCGCGCCCAGGCCGGCAGCTCCTCGCCGCCCTTGCCAACCGCCACCTCCTCACCCGAGCTCGCGTTCCAGAGCCGCGTCTTCCCGTCCTTCTCTCCGGTCGAGGCGATCTCGCGCCCGTCGGGCGAGAAGCGAATCGATCCAACGCGCTCCGAGTGCGCCTGCCACGCGAGGACCCGGGCCTCGTCCTCTACGTCGCGGAGTTCGACAACTCCTCCGAGGGTCCCCCATGCCACGAGGCGGCCGTCCGGCGAGAGAGCAACCGGGAGGCCGGGGTCGTCGAAGAGCAGGGCGGCGTCATCGGCCCCCGCGGCCACGGTTGCGAAGACCTCGCGTCCCGTCCGAGTCTCCTGCACGCGAATCGAGTAACTCGAATCGATCCAGGCCATTCGCCGGCCGCCGGCGCTCGCCGCAATCCGTTGGGGACCGCCGAGCGCGGACCGCGCCCAGGCAAGCTCGGGGCGGACCGATTGGACCGCGAGCAGGCGCCGCCTGATCTCGGTGCGATCGTCGAGCCGGAGGGACCGGGCGAAGAACGCCTCTGCCTCCGCTGACTCTCGACGCGCCCAGGCGTTCTCGGCCTCCTGGGCGAGAGCGCGAGCGAGGCCCGCGTTCGCCCGCGCAAGGCTCTCGCGAGCTTCGCGCTCCGCTCGCCCCGCCCGGCCGGCCTCCTCGCTCGCGGCGGCTTCCGCCTTCTTCGCGCGCTCCGCTTCCCGGCTCTTCTCGTCAAGAGCGCGAGCGAGGCTCGCCACGTAAAACGCGGATGCCGCGACCAGGACGACGGCCGCCACCGAGGCCGTCGCCGCGAAGACTCGGTTCCGGCGGATCCACTTGGCGGTGATCTGGAGCAGACCGTACCGGGCGGCCTCGAGGGTGCGGCCCTCGAGATAGGCCGTAATGTCCGCCTGGAACGCCTCGACCGACGGATATCGGGCGCTCTTCTCGCCCGCCATCGCCTTCATCGCCGCGGCCGAGAGATCCCGCGGGATCGCGCGCTCGGGAGCCGCGAGCGACGGGGCGCGGATCTCGTTCCTCCTCACGCGGTCGAGGACCTGCTGGAGGTCCCGGCCCGAGACCGGGGGCTGGAGGGTGAGGACCGTGTAGAGGATCGCGCCGAGCGAATAAACGTCGGACCGCTCGTCGAGCTCCTCCAGAAGCCCCGCCGCCTGCTCCGGCGGCATGTAGGCGGGGGTCCCCATGACCTGCCCCTCCAGGGTCCGGTGCGACCCGACCTGGGTCCGGTCGGTGGTGACCGTCCGCGCCTCGCCCGTGGCCTCTTCTTCTTTTCTTTTTTCCTGACCACTGATCACTGACCTCTGACCACTGACCTTGGCCAGACCCCAGTCCATGACCAGGACCTCTCCGAAGCTTCCGATCATCACGTTGGCCGGCTTGAGGTCACGGTGGAGGACGCCCGCGGAGTGGGCGTAGGCGACCGCGTCGCACACTTTGACCAGGACCCCGAGGAGCCGGGGGAGCGCGAACTCCCGGCTCGCCTTGCCACGCGGATGGCGGGCGAGCTCCTCCAGGATCTCCCCGAGGGAACGGCCGCGCACCTTCTTCATGGTGAAGTAGGGACGGCCGCGACCGTCGGTCGAGAGATCGTGGATCGGACAGATGTTCGGGTGCTCGAGCTGCCCCTGGACCTGCGCTTCCTCGACGAAACGTGCCACGCGCTCGGGGTCGACCGGGCCCTCGGAGGCAAGGACCTTAATCGCGAGGTCGCGTCGGATGATGCGGTCGGTCCCGTCGAGGATGATGCCCATCCCGCCCCTCGAGAGCTCGCCCGAGACGGCGTATCGCTCGCCGAGAGCCGCGCTGCCTTGCGGCACTTTCCCCCCCGCGCCCGCGGGTGCGGAGGGCGCCCGGGAGAGGCGCGTCGTGTCGTCCGGGGCTTCGGGCCCCAGGACTTCCGTGGCCTCCCCGCCGCCTCCGGGCTCCGGGACGACCTGGCGCTTCCCGCACCGGGGGCAGGCGATCTTCTTCCCGGCCCGTTCCGTTCGGGCCGAGAGCCTCTTGCCGCACCCGCAACGCCATTCGATCTTCATGGTCCCATGCCCCCGTCGTATCTGTTCAGGGGAAGCGGTATCCTGTTACGCCGCTCAACATACACGAGGAATCCCATGAAGCTACGAAATCGCTCGATGGTCATTCTCCTGTTCCTCGCGGCGGTTGCGATCGCTCCCGCGAGCGCGGACTCCGACCACCCCCTCCCCGTCGGCAAGACCCAGGAAGGCTCGGCGACGTACGAGGAGCCCGCCGACTACTGGACCCAAGTCGAGAGCGCCGGGATCCTGACCGTGGTCGTGCGCGCGAACGACCCCGCGGGCGAGACCGACCTCGTCCTTTACATCGCCGACGAGGACGGCCAGGCCCTCGCCGACGGGAGGACCGACCAGGACCTTGGTGGAAACCGCGGGGCCGAGCAGATCGCCGTCACCCTCGCGGGCCCGGGAACCTACCTCGTCTTCGTCCAGTCGCGACGGTCCGAGCCCGGTACGTTCCGGATCGCGGCCTCCTGGCTCGCCTTCGCGGAGCTCGCCGGCAAGGAAGACCCCGATGGGCGCCCGAGCAAGGCCACGCCGCTGGCGATCGGGAGCGCCGGGGAGGACAAGGTCGCCCCGCGGGAAGGGGACCCCTGGGACTGGTTCTCGGTCCGCGCCGAAGCCGCCGGGACGCTCACCGTAGTGACCAAGGGCGAGGGCGATCTCGAGCTCCAGGCGTTCGAGGAGGGGAAGTACCTGGAGCCGGCCACCGCATCCGACCAGGACAAGGACGGCGTGCAGGGGAACGAGTCGGTCACGCTCTCCGTGAAGGCCGGCCAGACAGTCTTCGTGCGGGTGAAGACGAAGTTCGCAAACGCCGATCCCGCTTCCTACCGGATCACCGCGGGCATCATTCCGGACTAAGGTTCCCGACGTGCCGCGCCGCTTCCTCCCGAGCCAGGCGCTGCAGGCGCCGGGAGTAACGGACGGGATAGCGCTGCGGCCGGCGAAGTCGCCGAACGCCCTCCGGGAGCCGCGCAACCTGATCCGCTGCGCGCTGTCGCATCGTCGCAAGATCCGGCAGGTCTGCCACCCGCTCGCCTCCCGAGACGACCAGGGCGAGAAGCGGCTCGCCCTCGGTCCTCGTCTCCTCGAGCGCCGCGATCGTGTCGCCGGCGAAGAGGCCGCCGGAATCCGTCCGGCGGTAGACCTGCTTCGGCAGCGGATAGGTCGCCTTCCCGGGCGAGGACTTGACCCTCGGGAGGAGCTTCCCGTCCTTTTCGACAGCGACGAGCTTGTAGACGACCGAGAGCGTGGGGTCGTCGCGAGAGGTCACCATCTCGGTGCCGACACCGAAGACGTCGATCGGCGCACCGCCCGAGACGAGAGCCTCGACCTTCTCCTCGTTCAGGTCGCCGGAGGCCACTATCTTCGCGTCCGGAAGACCCGCCTCGTCGAGGATCCGCCGCACGTCGCGGGAGACCTGCGCGAGATCCCCGGAGTCGATGCGGACCCCCGCGAGGTCTTTCCCGGCCGCTCGGATCGCGCGACGCGTCCCCGCGAGCGAGTCGTAGGTATCCACGAGAAGGAGGGTCGAGTCCGGGAACACGGAATGGTACGCGCGGAAGGCCTCTTCCTCGGAGTCGAACATCATCGTCCAGGAGTGAGCGGCCGTTCCGACGACCCGCGCTCCGAGGATGAGCCCGGCGAGGACGTTCGAGGTCCCTGACGAGCCGGCGATGAGGCAGGCGCGAGCGGCCAAGAGCCCCGCCTGTGGTCCGTGCGCTCGGCGGGAACCGAAATCCACGACGTCCCGCCCGCGCGCCGCGCCCACGACCCGGGACGCCTTCGTCGCGACAAGCGTCTGGAAGCCGATGGTCGCGAGGAGATAGGTCTCGACGACCTGCGCCTGGATCGCCGGGGCCCGAACGGAGAGGAGCGGCTCTCCCGGGAAGACGACCGTGCCCTCTGGGACCGCGCGAACGTCGCCTGTGAAGCGCAGTCGCGCGAGCGCCTCGAAGAAGGAGGGGTCCAGACGGCGGAAAGCGGGAAGATCGCGAAGCCCCCGGAGCGACTCCTCGTCGAAGGAGAGATCCGCGAGGTAGGCGAGCGCCTGCTCGAGCCCGGCCGCGAGAAGATAGCCCCGGTTCGCCGGCAGCCTCCGGACGAAAAGCTCGAAGACGCACGGGTCGTTCATCCCGTGCGCGTGGTAGCCCGCTGCCATCGTGAGCTGGTAGAGGTCCGTGAGCCCTCCGAGGCGCCCCGGCTCGGGGAAGAGATGCTGCGCTCGCTTCATCTCGCCGGCTCCTCGAGCTCCCCCCTGAACGCCCGCCGCCCCTCCTCGACCAGGCGGCCGTAGTCGCCCGAGTACTTGGGGGAGTGGTGGAAAGGGACGAGATCCTTCGCTCCCGCCGCCCGGGCGAGCTCGCCCGCCTGCCGGGCGGTCAGATGGCAGTTTCTCGCGGCAAGCTCGCGATCCTCGTCGAGGTAGTAGTGCTCGCAGAATAAGAGGTCGGCGCCCGCCGCGAGCGAGGCGATGGCGTCCCGCGTCGCGGGAGTGTAGGCCGTGTCGGTCGCGTAGCAGATCTTCGCCCCGGGGGTCTTCCGCAGAAGCTCCCGGGCGAGCTCGCCCAAGGGGCGGGGACCGGCCGGCGTCTCGATGCTCGAGCGCTCGTCCTCCCCGGCCGCCACGGCGTCCTTGACGCGCCGGAGCCAGGCACCGGGCGCGAGCCCGAGCTCCGCGAGACTCCGTTCATCCACGTTCAAGAAGTCGGGCTCGACGACCGAAAAAGCGAGGCACGGGATCCCGTGGTCGAGAATCGCCCACCGGACCGTGACGTCCTCATCGCGCAGGAGCTCGTCCCTGGCCGGCTCCTCGATCGGCTCTCCGGCAGGCCGGAAGCGATCCCGAACGCGGAAGGTTTGAACGCGGAAGCGGTCCGCGCGGACCTCGGTCACCACGAACTCCAGGCCCAGTTCTTCGTACAGGTTCCAGTGGTAGCCCGCGAGCTTCCCGCCGACATGCTCCAGGATTCCCTCCGGGCCCGCGACCCGGATCGTCCGGACCCTCGCGATGTTGACCCTGAGCAGCCGGTCGAAGCCGTAGAAATGGTCGAGGTGCGCGTGGCTGACCAGGCAATGGCTCACACGCTGTAGGCAGTCGGGCGGAAGCGGGGAGAGGTCCCCGCAGTCCAGGAGGAGCGCCCGGCGCGCCCCCTCGATATCGAGGAAGAGCGCCGGGTCGCCTTCCGGCCCTCCCACGAGCCTCGGCCGGAACCTGGTCTTCGCGATCGCCATCCTGGGGGGAGGAAAGGGAGGGGGCCGCTGGCACGACCCTTGCTTCGCAAGGGGAGTGGGTGCGACGAAGAGGGGGAGGGGGCAGTTCCCCTCCCCCTGACGAGGATACCTTGGGTGCTACGCGATTTGAATTCCCAAGAGCGCCCCCATGATGTTCTTGTTGAGGTTCCCGGCCTGCGCGATGACCGACGCCCCCGCGGTGGCGAGGATCTGGTACTTCGTGAGCTGGGCCGACTCGTAGGCGAGGTCGGCGTCGCGGATCAGGCCCTCCGCGTCCTGGAGCTGGAGGATCGATTCGTTGTAGGTGTCGATCTGGGGCTGGAGCTGGTTGGCGTCGAGCGCTCCGAGGAACCCCTGGAGCCCGAGCACCTCGTCCATGGCCCGGTCCACGATCCGGAGTGCGTTCCCCACGTTCGAGTCGAGGTCGTTCGCCCCACCGCCCCGGATCGTGCTGAGGAAGCCCTGCACGGTCTGTCCGAAGACGGTTTGCGACGGAGCGCCGAGGTTTCCCACCAGGATCGACTCGATTCCGAAGAAGAGCAGGTCGTTCGCGGTCGGTTCCGACCCGATATGGAACTCGAGGCCGGTACCCGCGAAGGCCGTGAAATTGACGACCCCGGTGGTCCCCTGGAACTGGGAGTAGGTCACCTCCAGGGAGAGGGACGGAGAGTTGACGGAGAGGGTGGATCCCCGCCCCACGCTGGCGACGTTGTCGATCACCCCGGCGATGTCGCGGCCGAAATCGATCCCCTCCGGACCGACGTAGTTGCCCGAGATCTCGGTCACCGTGAGGAACTTGTCGCTCCCGACATCGTCGGTGAAGAACCGGGCCCCGCTGACGTACACCCCGGTGAAGCCACGGAAAGTGTTCACCGTGTTCCGGAATTCGGTCTGGCCGACCACCGAGAAGAAGGTGATGTTCTGCGCCCCGAGCGGCCCCTCGATACGCACGACCGTGTTCGTGCCGGGGTTGCTGATGGCCGGGCTGCCGATCCCGGCGAGCGTCGCCTGGCTCGCCGGGGCGGTGACCTGCGTCGGGATCGTGCGCGTGGTCGTGCCTGGTGCGAAGAAGACGCGCCGGATGTTGACGTCGCGCAGGGCTCCCGTCACGTTGGCCCGGTCGTAGCCGGCCTGCCCGTTGAGCAGCGCCCGGTCGCCGAACCGGGTCGTGTTGGCGAGCGAGTTGATCGCGTCGAGCGCCGAGTCGACGAGGGGCTGGAGCGTCGGGATCTGCGAGGGATCGTTTCGCGCGGCGAGCACGTTCGTCCTGATGTCGTCGAGGAGATCGACGATCCCCTGGAGACCCGTGTCGGCGGACGCGAGGAGCCCCTGCACGAGCTGGGCGTTCTCGACGGCCTTGAGGAGCGAGCGCGACTGCGTGCGCAGGCGGTTGGCGAGAACGAGCCCGCCCGGGTCGTCCGAGGCGCGGTTGATCCTGTACCCCGAACTGATCCGCTCGGACGTCTGGAGGATGAGTCGGTTCTGCGCGGAGAGATTGTTGAGTGCGGCGAGGGTTGCGGTACTGGTGTTGATGCGTAGACCCATTCGAGTTCCCTCTCTTTGTCGGCCCGGCCGTGCAGAGGCCGCCGGGCGCTCCATCCGTGGTTTCTTGTCCGCGGGGAAGAGAAGGAAGCTGGAGCGCCACGCCCCCGAAAAGGGGGTCGCGAGAGAGATGGGTCTACCGGCCTGACCACGGCCGGCGATGGAGCCTAGGTCGAGAAAACCCTCGACAAACCGCTCAAGTCGCCGTCCGTGGCTGCCGATAGTAGAAACGGAACGAGCGGATTCAGGAGGTCAGATTGGTCCCGATCACTTTTCCCCTCTCTATTCGGGTGCCGGTGGAACCGGCAAAATCGACCTTCTAGATCCGACCGGGCTAGCCCACTCAACTTTCCCCTCTCGAATGGGCTAGGCACTCCAGGAAGGCCGCCGGTCCGGAGGATCGTCGGCCTTTTTTTCCTTTCCGCGTTCGATGGTCCGCGTCGCCCTCCTACGAGAAGGTGAGGGAGAAACGGTCGGAGCGTGGAGTCGTGAGAAAGCGGCGGCCGCGAGACGCTTCCCCTCGCCGTCTCGCGCGCGCGTTTCGGTTTCTCCGCTCGCCCACCAGCGTCCCCTCCCGCCTGGGCCGACCGTCGTTTCCGAGGGACCGGGGAAGGGATCGCGGCGCTCGCTTCCGTTGCGATGCGTTCGAGGTCCCCTCCCTGGGACCCTCGCCGGGTAAGTCTTCTATCGCTTTTAGTATAGGGTGGGCGTGATCCCCGTCAAGGATTTTTTTGGCACGCGAAGAGCGACACGTGCCAGCCTTGCCGAGGTCCACTCGCTTGTCGCTTCTTGTGGGCCCTGCTAGGATCCACGCGCCAAGGGCCCCTGGAGCGCTCGCCCGACCCCAGACCTGGAGCGCTTGGCGCGACCCCGGACATGGAAAAAACGCACTCCGACACCGACTTCGCCCGCGTCGCCCTGGAGCGCGGTTACTGCACCCAGGACATGATCCAGGAGGCGATGCGGGAGCTCACGAGTCTCGGAGATCGGGGCCAGCACGTTCAGCTCGGCCAGGTGCTCGTCCGCAAGCGTTTCCTCACCCCCAAGCAGTTCGTCGATCTCGTGGCCCTCCTCGACGAATCGATCCTCCGCTGTCCGTCCTGCGGAACCACGCACCACGTCGTCGACTACGACGACCGGGAGACGTACGTCTGCAAGCGGTGCGGCGCCGAGCTCCGCCCCCACTCCCGCCCTCAGTCCGCGGAGCTCGACACCCGCATCGATGGGCAGAAGAGCGCCAATGCCGACCCGGCGCCGCTGGCCGCGGACCCCGCGGCGAAGCCGGAAGACCACACGCTTCTCTAC
>JACQVV010000012.1 GCA_016209595.1 Planctomycetota bacterium
CGGCCCCCTCCCCTTCCTTCGGGGCGAAAGACGTGCGGGATCACGGCGCGGGAGCGAAGGTCCAGACGGCCTTCCCGCCCTCGACCTCTCCCGCGTCGGACAAGACGAACATCCCGCGGAGGCGCTCCCCCGCGAGCGCGAGCTCGATCCGGTCCACCCCCAGATCCCTCTGCAGGCAGGTGCCGCGGTCCCAAATCCGCACCGTGCCGCGGCCACCGGAGATCGGACCCTCGTAGTCGAGATAGGCTTTCCGGTGGTCGGCGATGCGTAGGGCCCGGACGGCCGTGCCGCCACCGGGCGGAGCGAGGAGCGACCAGGTCGCGAGCGCGTCCACGTCCTCCCCTTCCTCCGCCTCGAGCATGAGGTCCCAGTGCACTCCGTTCCCCGTGTCGTGCTCCTGGACCACGAAACGCGCCGCCCGACCCATGCTTCTCGTCCTCCTCGCGACCGGCTGCGCCGGCCTGGACCCGGTCCTCTCCCCAAAGGATATCCTCCGCGATGCCGATCTCGCCTACGCCGAGCGCGATCGAGCGGACGCGCGGACCGGGGCGGATCTCCTCGAGGAGGCGCTCGCCCGGCGCCCCGACGATCCCGAGGCCCTGTGGAGACTCGCCCGGCTGGAGGTCTTCCTCGGACGGCCTCACGCGGCCTGGCGGCGCGCGGAACGCGCGGCGGAGCTCGAGCCCGGATCGGCTCAGGCCGCGCTCTGGGCGGGCTACGCCGGGGCGCTCGAGATCGCCTCGCGGCCCGTGGGCGAGCGGCTGGCGGAGGCGCCCGCGGTCCTCGGCCGCCTCGAACGCGCGACCCGGCTTGACCCTGGACTCGCGCGGGCGCACCTGGGACTCGCGATCCTCTCGCTCGCCCTGGAGGAGGAGCCCTCGCCCGCGCCGTTCGAGAGGCCTGACGCGGCTCTTCACCTCTCGCTCGCCCGGGAGCTCCGGCCGGGCCTCCCCGAGCCCCACCTCCTCCTCGCGCGCCGGCTCCTGGCGGCCGGCGATCCCCAGGGCGCCCGGCACGAGCTCGAGGTCCTCCTCGGCCCCCCGCCGGAAGAGCGCGACGGCCCGCATTTCCCCGAGGCACAGATCGCCGAGTGGTTCGCCGCCAGGGAGAGCGCGCGGGCGATGCTGGCCTTGATTCCGCCCTCCCCTCGCTGACACTCGGACGACTTCGGGCGATAATGTGCTTGCCTCGGGCTCGTCCCGCGGTCCAAGCTTTCACGGCAAGAGACGAGATGAATGCAGGGAGGCATCGATCGACCATGATCAAGCTGGTCGTGCGATTCGACGGGAAGCTCGTCGCCACCCACGAATTCGAGAAGGAACGGATCGTGATGGGCCGCGGCGCCGAGTGCGACGTCCTCATCGACAACCTCGGAGTGAGCCGGCAGCACGCCGAGATCGTGAAGCTCGGGCACTTCTACGTGGCCCGCGACCTCGGCTCCTCGAACGGCACGTTCGTCGGTGAGCGGCGGATCAGCCAGTACAACCTGAATGACGGCGACCGGATCGTGATCGGGAAGCACACGATCACCTTCGAAAACCTGGCGACGCTCCCGGACGTGAACGAGCTTCGCGCACCCGCTCTCGACGAGCCGGGCCCCGCCGAGGGCGAACAGGTCGACCGCACCATGCAGATGGACGCGCGCGAGTACGAGGTGATCCAGCGCCAGCTCCGCGACCGTCTTGCCGCGTACGTCCAGACCCGCGACCCGCGCGGGGTGCTCCGGAACTACCCTCTCCGGAAGGCGGTGTACTTTTTCGGGAAGGCCACCATGTGCGACTTCCAGGTCGCGGGCTGGGGGATCGCACCCAAGCACGCGATCGTCGTGCGCGACGAGCTTGGCTTCCGGGTCCTGGGGCTCCAGAAAAAACTCCCGCAGGTCGCCGGGAAGCCCGTCGAGGACCACCGACTCAAGGACGGCGACTCGATTGCCATCGGGCGGTACGAGTTCACGTTCAAGGTGGGGAATCCGAGCCCCTAGCCAGGGTTCCGGCAAAGTCGCCCGATAACCTGTAGGGCGGGGGCTTGTCCCCCGCCGTCTTCGGCCATGCCCCGGGCTTCGGCGGGGGACAAGCCCCCGCCCTACGACTTTGTCCGTCGCCCTGTCCCTGACAGCCTGAAGGTTGTGTCCGGGCGGACGGGTCGCTAGAATCCCGCCCTTGTCCTCGTCCGATCAACCCATTGGGGAACTCCGCCCATGAAGCGGCGCATCAAGACCGCCCTCGTGATCTTCTTCGTCGCCGAGGCCGCCGCGATCGGCCTCGGCCTCGCCCTGACCGAGCCTTCCTCCGGCCCGGTCGCATCGGACCCCGTCACGGTCGCTCTCTCGAGCAAGTCCGAGGTCCTCCACGTGGGCGACATCTGGGAACTCGGCCTCACGGTCACCAACGAGACCGGCGAGAAGCTCGAGAACCTACGCGAGCCCGTGCTCGATCTGGAGTCGGTCTCGCTGACGATCGAGTACCGTTCCAGGAACACCGGACGGGAGAACGAGCCCGAGGAGCTGGTCGAGATCCGGCGCATCCACGGCGAGGGAGAGTCCGCCCTCCTTCCACTCGCGATCGACGCCCACCGCTCGGCCGACTTCCCGCTCCTCTCCTTTCCCGCGATCCGTGCCGGGACCTACACGATCTCCGCGACCTATCGCTGGGCTCTCGACAAGGAGCTCTCCACCGAGCCGCGCGACTTCGTGGTCCTGCCCGGGAAAGTGGAAGACCAGGAAGAAGAGACGCTCGCCATGATCCTCGTCGCCGCTCCCGCCCAGGGCCCAGGCGAGGAGCAGGCGATCCGACTGAAGTTCCTTCCCACGACCGGGCTAGCGGCCGCGATCCAGGTCGCGACCCTCGCCTCGCAGGACCCATCCCACTACGCCGGGAGGCCCATCCTCGCCGCGGTCGCGACCGTGAAGCAGGACGCCACCGAGAAGAAGGTGAGCGTGCTCCGGTTCGGGGCCACGGACGACGAGGGGAACGACCCGCTCGGCTACAGCGTTTCCGGCCAGACCACGCCCTCCGGGATCGAGAAGGAGTGGAACCTCGTGGGGCTCTACCTCCATGAGAACTCCCCCGAACCGAACCTCCACTCCGGGCGCGCCGTCTTCGATCTCGTGGTCGGGGAGCCGTTCCCGGACTACATGAGCTCGCACGTCCCCTTCGCCCGGACTTCAGGCGACGTCTCGACGGCCGCGCAGAATCTCGCCGGCCGCCGTGCCGCCGAAACCGTCGGCCCCCTCGAGCCCGCGATGAAGCTCGTGCGGATCGAGTTCGAGCCCAAGCCGACGCCAGCGCCCGAGGAGGAGAAGGAGAAGGACGTCGAGGAAGAGGGCGACGGGGACTAACGAGGATCCCCGGCTCCTCTCTTCTCAGTCCTCCCGCGGCGGGAGCCAGGACTCCTTGCGGGCGGCCCACCACTGGCGCCAGTTGTCGGGGGACGTGCCCAGGCCACGCTCGCCGGTCCAGCGGGCAAGGATGCCGCAAAGGACTTCCCGCATCTCGGAGTCCTCCCCCTCCAGCCGCTCGATCATGCCGCCGACGAGGAGGGGTAGCCGGCCGCGGGGAACGAGGAAGCTCGCGAGGAAGGCGTGGACGCGCTCCTCCTTCTCGATGGCTCCGAGGAGGCTTGCCTCGGGGTCGGCGGCGAGCTTCGCGTGGTCGGAGGGGAGGACGGTCACCGTGACGGGGAGGAAGGGGATGCCGCTGGGAGAGACGGGGCCTCCCTCGAGGACCCGGACGACGACCAGGCGCGCCTGGAGGCGAACGGTCGCCGCGATGAGCCTGCTTTCCTTGAGCGGCAAGGGATCGAACTCGACCGAGCCGGACCAGCGCTCCCCGGGGCGGATGCGAACGTCGCGCTCGATGGGGGCCGAGAGGTCGACGCGCTTCTTCCTCGAGGCTCCGGAAAGATCGTACTGGAGGATCTCGACCGAGACGTGGACCGCGGAACGAGAGGTTTCGCCGTTCACCTCGTGCTCGGCGGCCAAGGCGAAGTCGCCCTGTCCCACATTCTCGATCACGAGATCGAGGACCACGGGGTCCCCCCAGCTGTAGAACTCCCGGTCGGGCCGGGCCCGCGGGGAGATCGAGCCGGCGAAGACCAGTCGGCTCCGGAGATCCGCCTGCAGGGCGAGGAGCTCCTCGCGGAAGGGGAGGGCGGGTTCCAGGGCGAGGATCGCGGAGACGATCTCGTTCGAGCGTTCGAACTGTCCCTGGCGGAAGAGCTCGCGCGCCTGCTCGAATCGCCCGCGGAAATAGGCCTCCAGGAACCCTTCGTTCGCGGCCGGATCCTCCTGCGAACCGGGCGTCGCGCCCTCGAATTCGTCTCGCGAGAGCTCCGCCTTCACGCGGAGCCACCGCTCGACCACCTCCGGCGGTTTTCCTGCCATCTTGGTCTCGAGCCACGGGAGAATCGACCGGCCCATCTCCACGAGGGAGGCGACCGCGCGTTCCCGTTCGAGCTCGTCCCCCGACTCGAGGTAGAAGGAGAGCCTCTCGAACTGGAGCCGGAGGGCGTCCTCCTCCTCGAGGCCGTCCCCGCCCTGGGCCGAGACGGCCGTCGCGGCCCAGAGCGCGAGGAGTAGTGCCGCGACCCTGCCCCGTATCAGCGCGGCAGCCGGATCGTGTCTTTGTTCGCGTCCCACCACCGCCTCCATTGTTCCACGGCCGACTTGCGCGCCGCGGGCTCCGCCTCGGGAAGAAAGCCGAGGTCCTGCCCGGTCGTCTGCGAGAGGACCCGAAGAGCGTCCCGGCGGACCAGGAGCTCGTCGCTCTCCAGGGCGTCGATGAAGACCGGGATGCCCGCGGTCGATCCGGACCGGATGGCGTAATCGGCGGCAACCCGCCGGACCTTCGCCCACGGATCGGCGAGGGCCGCCTCGTAGAACTCGCGCCCGCCGGGCCCGGCAAGTCCCCAGACCTTTTCAAGGACCGAGAGGCGAACCAGCATGTTCGGGCGCTCGAAGACCTTCCGGAGCGACTCGACGCTCGACGGGTCTCCGATCCCGGCGACGACCCGGAGGAGCTTCAGGGCGAAGACCTCCTCCGCGGACGAGAGCCGGTTGAAGACCTCGGGGAGGACCTGAGGACCGAGCGCGATGAGGAACTCGCTCGCGGCCACGATCTCCTGCGGGTTTCCGTACTCGAGGTCGTAGAAGGCGCGAAGCGCCGTCCCCTGGGGAGGGAGGCCGGGACGGTCACCCGGGCCGGGGCCAGGTTCGACGCCTGGGCCGGGGCCAGGTTCGACGCCCGGGCCGGGGCCAGGTTCGACCCCGGGACCGGGTTCGACGCCCGGTCCGGGGCCGGGGCCCGGAGTGGGCTTCCCGACATGCGTGCCGAGGTCCTCCGGACGGACGCTCCGCCCGCCACCCGGCCAGTCTTCGGGCTGCACGAGGGGACCTCCCGTCCCTCGCTGGGCGAGGTGCTGGTTCCACCAGGCCCACCAGCGGCCTTCGTCCCGCCCGTGGGCCTCTCCGGTCGCCTCCTTCAGAGCGGCGAAGATCTCGAGGCGAACGTCCTCGTCCGCGTTGTGGTCGAGGCCCGCGAGAAGCGCGGCGGCCGCTTCATCGCCCGGGATCATGCCGAGCGCCCGCGCAGCGGCCAACCGGACTCTGCGGTCGGGATCGGTCACGAGCCGGTCGGCGAGCGCCCGTACCGCGGCCGGGTCGCCGATTTCGCCGAGCGCTGTGGTGGCGTTCAGACGCACCCGCATGTCCGGGTCGGTCGTCGCGAGAACCAGCGCCCCCAGGACGTGTTCGTCCGCGCCCGCGGTCATGGTGCGCCCCAGGAAGAACGCCGCGGCGGCGCGGATGGCCGGGTCCTCCGACCGGAAGTACGAAACGGTCCGTCGCGGATCCATGTAGGCGTAGCGGAGGTGCCCGAGACTCGTGAGGGCGTTCGCGACGACCCGCGGGTCCCGGCTGTCCAGGCAGGAGAGGAGCTGGGCGTTGAAAGTCTCGTCGTTCGAGAAGCCGACGGCCGCCGCCGCGACCGCCTGGAAGCTCTCGTTTCCGGCGACCCGGTTCGCGGGGTCGATCGGGTCCACCGCGAGCGCGTCGACCAGCCAGGGCCGGTTCATGCGCACGATCCAGCCGATCCGCCGGCTCTGGTGCATCGCCTCGACGCCCCGCCCCTCGGCGAGGAGCCTCTCCCAGGTCTTGAGCTCGTGGTCGAGCTCGTGGAAGAAGGCGACATGGTCCTTGGGCTCCGACGGGTCGGGCATCTGCGCGTACGGTTCGTGGCAGCCCGCGAGGACGAGCACGAGAACGGCGACGAGCACAGGTCGATACATCTCGGTATCCCTTTCCTGGCACGGCGGGGGATAAACCCCCGCCCTACTTGGCGATTTCCACAACGCGTTTCTCACGGATCAGAGTGATCTTCATCTGCCCCGGGAACGGCGATTGCAATTGTAGTTGCGCGAGCTTCTGCCCGATCTTCCGGGCGAGCTGGATGGCCTTCTCGTCGTCCACGGACTCCGCGTCCACCAGCACGCGGAACTCCCGGCCGCCC
>JACQVV010000137.1 GCA_016209595.1 Planctomycetota bacterium
GACTGGCTTCGGAGTGGGTCCACGGGGAGATGCGCTACGAGACGCAGCTCGTCTCGGCGCTGGCGGCCCACCAGGGGCGGGTGGGGGACTGCCTGAGCTACTCGCGCCTCACGATTGCCCTTCTCCGCGCTCGGGGCGTCGCGGCCCGGACCATCGGCGGGATCTCGCTCGGCGGGTCGAAGCGTCTCGGCCAGCACCACTGGGTCGAGGTCCACGGCGGGCCGGGCGTCGGCTGGTTCCAGATCGACCCCACCTACGGCCAATCGACGGGCGTGGACGCCTTCCACCTCGACCTCTGGCGCCAGGGGACGTTCGACGGCTCTGCCGATAACTGGGTCGAGCTGCTGTCATGGGAGCCGTCGCCAGAATAGGACGGCTCGGACTCCGCGGGGCGGGGTCGCCACCGCGCACGCTCGAGGCGCGGGATGAGGCCCCGATTCGTGCCTCATCGGCCCCCCTGAGTTTGGGATTCTCCTTGCGCTACCCGCGGGGTCCGAGTAATCTCCCCGCTTCTCGCGTCCGTCACCGGGAAGGGATACAGGAGGGTTACGCCATGTCGGTCCGTACTCTGTACGTTTTCCTCGTCGGCGCCATCCTGGCGTTGGGGTGTGGGCTCGCCTTCGGCGAGGGTGCGAACGAACCCGGCCTGTTCGGCGGGCTTCGCGGCGGCGCCACCTGGCAGGACCGCGAGCGCTTCGAGTACGGGCAGGTCGCTCCGGACTCCAATGACGCCGGCACGACCAACGCGAGCGCGCAGGACCCCGAAGAGTTCGACATCGAGGGGTGGGGCGGCCGCGGCGAGGTCTATCTGGGCAACGCCTTCTCCGACACCTTCTCCGCATCCGCGCGGTTCTCGTTCACGCTCTTCGAGCAGGACGACGACTTCGCCCGGACGGACGGCGTGGCCTCGCCGGCCTTCTGGGTCCCCTACCTCGACGCCGGCCTGACGGTGGGCGGCGGGGCCAGGCCGCTCCGCGCCGGGATCTACGGGACTCGCTTCCGCACGGCGGCGGTCGAGCTCGACTACGAGAGCCAGATCTACGACGGCGGGATCGACCTCGCCATCACGCTCGACCCGGCCGCGGAGAACCGGATCCGCCTGATCTTCGGGCCGGCCTTCGGCGCGGTGAACCAGGAGTTCGACTATCAGGTCGTCGGCCGCGCGCAGGGCGGCGGGCTCGGAGAGGGCACGATCATCCAGACCGACGAGGACGTGGACTCCTTCTACGGCGGCGCGAAGCTGGGCGCCGAGCTCACGCACCCGTTCAGCGACTGCATCAGCTTCGTCGGGGGCTTCGACGGCTACCTGCTCTATCAGAGCTCGGAGCTGGACGGCGAGCAGAACGTCCCCGGCGCGGGCGGCACGACGATCAGCACGATCGAGGTGGACGACGACGAGGACGAGTTCGCGCCGCGCATCGAGGTGCGGGCGGGCCTGACGATCCGCGTGTCGGACCGCATTCGGATCGGCGCCTCGTACCTGTTCGGCGCCTGGTTCAACGCCGCGACGGTGGACAACCCGGAGATCGTGCTCGTGGCCTCGGAAGGCGACAACCGCTGGGTGGGCGACGAGGCGGCTCACCTGGGCAGCGAAACCCTCCTCACGCACACGGCGATGGTGACGATCGACTTCGACTTCTAGACGCACGGGTCCCGAATCACACATCCGACGCGGGCGCGGTCCTCGGACCGCGCCCGCGGTGTTTTCGGGCCGCCTTGGTCACTTCGCCAGCGCGTCCTTGTAGAAGCCCGCGATGGCCTCCGCGAGGTCCTTGACGAGCTTCTCGCGCCGCTTCTCGTCGGTGCGGAGCTTCGTGCCGAATTCGAGCTGGATCGAGTCGATCCCCTTCTCGTCGTCGCTGTACGCCTGCACGGTGAACCCGCCGTTGAACCGCGGGTCCTCGTCGGGGTCGCCGAACGGCTTGCCCACCGGAGGGAAGACCCCGTACCCCGCCGCCGCCATCCTCCCAAGGAGGCCCTCGGGGCCGACGAAGGCCTCCTCGCCGATCCTCTTGACGAGGC
>JACQVV010000138.1 GCA_016209595.1 Planctomycetota bacterium
AGAGCTGCCACTCCACAGACAACACCATGTAGCGACGTCATGGACAACTGTCACTAAACCATCGCGAGTTCGTCACCCGACAGCTCAAATGTGTAACCCAGGTTCCCGGTCCAAAGTGTTACCAAGGTTCCCGGTTGCACAACCCGGCTCTCCGACCACAGCCCGTTCTGGGACCTCGGCCTCCCCGCCCTCATGGTGACCGACACGTCGTTCCTCCGGAACCCGCATTACCACCAGGCATCCGACACGCCGGGAACGCTCGACTACCGGTTCCTCGCCCGGGTCACGGCGGGACTGTGCGCGGCCGTCGCGAGTCTCTGCCTCCAGGCTCGCGCCGGCTGAAGGATGGCGCACATGGCACGCCACGGCGGCCCCACGTTCGCTGTCGTCCTTGCGGTCCTCGTCGGACTTCTTCTCGCGGGGGTCGCTGGTTACCTCCAGTTGCCGCCCTCATACATCCGGTATGACGGCTACTCGCCGCTGGCGGTGTCGGATGGCTCGACAACCTGGGTCTACCTGATGACGTACCGGGAGGTCAACTACTCCAGCCGCCCGGAAGTCCATGAAGGGTCCGGACCGTTGATCCTTCGACTCGAAAGCGACCGACTCGCGGCCATCTCCGCGGTGGCCGGGGGAAACTCGGCTTGCCCCTGGACGCTCTACCTCACGCGGCAGTCGCTGGTCCTGGTCGGGGAGCGCGAACGATGGATCGAGGAGCGAGACCTTGCCACGGTCGAGACTCTCTCGTCGGCACTCCCCGACTCCGGGAGCGTCGTTTCGGTAGACGCCCTTTTCAGCGGAGGCCTCGCGACCGGCCCCATGGAGACGTGGCTCGAAGGAACGGGTTTCGAAACGTGGGGGGAGTTGAATCGAGACTTTCAGACGGCGCACAGGTGGGCGAGCCACGTGCGGATCGGCCCCGGCCGCGTCCGCGCCGCGACCTCTACTGCGCTGTTCGAGCGCGCGGCCGGCGAATGGCGTCAAGTCTCCACGTACACACTGCCCGCGGGAGGGTGGGATATCCGGAGCGTCGTTGACTCCGGAGGCGAACCGCTATTCATCCTGACGAGCGGGTCCTGCCGCAACGGGGACATCCTCCTCGGCCGCCTCGGAGCTCCGGGAGGCGCTCTCAGAGTCGTGGAGCGCGTATCGGGAGACGACCTTTTCGCGGTCGCGCGCTGAACGAGGTTTCAGGCCCTGGCCGCCGAGTCAGTTGAACCCGTAGTTGTAGACGGGCTTCTCGCCGGCGCGATCGACCACCGCCCAGTGGCCATGGTCCGAGAGCTCCGGCAGGTCGAGCGAGAAGATCCAGTTCTCGCGCGCCGACTCCTGCCCTTCGGGCTCCTCGTCTAGGGCCAGGAGCCGGATTTCACCCCGGTTCGCGTGGCTCGCAACGAGCTCGATCGACCGGCGGCGAACGGCCGCGGGAACGGGAAGCGCGAAGGGGACCCCCTCGTCGCGGAAGGCGTCCTCCAAGACGAGTGCGAGAGGCGACTCCGCGTCGCGGTCGTCCTCCAGAAAGCTCTCGACGGCCCAGAGGAAGGCCGCCGGGAAGGGAACAACCCCGCCGAGGCGAGTCTGGCGATCGAGCTCCGTCTCGTCGAGCGTCACCGCCATCCGCTCGACCCCGTACGCCGCGAGGATCGCGGCCGTGGCTCCGGCCCGGTCGCGCCGTCCGATCTCGAACGCGACCCTGCGCCGTGTGGGTGAACCGAACTCGCCACGGTAGAGCCGGGCGAGGCGCGCGACGTCGATCCTTTCCAGGCGCGAGAAGAGCGCGCCGCCCTCGGCTCCGGAAGCGGTTCGCCAGCTCCCGGAGAGTTCGCCGCCCGTCTCGCCGAGCGCGAGGTCGAACGCGCGGAGCTCCTTCTTCGGCCCCGCGCGCCCCTCGAAACGGAGCCTCCCGCCATCGACCTGCGCCACGGCGTCCAGACCCTCGCTTTGGAGGCGCCATCCCTCTCCCTCGCCCGTCACGATCACGACGCCCACGCCTTCCCAAAGCCATTCGCCGTCTAGGTCTTGCGCCGGCGAACGCCCGGCGCCCAGGAGGAGCAGCGCGGCGGCGAGCGCCAGAGGGACGGGCCGCGCGCCCGTCACGGCAGGATCCCTTCCCCGTCGTACCACGAGACGACCTGGTCCACGCTGGCGCAGAAGAGGAGGAGCGAGGCGAGATTGAAGAGGATCGTGCCGAAGACCCAGGGGATCGCGGCGAGCCCTCGCGGCTTCACCCGCTGCGTCGCGGCGACGGCGACTCCCTGGAGCAGGAAGAACGCGGTCTGGTAGCCCTGGACCCGTCCGATCGCGATTGTGGCGAGGTACTCGTGCAGGATCGCGCTGGCGAGGAACGCCGCCATCGTCGCCCGGACCGGCGCGTGGTAGCCCCCGGCGGGCTTCGCCACATCCTCGAGGAGGAACTGCCCGATCGGCCGGTTGTAGCGCCGCCAGAAGTCGGCGGGAGTTCGGGCGAGGATCGGCTCGCGGTAGACGTCGAGCGAGCGCCAGCCCGCGAGCCGCCAGAGCGCGACCGTGGCGACGATCACACCGTCGAGAACCGGATAGACGGCGAGGAGCTTGGCCGAGTGCTCGACGAGGAGGCCGAAGCTGGAGAGGTCCGAGCGGAACGCGGCCCAGGCGAGGACGCCTCCCGCCGCGGCCTCGGCGAGACCGCGGGCGAGCCTCTTGAGGTTCGCGGCGCGCCCCGGACCGGGCTCCTCCCCCATCTTCCTGTAGACGAAGTGGAACGGATGGGGCAGAAACCGCGCGTAGTCGGCGAACCGCGGCCGTCCCGTCCTCGGCAGGCCGCGGTGGAGGTCCCAGAAACCGACGACGAACATCGCGGCGTGAGTCGCCACGAGGAAGCGGACGAACGAGTGCTCGCGCGGCACGGCGAGCGGCGCGGCGAGCGCGGGAACGGCGAGGACGAGGAGCGCGGCAATCCTCGCGCCCCGACTGCGTGAGAGCGCCGGGTAGTAGAAGAATGCGGCCGCCCAGGGGGCGGCGAGCGCGATGACTAGCCCCGTGATCAAGCGCGCGCATGATAGCACGCGCGGCCGGCGCCGCCGAAGCTACCGGACCGGGCGAGCCTTCCTAGCGGCCTTCTTGCCTGCCGGCTTGGCGGCCTTGGGCCCATCCTTTGTAGTCGTTTTCGTTGTCTTCTTCTTCTTCTTCGCGCGCGCGCCGTCCAGGTTCTCCGGGAGAGGATCGCCGGGGTGCAGGACGACGTACCCCGCCTCCCGGAAGACCTGTTCGAGGAGCTGGGCATTCGTCTTCTTCATGGGAGCCTCTCCACGATCGGGATCCGGTACATGTAGCCTTCCAGAACGAACGCGACGACTTCCTGCCGAAGCTCGCGCCCCATCTGGGCGAGGCGGCTTCGGAGTTCGCGAAACCTCCCAAGGCGACCGGGGATTCCACGAGCGAGCCACACCTCGATCACGGTCACCCGGTCCCAGTGGGTGTCGCGCCCGCCCTTCCAGACACCTACTCCTCGCCCGTAGGCCGTGCCGCCGCCGAAGAGGTCGGCGCAAATCCGCAGGAGCTCGACCACCCACCGGTCGTGCAGGTCGACGGGAGTCGTCTTGGACTTCCGGTCGCCCTCGGGAACGAAGAGTTCCAGCCTGTCGAACCGACTCTGCTTGGATCGTGTCATGTCCCAAGCATAACCCAGGGGTCGCGCACAGGGTGACAACTCGGGCGACAGATCGAGGCCCTTGGCCGCCGTGACCGAACCGTGACACGAGCGTGGTAGGCTCTTGCGTCCCGCTGGAAAAAGGAGACCGTTCGATGACGCGCCCCCTCTCCGCTGGTCTCTCCCTCGCCCTCCTCCTCGCCGCCGGCTGTGCCGAGCCCGGGCCGGAGGTCCGGATCACGATGGTCGACGAGCAGGTCCTCGTAGGCCGGCTCACAACCCGCACGATCACGCTCGACACGGGCCTTGGCGAGCTCGGGTTCGACTCCGAGCACGCGGGGGAGCTCGGTCCCCTCGAGGGTCCGGGCGTCGACGCCTCGGGCCACCTCGTGAAGCTCTGGCTCCGGAACGGCAGCGAGTTCACGGGCGAGTGGCAGAAGCCCGAGGTGGAGGTCTACCTCGAGGTCGGCGGCGAGGAGTACTCGATCGACGTCCCGATCGTCAAACTCGCCCGGCTCCAGTTCCGGGGCGAGGAGATCTGGCCGGAGGAGTCGGTGTTCCGCATCAAGACGAAGGACGGCGACGACTTCTTCGTCGACGTGACCCGCACCCGCCTGGAGTTTGAGAGCGACCTCGGAACGTTCCGGCCGTATCTCGAAGAAATCGAGAAGCTCGACCCCCTGGACGACCAGAAGAAGAAGTGGCGCGTCACGCTCTCGACCGGGACCTCGCTCGTCTCGGTGCTGAAGCAGGACGAGCTCGATCTCGCGCTCGCGATGGGGCCGGAGAAGCTCGTCGTGCCGCTCGCGTCGATCGTGTCGATGGAGCGGCAGTGGTTCGGGCCGGTGTACACGGAGCAATCGCTCGCGAGCCGCTCGGGACCGATGGACGCCCAGACGGGCGAGGAGGCGCAATTCCTCCGCCTCGACTCTCTCCCCGGCGCGGGGCTTTTCTACTCCAACCGGGGCCAGAAGGCCGCCAAGATGGCGGCGCCCAGGGAATAGCGGTATGCAGTAGACTACGGGGAGCGAGAGGAGGTCGCGATGAGCCCTTCGCCTTTCCCCGGCATGGATCCCTACATCGAGGGGCCGCTGTTCTGGCCGAGCGTGCATGGAAGGCTTGCCGTCGAGGGGTCGCATTTCGTCGGCGACAAGCTCCCGGCACGCTACTATGCGACCTTCGACGATCGAGTCGTCGTGGCGACCTGGGAAGACCCGGGGCTCCGAAACTACTACCCCGACCTTGCCATCATCGATCGGAAAAGACCGACCCGTTCCCATCGTGGAGGGACGGCTATCGCCGCCCCGGTCGTTCAGCAGACGATGTTCGAGGAGGAGATGAAGGAAAGCCGGATCGAGATCCGGACGGCCGGCGACGAGAAGCTCGTCACCGCGATCGAGTTCCTCTCCCCCGCGAACAAGACCCGCGGCGCGGAGATGAGGACAGCCTATCTCGCCAAGCGCCGCGAGTTCCTGCACTCCGAGGCGAACCTGATCGAAGTCGATCTCCTGCGCGCCGGCGAGCGGCCTCCCTTTCCCGTTCCGCTCCCCGAGGCGACCTATTACGTCCACCTCTCTCGCGCCGAGAGACGTCCCGTGGGGGAAATCTGGCCGATCCGCCTGGCGGATCGGCTGCCCCCGATTCAGGTGCCGCTCGTCTCTCCCGACCCGGATATCGAACTCGACCTGCAGGAGCTCTTCGATTTCATCTACGACCGCGGCCAGTACGCCCGGCGGATCGACTACCGGCGGCCGCCGCCCGCCCCGGATCTTCCCCCGGAGGAGCTCGACTGGGTGCGCTCGATCCTATCGTCGAAGGGGCTCGCGGGATAGCGCTGGCTCGCCGCGATTGACGCCCCGCGGCAAGACCCCCTATAATTCCGTGCCGAGTTGAGCACGGTCGTCACCAAACCATTTCCGTCTCGGGGGTTACGTTGCGTCAAGTCTTCATCGCGAGCGCGGCCAGGACCGCGATCGGGAAGTTCCAGGGGGCCCTCTCCTCCTTCCCTGCCGCGAAACTCGGGGCGATCGTGGTCCGCGAGGCCGTGAGGCGGGCGCGCGTCGATCCCGAGACGGTGGACGAGGTGATCCTGGGCCAGGTCCTCGCGGCCGGGGCCGGCCAGAATCCGGCGAGGCAGGCATCCCTCGGGGCAGGACTTCCGGACCGGGTTGCGGCCCTTACGGTGAACAAGGTCTGCGGGTCGGGCCTCAAGGCGGTGGCGCTCGCGGCGCAGGCGATCCGGGCGGGCGACGCGGAGTGCGTCGTCGCGGGCGGCCAGGAATCGATGACGAACGCCCCCTATCTCCTGCCGCAGGCGCGCGCGGGATCGCGCCTGGGCCACGCCCAGCTCCTCGATTCGCTTGTCCACGACGGCCTCTGGGACGTTTACAACGACTTCCACATGGGAATGACGGCCGAACTCGTCGCCAGCAAGTACGGCATCGCGCGCGAAGAGCAGGACCGCTTCGCCGCGGCGAGCCACGAGCGCGCGATCCGCGCCGCGAAGGGCGGGAAGTTCGCGGGTGAGATCGTCCCGGTCGAGATCCCGGGGAAGAAGGGAGACCGAACGCTCTTCGCCGCCGATGAGGGACCCCGCGCGGACTCCTCTCCGGAGAAGCTCGGGAAGCTCGCCCCGGCCTTCAAGCCCGAAGGAGGGTCAGTGACCGCCGGCAACGCGAGTCCGATCTCAGACGGCGCGGCCGCGGTCGTCCTCGTTTCGGAGGAGCGGCTCGCGAGGACCGGCGGAGAACCCCTCGCGCGCATCGCCGGCTACGCGATGGGCGGCGTCGCCCCCGAGTGGGTGATGATGGCACCGCTCGAGGCGGCGAAGAACTTGGAGGCGAAGACGGGCAAGAAGGCGTCCGAGTACGATCTCGTCGAGGTGAACGAAGCGTTCGCCGTCTCGACGATCGCGCTCGTCCGGGAGCTCAGGCTCGACCCGGAGCGTGTCAACGTCCACGGCGGAGCCGTCGCGCTCGGCCACCCGATCGGTTGCTCGGGGGCGCGGATCCTCGTGACGCTGCTCGCCGCGATGGCCGACCGTGGAGCGAGGACCGGCCTGGCGACGCTCTGTCTGGGCGGCGGGAACGCAGTCGCTCTCGCGGTCGAAAGGAGCTAGCAGCCCGTGGGAAACGTGCCGGGAGGCAGGCAGGTTTCTCCATGACTGAGGTCGGCCCCATCCCCTCGACCGAGGAGCTCCTCGCGCGTCTCGACCGCGTGATCGCGGAGCGAATCGCACCCATGGCCGATGAGACCAGCCGGTCGGGGCGCCACCCGGCCGAGCAGATGGCAGCCCTGGCGAGCGTGGGCCTCATGGGGATCGTCGTACCGGCGCGCTACGGCGGGACGGAATCGGGAAACCTCGCTCTCTCCCGCGCCATGGCGAAGCTCGCGAGGGCCTGCCCCTCCACCTCGGTCACGTTCTCGGTGCAAAACTCGCTCGTCGCGTGGTGCCTCGTGGCTTTTGCGACAGAGGACCAGAAATCGCGCTACCTGCCGCGGCTCGCCTCGGGAGAGTGGCTCGGGGCCTACAGCCTCACCGAGAGCCACTCCGGATCCGACGCGGCCGCGCTCCGCTGCCGCGCGCGGCGGGAGGGAAATGTCTACCGGATCAGCGGGACCAAGGCCTTCGTGACGAACGGGGCCAACGCCGACCTGGTCGTGCTCTTCGCCAGGACGAGCGAGACCGAGAAAGCCTCGAAGGGCGTCTCCTGCTTCCTCGTCGAGGCGGCGTCGGAGGGCTTCGCCGTCGGGAAAAGAGAGAAGAAGATGGGGATCTCGGGGAGCCAGTGCGTCGAGATCGTCCTTTCGAACGTCGCCGTCCCGGCGGCGAACCTCCTTGGCGAGGAGAACAAAGGGTTCCGGATCGCGATGGCGGCCCTCGACGGGGGCCGGATCGGGATCGCGAGCCAGGCCGTGGGGATCGCGGAGGCCGCGCTCCAGGAGTCGATCGCGCTGCTTTCTGCCCGCCCGGAAGGCGACCCGTTCGGCGACCGGGAGATGGCGGACTTCCGCCTCGCCGAGATGGCGACCCGGATCGACGCCGCGCGGCTCCTCGTCGAGAGGGCGGCGGCGGCGAAGGACGCGGG